>DATCCF010000412.1:0-6585 GCA_036511435.1 Terriglobales bacterium | reverse complement strand
GAACTAGGCAGCCGAACCCACCACTGGCTGGTGCCTAAAATCAGCTGCTTACACCACGGGCAACATAGAAGCTTCTCCTTTTGCTGACCGATGCAGGCAGCCGCCGCCGAGCACACACGGCGACACAGCACACACTTGTCTATGCCGTCATTTGCCCCTCTGTATTGGCCGGTTTAATTTTGGGCGTGCCTCTGCCCCAGTTTACTTAGACCTACAAACGGTTCGCTTCCATAAGCTTGCTGAGAATTCCAGAAAAACGACAACCTGTTCCCCGCGTCCCCGACTACGACAGCAACTGCGACTCTCGGTAAATCAATCGGCAAAACATGCGCTGAGCATCATTCCGTCGTAAGACGGAGCGGTGAGCAAACACGCGGGATGATGTTAGCCGGGCGCGCCCTAGGGTCCCCAAGCCACGCCCCGCCGTGGCGGGTGGCCTGGGGTGGTCGAGCGCCGGGTGGGGTGGGAAATTTTACGGAGAAGAGCGGCGACACCGGGGGCTGGACAGATTTTGCAATTGATTGCAAAAAGCCAGCCACTGTGCGGCGAGGGAACTGGCCAATTTTCGGTGCAGGCTTTAGGTCACTCGCTGCTTTTTGTTCCAGCCCTCCATCGAAGAAGAACCAAATACCCCCAATCGGTAAAACATACCGGGTTGAAGCTGCTGTAACTGTGACATCGTGACCGATGGTCCAAAGTCGCACCCGCACGCGGCGGAACCGGACAAGCGCAGACGTGGCAGAAAGCCGCAGACTCCATCAACTGAGTCCCACATCTGCTACAGACCATTTCTCACCGATTTCTTAGTGGGCTGTCGGGTGCTGCTTCTTCCAGTTGTTCATCGCCTTCTTTTGCGATTTTTGCGCCTTCTTCTGTGCCTTTTTCTGTTGCTTCAGATACTTTTTCTGGGAGCTCTGCGAGTTCTTCTGCGCCGTACGCTGCGCGGAACTCGTGTCGGCGTGGGCAACGGCCCCCGGTGAAGCGCAGAGAGCCAGACCGAGAAGGATAAGCAGGATACAAGCTGTAACTTTCTTCACGGGCTCTTCCTGGCTCCAGTGCATAATCACTGACTGGGAGGAAGTGGAGACACCACAGTCCCATCTACCGCTGACATGGAAACACACAACGGCAACCGGGATGTGGACAGCATGAAGCAGCGGGTCGTGGAACTGGCCGCTGGCGTTTGTGATTTTCGAGGCTTAGTGGTGGCCCATTCCTTAGGAGACACCGGCGCGGTTGCAACGAATCCAGCGGTTGTAACAGTTCTAACGGTACTTTGGCTGGGGACTGAAGCGGATGAGAGCGGCGTGAGCGTGTTCAGAGATGCGACGAACGGCGGTGGGGCGTTCCCACCCGGCGGAAACACAAAGCTGAATTGGTTTCCAGCAATCGTAACTGTTGCCTCAGTACGGGTTGCTTTCCGCGCCCGGCTAAAAAACAGCATGCCGTCGAGGGAGTCATTTGGTAAAAGAGTGGTACGGTGAAGATACTGCCGTTGGATTTCAGAAATCTTCGCTTGTCCTAACGACTGAGCTTGGTTCGCCAAGTCACTAAACCGAGCTTGTGCAGCATAGTCAGGGGTCGTAATCGTGGTGGTATAGGTGCTCCCAGAAGGTGTTTGCGTTCGGATGGTACTCGTGTCGGTGGCAAGTGCAGCACCCACACCAGCGATGACTGAAGTCCAAAACACTCTATGATTGACGCTGCTAGTCAGGTCGTGTTCTGTCTTATACTTCAACGCTTGCTGTTTCGGTGCCGTTTCGGTCAATGTAAAGTAATCCGGCCCCGGTATCACATCCAGCGGTGCATCTGAGCGGTTGGCTACCGTCACGTCCATCTGGCTGTATGCCCCGTTATCGTGGACAGCGATACCAACGGTGATGTTATTGAACGTCTGCTCTTGGTAGCAGACTTCGTTGACGTAAAAACATATGGGTTGTACGGGTTGTACAGCCAGCACCGGAAAGCTCATGAACAGCGTCAGAATAACTATGGCCGGTTTCATTCTGGGCTTGCCTCTGCGCCCAGTCTACTGAGACATACAGGCCGTTCGCTTCCAGAAGCTTGCTGAGAATTCCAGAAAAATGACACCCTGTCCCCCGCGTTCCCGTCTACGACCGCTCGAGCCTGCGCCGACAAACTCTGCCGGCTACTCTGGCGCCACGATTCGGGCGCGCGCGCTCTTGGGATGCACGACCTTCGCCTCGCCAGTGAAGCCCACGCCTAGCGTCTCCTTGGTCAAAGTGAACGACTCATCTTTCAGCAACTCGGGCGCAGCCTCGCTGGTCAACTTGTACACCTGACCGGCAAAACAGCGCGTCGGTGACCTGACACCGGCGCTGTCACAGGCGGGAAGGACCGTAAGGCGGTCCCCGGCGACCCGAACACCTTCAGTAAAGGCTTTGATCCGTTCCCACTTCGCCGCACAGCTTGCGATGGCGATGAAGTGGACGTAGGTGTTGGAGCCACTGTAGGTGACCACGACAACGAACGGGGCGTCCGGGGCGGCATATACGGCCGTCACCAGCGAGACATCGGCCGCGCAGGACTTGCCACCGGAGGAGATCGTCAGAGGCCCCTGCCAGGCGGTGGGCTTGTCGGGCCGATCAGGCTCGGCAAGACGGAAACTATAAGCTCCGAAGGTCGTGCTCTGCCCGTTGTCGAAAGCAAGTTGACGGAAGCCGCGGACATGCTCCTGCGGGGCCAGCGCAAACAACACGTACAGCGCGTACAACACCGGGGCAAGCAACCTCATGGTGGCGGAAGGGCCAGGTAAGCGTAGGTCACCCGATCGCGGTCGGCTGCGTTCCAGGCCCAGTTGATGGTGGTGTTCTTCCTTCCCGTGCCTCCGAGGCGGCCCCAGTAGGCGGTCGGATATTTTCCGTGCGCCAGCGGCCCCTGCACCACCACGACGACGTGACCGTGCGGAGTATCTTTCAGGCCTCCGATGACAAAAAAGCCCAGGTCGGCCTGGGCCTTTGCCGCAACGCCATCGGCAAGCGGCGTCCAGGGCGCGGTCTGAATTTCATCCACGATGTCGTCCGCCATCCCAGTCATCACGATTCCCAGGCCGCTGGCCACGGCCTTCACGAAGCCACTGCAATCGTTGCTGTGCGCGTCAAAGTCTGCTTCACAAGTGTCGATGATCTTTTGCTGCGGAGTAGAATCAGCCATCCTTGCCTCACGGCCGCTACATCGCGGCCAACGGGTTTCTGAATTGCTCGTATTGTAATGCGGGTTGGCGAAACTGCAAAAAGTCTTGCGATGAATCGGTTGAGGCTCTCGTTCCAGATTGACAATCTGCAGATGAACAAGCACTCTGATGGGCAAGCGCTCAATGTTAGTTGTTAAGACTGGAGGATCTTTCATGATTCGTAGCGTAATTGTCAGCGGTCTGGCGTGGCTGTGTCTTGCGTCCGCGATTCTGGCGCAACAATCGGAGCCCTCAGCGACTGCCGCACCTGCGAAGACTCCCGCTTCCGCCGTAACCGTTACCGACCAGGACAATGGCAAAGGAATTGAGCTGGCACAGGGTGGGACGCTCATCGTGCAGCTCCCTTCGAATCCATCGACTGGCTACAGTTGGGGCGTGAAAGGGGACTCTTCGCCACTCAAGCTGGTCAAGTCAGATTACAAGCAGCAGAATCAGTCAAGCCAAAAAGTCGGGGCACCGGGCACCCAAGTGCTGCAAATGAAGGCGATGGGGCCAGGCACGGCCACGTTGAATCTCGAATATCGGCGGCCATGGGAGAAAGATGTGCCGCCAGCGAAAGTCTTTTCAATAAAGGTCACCATCCGCTAAGCGAGGCGGTTCGCCGTCTCACGACCACGCTACAACTCATGAACGTTCAGCGATTCCCATCTCCGCTTACGGCAAGAAAAGAGAACTTGGCCACGAAGCCGTTCTGCTCACCCGGGATGCCCGGCCAGGGCTGGGCCGGATTCTTCACGGGAAAATCAGAAGAGGAGGTAAGTCCCGTCAGGACCACGTTGCCGGCGGGATCGACCGCCAGTCCGTAGGCGCGGTCATTTCCTTTCCCCCCGACGAAGGTCGAATAGCCCAACCAGCTACCGCGTGGGCTGACTTGCATGAGTATGGCGTCGAAACTCCCCTGCTGAGAGGCGATCAGTGCATTGTTGGTATACGGAAACTTCGCAGGAGCCGTGAGGGGAATTGGGAAGGGAACGTATCCCACCCCGGGAGAGGAGGTTTCCCCGCCGACATACACCGCATTTTTCGAATCGACCGCCACGCCGGTGCAAAAGCTGGTAAGGCCCCCCTTGATGGCCGATCCACCCCCAAGGAAGGTGGAATAGACTGGGATGCCTCGCCTTCCAAGGAAGGATCGATCTTCACCAGGAAGGCCTCGTCTCCCGAGGTATGCGGCTTAAGATAGGGTGCATTGTTGTAAATGCTGGGCACCTCTGGCCCGTTCATGGGAAAGTTGGACGACTCCGTACGGCCCGTGGCTACGATGAGCCCTTTTGCATCCAGAGCTACGGCGTAGGTGTCATCCCGGGCCTCCTTTGAGTCGGCGCCGAGGTAGGTAGAGTAACGCGCCGTATATTCCGCGAATCGGTCGCCGGGCTTGCTGGATCTGAACTGGGACAAAAACCCATTGCTGGTGTAACCCGAGGGCGCAGGGTGGCTCCGGTAGGCGTTGGTGGTGGTAGGAAAATCGGAGGAATTGGTATAGCCGGCAGCGGTGATGAGATCGCCAGCGGCGTTCACTGTGACGCTATGACCCTTTTCGTCACGGTCACCTCCCAGAAAGCTGCAGTAGACCAGCGAGTCCGGGCCACTCTTTGCGGGATCTAAGATGCACAGGAAAGCGTCCGTTGAACCCTTGAGGTCGGGCTGGAGGGCATTCGAGGTCACCGGAAACTTGATTCCGCCGTTGCCGCCGCCGGAACGGGTGGTGCCTACGACATAAACCAAGCCATGCGAATCCACTGAGACGTTATTGCCGTTACTGTTGTCGTCAGTAAAGCTACTTCCATCCACATCACTCCCGCCCAAGTACGTCGAGTAGCGCAGGTTGCCGTTGGCATCCAAGACGGTCACGAAGTAGTCGGACTCTCCGTTGTTGTGATCCTGGAAGGCGTGCTTGGTCGGGAACGGTCCCGATGCATCCGAACTGGTCATGCCAGCGATGGCAACTCCTCCGTCGCGCATGACAGCGACTCCCACACCCATGGTCTGCCGGTTGCCGCCCAAATAGGTCAACCAGAGCGGTTTGCCAGCGGCGTCGTACTTCGCCACAAAAGCCGTTATCTCGCTGTGGGGTGCGGGCTTCGGTTGAAAGGCGTTCAGCACGGGGAGGTCAGACGCCCGCGAGGCTCCAGTCACGTAGGTATTTCCCTGAGCGTCGCTGCCGGCGTTCTGGGCGAAGGTACGGGCGTCGCTGCAACCGTCGCAGGGCGTGGTCCCTCCCAGGTAAGTGGAAAAAATCAGGTGTGGTGTCCCCGGCAACGGCAACGGCTCCTGCAGTTGCGCGGATGAGCGGTCGCTGGCGAGAATTGCGGCGATCGCCAAACACAGACTTACCACAGGATTGCAAACAATTCGGCGAATCATACAGGACTCCTTTCCGGGGTACTTGACCCAGCACCGGCACCGGGGGCGATAGCTACTTGCGCCACTTCAGGCGGAACTGTGATTGAAGGACTGACTGCCCGCAGGAGCAGCAGAGTACGGTAAGGGGCTGACATGCGCTTCCTCCCCGATCTTCCGTTAGGATCGGAAAACGATGCGGCCCAGAAGGCAGGATTTATGAAATTTTGTCGAGCCGCCAGAGATTCCGAAGCAGCTTGCCGTCTCTCCAACACGTTGCAGGCTCGACACAGCGAGACATGAACTGCAAGGGGCAGCATAGGTTGCTCCTGGCACGTCGCAGGAGCACGTGCGCCTCGGCTCCTATGATCCGCGAACTCCGTTGAAATCCTCTCTCTTGCGACAGTTGTTTGTCAGTGACGCATGCTGCATGGCAATGTGACGAACTAAAGCAATGGTGCGCCAAGAGGGAAATCCCTGCGCAGGACTTCAACGAGTCAGAGGTGTGGACTGCGGGATTGATTTGTATCTTACTGCGGGATTGATCTGTACCTTAATGTGGCCCGGTCACACTGGTGAACCAGCACGTTGGCAGCCGCAAGTCCTTGAAAAGATTTGGCGTCCCCGACGGGATTTGAACCCGTGTTACCGCCGTGAAAGTCCCGAAAGAAAGGATAGACAGCGATTGACTATGATAGACAAACCTATCAGAATCACTAGGTTTCATGAGGTTTGGGGACTACCTAGAATGACACTTATAGACAGCCTATGACTCGTTTTTCGCATCGTTCGTCACCGTATCGTCACCGCTTTTTTCTATCAGCGCTTGCCTGTCAGGGATGGGAGGGGTGAACTGTAACCGGCTAGGAATGCCCGCAATGAGGGCTGGCGGGCCTCAGGGCCGACGAACGGCGGGGGGAAGGTACTACAGGGGCACCGGGAAGGGGATCGGCCCGCTACGCAGGGTTTCTGAGCCTTTCATCTCGGGAATGTGTGTGAAGCTGTCGCACTACCACTGCAACCTAACGTTG
>DATCCF010000411.1:0-11535 GCA_036511435.1 Terriglobales bacterium | reverse complement strand
CTGCGGAACTTTCAATTGCGAAACGGAACGCGCCGAGGCGGCAATCGGTTGGGCCGCGGGTATGGGTGTCCAGGCGACGATGTTAGGCAGCGGTACGTCCCGATCCAGCTTGACCTTGGGCGGCGTGACGATGGTCTGGTGGGTGTTGTCCGGCTCCGGCGGGACGACGGAGAGAATCTCTTGTTTGGCCAGCTTCGGCGTGCCTTGGCGCGGCTTCACGGGCGCCTCGCTGGCGGTGTTGATGGGCGGCAGATACTCGCTTACCGGGTAGTATTCGACCTTGGTGTTCTCAAACGGCGACTGGAGTTTCGGTGGGCGATTGAACAGCGGCAGCGTACACACCAGATACACCACGATGACGAAGGCGATGTGGCCGGCGTAGGACTGGGCGAAGCGGTAAGCATCGATGCCGGTCCGGATGAAGTATACCGGCCGCAAGGCAACCGGCTGGGCCGTGATCTCGATCGGAGGCGGCTGGCGGTGCAGAAGAAGGTCGCCGAGGTTACGCAAAAAGACGCGATGCCAGGGCTCCAGTTCGCACAGCAGGGCCGGAGGTGCGGGGTCGCCGGGGAGCGGCCCGCCGCGGCGGGCGCTCTCTGGGGTAGCGGAATCGCACACTGAAGGATCGCGCTGGGCCCTGACTGCGGTACTGTCCGACATCATCCTCGACCGTGGAGCAAGTACTCGGATTATAGCGGAAAACTGCGCCTGCGGCGGGGATGATCGCTGCGCGGAAGTTGCTCTTTCGTCAACCGGCAGCGGCGTGCAATGATGGATCGCCACAGGGAGCAAACATGATCTGGAGATGTGTAGGGCTGGCGGCGTTGGTCACGTCGCTTGCGACCTTGGCGCTGCCGCGGCCGGCGTTTTCATCGGTGGCATCGCCGACCCAGCAGCCGGCGAAAACTTCTGCTCCCGCAGACGATCCCTCCGGCATGTATTCCTTCTTGCGCGAAGGCGAGTTCGTGCAGCTCACGATGGAAGATGGCAAGGTCTCCGGTTTCATCTCGCGATTCGGGGACGCTGACAGCGACAAGGGTCAGTTCATCGACCAGTTCTTCGACAAGGCCACCCTTGCGGGCGACCATCTGTCGTTCAATACCAAGACGGTACACGGAGTCTGGTACGAGTTCACCGGCGTGATCACCATAACCCCGGGCAAGCAGCCCGGACAGGAAGACTACCGCGTGATCAAGGGCACGCTGGTGCAGCACGCAACCGACGCCAGCCATCACGACAAAGCCAGCCAGCGACAGGTGGAATTGAAATCGTTTCCGCTGGACCTGAGCAAGCCGTAAGACAGCACTCAGCCGTCAGCCATCAGCCATAATTCATTGTCATCCTGAGCGAGGTCGCCGCGGCGACCGAGTCGAAGGACCCCTATTGCCGCCAACAACCCGGGCGCGTCTGCCAACCCCCTAGTTCGCCTTCTTGTCGTTGGTGGGATGAGGCACGAGCTTGCGCTGAATGTAAGCCACGTGGCCGTCTTCCATTTCGGCGAGTTCGCGATAAAGCCGGCGCAACGGTCCCTCAGTCTTGCGTGTTCTCCGCCAGATCGGAGTAGTAGCGTTGGGCAGCTAGTTCCGCCTTGAGCGCCACCTGCAAAGCACGGTCCCGCACGTTGGTCGTGCGGCCTTCGCGGGTTGCAGCAAAGACGTCCCCATCGTCCAACTTCGGGACTTCGATCCACTCGACGAGGTCTTCTTCCGTCAGAGCGCAACGCGAGCTCCCGTACTTTTCCATGTACTGGCCTTGCAGCAGCGAGCTGTGATTTTTTTCTTCTGCCGCCATTTCCCAGAAGACGCTGGCGATTTCCAACGATTCGCTATCGCGGAACTCGACAAACATTTCCGCGAAGCGGTGGTACAACTCGGCGTTGCGTTCCTCGATGAAGATGGCGACGTGCAGGGCTTCCTGAGGGTTGAGGGAAGCGAAACTCCGTTTCATGGCGTGCTCCGGCAGGCGCTGGCCCGATGCCGAATTCTATCCTGCAAAAAGGCCGGAGAATTCCAAACGAACAGATTCTTTCGCGCTACGATTCCGAAATGGGACAGATCCCAACTCCCGCCCGGAATCAACAAGACGGATTGGTCGAGTTTGGAGCGGAGGCGACCTGCCCTCAAGGGATTTCGGGAGACCTAAAGAATGAATGGCCGAGCGCGACCTGCGAATAGCGAACAGCGGCCCTCCTCAATTCATCCGCGCTACCATTTGCCGCACCATGTCAAAGGTTTCGCGCACCGCTTGCGCGTCGGCGGCCTCGGGCGCCAGCTTGAGATACTTGCCCAAATCCTGCGCGGCCCCGAGGTACTGGTCGAGGTTCAGCCGCAGCAGCGCGCGCTCGCGCAACAAGTCGGGCGAACCGGGCGGGATTGCCAGCAGCATATCCAGCACCGCGAGCCCCTTGCGCCCATCCTGCTGCGTCAGATAAATCTGTCGCAGGTTGTTCAGCATGCGGCCCAGTATCTCGCGATGCGTAACCGGCTGCAGGTACTCCGCTCGCATGTCAACCTGCCCGCCATAGACTTCATCCAGACGCTGTTGACAATCTTCCGGGCCCAGAATGCTTCCGCGGTTGAACGCATCAATAAAGATCTCGCCTGCCCCCACGTCATAGTGCTTCAGCAGGAAATGACCGGGCATTCCAACACCGGCAACCGGGAAGCCGACCCGCCCTGCCACTTCCATGTAAACCACCGAAAGCGTGATCGGGATGCCAAGCTTGCGGTCCAGCACGTCATTGAGAAACGAGTTGCGCGGATCGTAAAAGTCTTCGCGGTTGCCGCGCAGGCCCTCCTCCTGGAATAGTACTTGGTTGAGCAGCGCAATCGACTCGCGCGCCGTCGGGCTCTTGCGCAGGCGAGTTCGCACCTGCTGGGCCATCTCTTCGAGACGGGCGAGGTAGGGGTCCGCGTCGAGGTCGGGATACTCCATGCGCGCAATCGCCAGCGCCGCCGCCGCGAGCGGGATGGATTCGTCCTCGCGAGTCGACTCAACCAGCGCAGCAAAGTGCCGGAGGGCGCTATCGGAGAAAGGAGTGGACGCCATGACGTGCTGCATTGGATGACGGCGTCTGGGTGAGCGATTCCGCAGATCGAGGCGACCCGGGGGTAACCAGAGTCCTATATGAGTAAACCCAAAGGCCAAAACCGATATTCCCCTTGCTACAAGAAGCTAGCGCGCTTTAACTTGCTACGAGCATCGAAACCAGAATCGCACTGCCACTTCGACTTCGCCTGAAGAACAATACCTGGCGCCAAGTTCGACCATAATAGAACGGTATATGAGGACCGCAACCGGATGATGGTGGTAATTGCGCAGGCGCTCTCGCACGGACACATGATCGTCGCGTGGGCGATCTTCCTGGTGAGCTACTTTGTGTTCGCGGTTGGCCGCCTGCCGGGCACCAAGATCGACCGGCCGGCGATGACTGTCATTGGCGCGGTGCTGATGTTTGTCTTCGGTGTTCTCGCACCCCCGCAGGCCCTCGCCAGCATCGACTTCGCGACCCTCGTTTTGCTCTTCGCCATGATGCTGATTGTCGCCAGCCTGCACCTCGCCGGGTTTTTCCAGTGGGTGTCGCACCTGGTGATCGAGCATCTCTCGCCTCGACACCTTCTGCCCGGCGTCATCTTCACCAGCGGCGTATTGTCGGCATTTCTGGTGAATGACGTAGTCTGCCTGGTCATGGCTCCGCTGGTTCTGGGCATTTGCAAACGCATGAAGGTGAAGCCGCTGCCCTACCTGCTCGGGCTGGCGACGGCTTCCAACATCGGCAGCGCGGCCACCATCACCGGCAATCCGCAAAACATACTGATCGGGTCGGTGTCCGGCATTTCCTACCGCGACTTTGTGGCACACCTCGGCCCCGTGGCACTCATCGGCCTATTCGTGGATTGGGGGCTGTTGCATTTGATCTTTCTGCGCAACGACACCGCAGGCGCGCAGGTGCTCCCTGACAAGACAGCGACACAGACTCGGCCACCCGAAACCTATCTGGCCTGGCCGCTGACGGTCACACTCGCCGTATTAGCCGGCTTCCTGTTGGGATTTTCGCCGCCGCTGGTCGCCGCCGCGGGAGGAGCGCTGTTGCTGGTGCAGCGCCACCGCGAGCCCAGAGCGATCTATGGCGATGTCGATTGGTCGCTGCTGGTGCTGTTTCTGGGCCTGTTCCTGATTTTCGGCGGAGCCGAGCAAGCTGGAATTACGCATGAACTGCTTGGTTTCGCTGAGCGCCTGAACTTACACAACCCTGTGATCTTTGCCGCAGTCGTTACCCTGATGTCGAACCTCGCGAGCAACGTACCAACCGTGATGTTGCTGAAGGGGCTGGTTCCGCAATTTCACGATGCGCACGGTGCATGGCTCTTGCTGGCAATGGCGAGCACGCTGGCGGGGAATCTAACGATCACGGGTTCGGTGGCCAATATTATCGTGGTGGAAAAAGCCCGGGCCGAAGCTCACATTAGCTTCGTCGAGTACATGAAAATCGGTGTGCCCGTGACGCTGATCACGCTGGCGATCGGTCTGCTATGGCTGCACTTTGTGCGTTACTGACGGATCGCGTGTTCCGGGGGGAAGACCTGTTGAGAACCTCTGCCGTCCCTACGGGACTCAGATCCATTTTCCACGTTACCCGGCACTCCGCCTGCGGCGGCGTGCCGGGCTAGACTGAGCCGTCCCGCAAAGCGGGACTGGAGTTTTCCCTGCGCAAGCGTCGCGCCGAAAAAGCTGCTCTACATTTGCAACAGCTAAGACACCGGTCTGAAGGCCGGTTCTACTGGAGCATCAATTGTTCAGAGTTTTCCTTGGAAAAAAGAAAGCGAGGGCCCGATGCTCCTCCCTCTGCGAACACTTCGCCGCAGCCGCTACTCGACGTATGGCTTCCAGGTGCCGTTATCGGTTTCCATTAAGACGATGCTGGCCTTGGTCGGTGGCGCGCCATAAAAGTCGGCGCCGTATGTCTTGATAAGTGTGGCGCGGTCCCAACTGGAAAAGCTCTTTACCAGACCGCCGGAAGCGTCAAACTCGATCCCCAAGCGATTGGGATCCCACTTCCACGTATATTCCACCCGAGCCAGATGCGGCTTGATCATGGTGACGTTGGCCACATCCACTAGCTTGCGCTCGGCCAACGGAACCACGTAGGTCGTCGTCCCACCAGGATTGCTGCCCTTCTGCACACCCTTGATGTTGCTCAACAATTTCTCGCCTTCGGGTGTCAAGGTGACGATCAAAGAATTGTAACCCTTCGGCTTGGTCACGATAACGCCGGTCTTGGCCAGCAGCTTGTAGTGCGGGTCCTTTGGCTTTTCGTTGACATTCGAGACCACGGTCCCGGTGCTAAAGCGGATGGTCGCTGGGCCCTGCGCGTCCAGTATCCGGGTGACCGTGCTGGTCGCAACCGGTACGGTTAGGACGTCGCGAGCGCCTTTCACGAAGTAGAAAATGGTTCCACCAACGCACAGGATCAATCCGGCAATCAACAACAAAGGGACGAAGCCGGAGGATTTGCCCTCCATCGCGACTTCCGCGGCAAACAGCTCGGGTTCGTTGGAGACGGGTGGAACGGGTTGCGCTTTGGCATCCTCGTTGGTTTTCGGTTCAATGACGGTCGGCATTGCTCACACCTCCGATGCGGACATGCTGCCAGCCGCGAGTACCAGGGCAAGCCGTTAGGAGGGCTCGCCAGTGGCCTTCGCAAGCGGCATAGGCTTTTTCCCATGCCGGGCTAGGGACAGCCGTAACAATTCCAGTATGGACCCTATAAACCGGGACGCAGTGAGCCTCATCACTCCGCAATGTGAGGAGTGAACCTGCTGCGCTGGGGCATTCCTATGGCGCTTCCAGAGTTGGCGTGCCCTCGGGTACAGCCGGCCTTCAGGCCGGCGTCGAGGAGGCCATACAGTAGGCCGCCGCTGCGGTCATTTCTTTTCTTAATGACCGCAGCGGCGGAAGGTCTTTTTGTTCGTGGCCAACGCGGCTCTAGTCTAAACCTGGATCATTCTTGAGGTTCTCACGCTTTGAAGGGGCACGGCTTCAGCCGTGCCGTAAGCCGCTTCACTATGGTGGCTTCAGCCACTGAGGGACCTCGGTGTTGAGACGAAGTGCGAGTTCCCTCAGGGGCTGAAGCCCAACTCTCCACGCACACGTGACGGCACGGCTGAAGCCGTGCCCCTTCAAAGCTTGCTGTCAGCTACCGAAACAGATGAATAATCCAGCTAAAGCGCCGCTCTACCCGTGCTCGCAGAACACAGGGACTTTGGAATCGCGCTGGTGTACTACTGGAGTACGTGGCACGAGTACGTCTTAACGACCAGCCACACCTGCCCTCCCGGCTTGAGTTGCAGGGACTCTCGCGCACCCAGCGTGAGATGCACCTCAAAGGCTGGTCCGCAAGTCACGATAGCAATCACCGTCATATCGCGCTGTTCCAGCGAGCCGATCGTCCCGTCCAGAACATTGCGCGCGCTGAGTCCTTGCGGCAGCGACGATGCCAGCAGAATGTCCCCCGCGCGAATCCCAACGCGCAGGGGCAACGAAGCATTCACCCGCATCAACGGAACTTCGAGGTCGAGGTTTGAACCTGCGACACGGCAGGTCATGGTCCCGTATTCAGGATGTGAGCCGGTCACCGAACAATCGAAGATATTCTCGAAGCCGGCAAGTTGCGCGACAGTTTCCGATTGCGGCCTATGCAGCACCTCGTGCGGCGAGCCCTGCGCAAGGATGTGTCCTTCCTCCAGCACAATTGCGCTTTCGCCCAAGGCGAAGACTTCTTCGCGGTCATGGGTAACGTAGAGGACCGGAATCCGATGCCGCCGATTCCAGGCGCGGAGATCGTCCAGGATTCGGGCTTTCGTGATCGCATCCAGCGCAGTGAGTGGTTCGTCCAGCAGCAGCACTCGCGGACGCGTCACCAGCGCACGGGCCAGCGCAACCCGCTGGCGTTCTCCGGCAGAAATTTCGCTGGGACGCCGCCGCACCAGCGAGGAGACACGGAACGACTCCAACACTTCGCCACTGCGAGTGTCACGATCCGCCTTGTTGAGAGAGGCCAGGCCGTACTGCACATTCTGCCCGACCGTCATGTGCGGAAATAGCGCCAGCGATTGCAGCAGGTATGCGACTGAGCGGCGCCGCAGCGGAAGATTCACGCGCGACTGGGAGTCGAAGAGCACAGCCTCGCCGATCGCAATCGTTCCCCCGTCGGGCGTTTGCAGTCCGGCAACGCAGTCGAGCAGCGTGGTCTTGCCGGCGCCGGAGGCTCCAAACAGAATGGTGAAGCCGGCCGCCACTGCGAGATCGACTTGGAGCGTGAACTGGGAGCCGCTTTCGCCCCGAAATGATTTTCTTACCTGCGCCGTTAGTTGCTCGCCGGGTGGCAATGGGGTCGAGTCGCTCATCTCCACTCCCACAAATTCCGCCCGCCATGGCGACGCAAGCCGTAGAGAATTGCCAGCATAGTAAAGCAGAGCAGTAGAAGCACGAGTGCAGTGCGGTTCGCGGTCGCATAGTCGAGGGCTTGCACCTGGTCGTAAATCAGAATTGAGACGGTCTGGGTTGCCCCGGGAATGTTGCCGCCAACCATGAGCACCACGCCAAATTCGCCCAAGGTATGCGCGAAGCTCAGAACCAGTCCCGTCAGCACGCCCGGCAAACCCAGGGGCAGCACGATGCGCCAGAACGTGCGCCACCGGGACGCGCCCAGAAGCGCGGAGGCATCCAGCAATTTTCCCTCAATCGCAGCGAAGGAAGTGGCCATGGGCTGCACCGCGAATGGCAAGCTGTACAAAACGGACCCGAGTACGAGGCCCTCGAAGGTGAACGCGAGGCTATGGCCAGTGAGCGCCTGATACCAGCGTCCCAATGGGGTGAAGGGACCGACAGCAACCAACACGTAAAAGCCCAGAACAGTCGGGGGCAACACAATGGGCAGCGAGACAATCGCTTCCACCAGAAACTTCCAGCGCCGGTGCGAAAATGCCAACCAGTACGCCAGCGGAACGCCGATGACGAGCAGGATGGCCGACACCATGATGGCCAAGCGCAGCGTGAGCGTGAGTGCCTGAACGATCATTTACGTGCAGGTACGCGGAAACCGTATTCCGCAAGTACCGCCGCCCCTTCCGCGGAAAGAACGTAATCCAGAAAAGCCTTTGCGGCGGGCTTGTGTTTCGAAGCCGAGAGCACGGCGACCCCCTGTTGCAGCTCGGGATAGGAATCCGCCGGTAACTCCCAGTATTGTCCGGAGCCCTTCATCGCGGGAGACACAGCCAGCGACAGCGCGATGAGCCCAGCCTGCGCGTTGCCAGACTGCACGAACTGCGCCGCCTGGCCGATGTTCTCACCGAAGACTAGTTTGCTGGCCACTTTGTCCTTCAATCCGAAATGCTCGAACGCAGCTATAGCAGCCCGGCCATAAGGCGCATGTTGCGGATTGGCGATGGCGATACGTTGCACCGAAGGCTCAAGCAGCAAACTCATTTTCAGCTTTTGCGGGCCCAGGCTGGAACCGTTCGGGACCCACAGCACCAGATGGCCAATGGCGTAGGTGCGCAGCGACGAACTCTCGACCAGGCCAGCGCTGGCAAGCTCCTGCGGATACGCGATGTCGGCGGAGAAGAACACATCATAAGGAGCGCCACCCTGAATCTGCGAATACAAGTTCCCCGAGGAACCGAACGAAAGCGTTACCTTGTCGCCGGTCTTCTTCTCGAAGCGCGAGGCCAAGTCGTTCAGTGCGTAATTCAGGTCGGAGGCAGCCGCAACGGTGATCTCCTGGGTATGCGCCGCAGAATGTAAGACCGTCGTGATTAGAAGCAGTAACAGTATCGTCCGCATGTCCTCACTCAGAAAAGAAGGGACCACTCCCGGCTAATTCGTTATTAGCTTATATTAAATCGGGAATTATACTCGATTCTGAACGATTCAGGCGCTGAAGTTACTTTCGAGGTCCGCGTGAGGCGCCGTGAGAACGGCTGCCGTCTCCACGGGGACTCGGGGTCAACTTTTCCCTTTACCCAGCACTTCGCCGATCCCGAGCGTTGCCTTTTTTCAGCAGCCCCTTCAGCGGGCATTCACTTTGACGTTGAACGTTTTGGCGATGTACCGCCGTGGGAGCGGCGGTACATCGAAAATTTTGCGACGCGAATACTTGCGGAAAGGAAGACCTCGCGTTCGCAGGCGTAAATTTGGTCTAATTGCGTTGCTCCGCTAAAATGAGTCAGGACCCTAGGTGAGGACTGTCCCATGAAGAAATTCGCGCTGCTTGCTGTGACTGCGGTGTTGGCCGTTGTTTGTTTCGCGCAAGGCGATCGCGTGCCCGCCTACCATGATCACGCGCTGCAGCCCGGCGATTCCATGCCCATCCTGCCCAAGGACCAGTGGTGGGGAGAGTCCTTCCAGTATCCTTACCAGGTAAAAAGCTATGAGTTGGCGGCCAAGATTCCCAGCGTGCTGTACCAGATGCCATGTTACTGCTATTGCGACCGCATCGGGCACGGCAGCCTGCATAGCTGCTTCGAGACTACCCATGGAGCTCATTGCGGAATCTGCATGAAGGAAGTTTTCTACGCGTATCGGCAGATGAGGTTGAAGAAGACGCCAGCCGAGATTCGCGCCGGCATCATCAAGGGCGAATGGAAGTCCATCGATCTTGAATCGGCGGCCAAGAGCGACTGATTTCATGCGGGTCCCAAGCGCCGAACTTTGGTAAGTTGACGGCACCCCCAGTTGCGGGTATAACTCAGCACAATCAGCCTACGCGTGACTAGGGTTTGCACAACCCTGAGCAATTCCCCGTCGCGATCAACCCAAGGAAGCCAACGGATGAAGAAAAACGCCACGGAAAAAGGTAAGCAAGCGACTGCTAAGCCTAAGAGCAATAGTGATTTGCGCTCATCCGCGGCAGGCTCGGAGATGCGGTCCCGGGGAAGCAAACCGATGAAGTTGACGGACGATCCTCGTTTTACCCAAGCGGTGCAAAACTACGAGGCCGGCCTGAAGGCCCTGCAAGCGCACAACTACGATAGAGCCAAGGCCTGTCTCGAGAAAGTAGTGGCTGGTTCGAGTCCCGAACTCGCCGACCGCGCTTCGGTCCACCTGAATAGCTGCAACCAGCAAATGAGCCGGGTTGTAACCACTTTCAAGACGCCGGAGGAACAATTCGATTACGCCGTGTCGCTGATGAACATGGGCGACTACGTCAGTGCCCGCGAGAATCTTGAAGCGCTGACCAGAAATGCCCCCAAGCTGGACTTCGTTTGGTACGGTATGGCGACCTTGAACTGCCTGACCGGCCACTTCCCTGAAGCCATCGCCAGCTTGCATCAGGCGATTCGTCTCAACCCGGCGAATCGGTTCCAGGCGCGCAACGATGGCGACTTCAAGAACCTGGCCGACGATCCCCGGTTTACCGAACTGCTTTATCCCGATACCAGCGCGGGAACTCCATCTCCGCCAGACCAGTGGCGTTTTTAGCTGGTATCTGATCGATAGCATGCAGAACTACTCCAACTCCGCTGCGCCAGGGTCCATAAAAGTTGTCGCTATGGGCGGGGGCACAGGACTGTCCACCTTGCTGCACGGCTTGAAGCAATATGTCAGCGCGGCGGGAGAAGCTCCGCTTCCTGGCAGGCTGCCCCGCATCGACGATCTCTCGGCCATCGTCACGGTGAGCGACGACGGCGGTTCCAGCGGGCGTCTGCGCAAAGAATTGAATGTTCCTGCTCCTGGCGATGTGCGCAATTGTATTGTGGCGCTCTCGGAGGACGAGGCCCTGCTGTCACGCCTTTTCCAATACCGCTTCCCTGCCGGCGAAGGTTTGGGCGGACACAATTTCGGAAACCTCTTTCTTTCGGCCATGACGGCGATCGCCGGCGACTTCAGCCAGGCGGTAAAACATTCGTCGGCGATTCTGGCCACCCGCGGACACATCTATCCCGCGACCACTAGCAACGCGCAGCTCTACGCCATTATGGACGACGGCTCCTTCGTCCGCGGGGAAACGAACATAACCGCGAGTCAGCGGCGTATTGTCGAGTTGCGTATGGCGCCGGCGAATGCGAAGCCCCTGCCGGTGGCGCTGGAGGCCATCGAGAGCGCCGATCTGATCACCATCGGGCCGGGTTCCCTGTTCACCAGCCTGGCGCCCAACTTGCTGGTGCGCGACGTTTCCAAGGCGATTGCGACCAGCCGCGCGGTCAAGGTGTTTGTCTGTAACCTAATGACCCAGGCCAACGAGAGCCTGGGGCTTACCGCTTCCGATCACATTCGCGCGCTTTACAAACATGCGCGTCATCAGTTTTTCGATTACGCGCTGGTCAATCGCACTCCCGCGTCTCCCGCGCTGGCGCTGAAGTACGCCGAGAAGCAGCAGTCACAGATCGAGACCGATATTGACGCCATCGAGGCACTGGGGGTGAAGCCGATCCTGGGCGACTATCTGCTGGAAGCCATGGATTCCCGAGAAGGACTGGTCGCCCGCCACGATACGCACCGTGTCGCGCACGACCTGCTGCAGCTTATGATGGA
>DATCCF010000410.1:0-6854 GCA_036511435.1 Terriglobales bacterium | reverse complement strand
GAACGGAACACGATCTTGGGATTGTGCTTCTGCAATACCTTGGTGATGGCCGCCGTCAACGTGGTCTTGCCATGATCGATGTGCCCGATCGTGCCTACGTTCACGTGCGGCTTGCTGCGGTCAAATTTCTCTTTCGCCATTGGAGCTCCGTATCTCTGTTAAATCAACGATTGCTTATGGTGCGCGGGCTAAACTCCCGCACGAATTACCTAAAACTGTTCACGTCGACTCATCCCAGAGACCGACGTAATCACGCCACATTTCACTTCGTACCCGCGGGACTTTTCCCCTGCACCTTGGCCACGATCTCTTCGGCCACCGCACGCGGCGCCTCTTCGTAGCGTGAGAAGTGCATGCTAAACGTTGCGCGGCCCTGGGTGCTCGAGCGCATGTTGGTGGCATAGCCGAACATCTCGGCCAGGGGCACCATTGCCTTGATCACCTGCGATCCAGCGCGATGCTCGATGCCCTCGATGCGACCGCGGCGGCTGCTCAAGTCGCCGATGATGGTGCCCATGTATTCCTCGGGCACAACCACTTCCACCGACATCACCGGCTCCAGCAATACTGGGCTGGCTTTGCGCGCGGCTTCCTTGAACGCCATCGAGCCGGCGATCTTGAAGGCCATTTCGTTGGAATCGACATCGTGATAGCTGCCGTCGTAGAGCGTGGCCTTCACGTCCACCATTTCGTAGCCGGCGAGAACGCCGCCTTCCATGGCTTCCCTGATGCCCTGGTCTACCGGTTTGATAAATTCCTTGGGGATCACGCCGCCCACCACGTCGTTGATAAACTCGTAGCCCTTGCCCGGCAGGTTGGGCTCCAGCCGAATGCGCACATGGCCGTACTGGCCGCTGCCACCGGTCTGGCGAATGTACTTGCCCTCCGCCTGCGCCTGTTTGCGGATGGTTTCGCGATAGGCGACCTGCGGCTTGCCGACGTTGGCCTGCACGTTGAACTCGCGCATCATGCGATCGACGAGGATTTCCAGGTGAAGCTCGCCCATGCCGGCAATGATGGTCTGGCCGCTGTCGGGATCGGTGTTGACTTTGAAAGTGGGATCTTCCTGCGCCAGCTTGCCCAGCGCGACGCCCATCTTTTCCTGGTCACTCTTGGTTTTTGGTTCGACAGCTACTGCGATCACGGGCGCCGGAAACTCGATGGATTCGAGCACGACCGGATGGTCCTCGTTGCAAATCGTATCGCCCGTGGTGATGTTTCTCAGGCCGACGCAGGCGCAGATGTCGCCCGCGTAGATTTCAGTGATGTCCTCGCGCTTGTTGGCGTGCATCTTCAGCAGACGGCCGATGCGCTCCGTCCGCGAACGACCGCTGATCAACACGCTGTCGCCCTGCTTCAGATGTCCGGAGTAGACGCGTATAAACGTAAGCTGACCAACGAACAGGTCGGTCATGATCTTGAAGGCCAGGGCCGAAAACGGCGCCTTGTCGTCGGCGGCGCGCTCAACCTCTTTCCCCGTGTTGGGGTCAATACCCTTGACGGGCAGAACATCGAGCGGCGAAGGCAAGTAATCGATAACGGCGTCGAGCAGCGGCTGAACGCCCTTGTTCTTGAAGGCGGTCCCGCAGATCACCGGGAAGACCTTCATCTTGAGCGTCGCACGGCGCAATGCGGCCTTCAGTTCGGCTTCGCCAATGGTTTCGCCTTCGATGTACTTGTGCATCAACTCGTCCTGATCGTCGTTTTCGACGACGGTCTCGATCAGGATCTGGTGGTAGGCGGCGGCTTTCTTCTTCAGCTCTGCTGGAATTTCCTCGACCGCGTACTCCGCGCCCAGGCTCTCGTCATTCCAGATGATCGCCTTCATGGCCATGAGATCGATGACGCCTTTGAACTTGTCTTCCTGGCCGATGGGCAACTGAATGGCAACCGGGCGCGCGTTGAGACGCTTGCGGATGGTATCCACCGCGTGCTCGAAGTCAGCGCCCATTTTGTCCATCTTGTTAATGAAGCAAATGCGCGGAACGCCGTACTTATCGGCCTGACGCCAAACGGTCTCGGATTGCGGCTCCACTCCGTGTACGGCATCGAACACGGCGCAGGCGCCGTCGAGTACGCGCAACGAGCGCTCGACCTCGGCGGTGAAATCCACGTGGCCGGGAGTGTCGATGATGTTGATCCGAATATCTTTCCAGACGCAGGTAGTCGCAGCCGACGTGATGGTGATGCCGCGCTCCTGCTCCTGCGCCATCCAGTCCATCGTCGCTGTGCCTTCATGGACCTCACCAATGCGGTGCGTGCGTCCCGTATAGAACAGGATGCGCTCCGTGGTGGTGGTCTTACCGGCATCGATGTGGGCCATGATGCCGATATTCCTGCAACGCTCTAATGGAACCTGTCTGGGCACAATCTTTTCCGTTTCTTGCTATGCTCCAGCGCCTCTCGCCGGAGCAATCAACTCAATTCCTGTGTCACGCCATCCGAGAGCGGAAGGCCGCGAATCTACCAGCGGTAGTGGGCGAAGGCCTTGTTGGCCTCAGCCATGCGGTGCACGTCTTCCTTCTTCTTGATGGCAGCTCCCCGGCCATTGGCCGCGTCGAGCAACTCGTTGGCCAGCTTATCGATCATGCCCTTCTCGCCACGACCGCGGCTGTAAGTCAGGATCCAGCGGATGGCCAGCGACGTACGGCGGTCAGCGTTGACCTCAACCGGGACCTGATAGTTGGCGCCTCCCACGCGACGCGTCTTCACTTCCAGCACCGGCTTGGCGTTCTCCACAGCCTTCTTGAACAGCTTGATGGCCTCGTCCCCGCCTTTGTCTTCGAGCTTCTTCATGGCGCGGTAGAAGATGTTCTGGGCGGTGCTCTTCTTGCCGTCCCACATCATGGAGTTAACGAACTTGTTGACCAGCGTGGACTGATAGACCGGGTCCGCCAGGGGCTCACGCTTCGCGATATGTCCTTTTCTCGGCATAAATCCTCTAAGCCTTCGGCCTCTTGGCTCCGTACTTGGAGCGACTCTGCTTGCGGTTGGCGACGCCTACGGAATCCAGCGTGCCGCGCACTACGTGATAGCGAACGCCCGGCAGATCTTTCACGCGGCCCCCGCGGATCAGCACAATCGAGTGCTCCTGCAAGTTATGGCCGACACCGGGAATATAGGTTGTTACCTCGATGCCGTTGGTCAGCCTCACACGCGCGACCTTGCGCAGAGCGGAATTTGGCTTCTTCGGCGTCTGCGTGTACACGCGGGTGCAGACACCGCGCTTCTGCGGGCAGGACTGCAGAGCCGGACTTGCCGTTTTGTACTTCGGCGCCGTTCGCCCCTTGCGCACCAGTTGGTTAAATGTAGGCACTCTTTGCAGCTCCTTCGTTCGTTTTTCACGCCAGCTCTAAACTGGCTCACGGCTTAACGCCACAGCAAAACTCTCCGCGGCAACCAGACCGCACCTTCAGCATTGTGCCGTTAGCAGCCTATTGGGCGCTCATCACGACACGAAATTTATCCCAGCTATTGGGACTGGGCAGCCTTTACACGTGGCCTTTGCGGGCCGCTCTGCCCATGCTTCCCCTCACACAACATCCGGGGGAATATTGGTTTCCGATCAGGTTAGGCGTACGACGGTGGCACCGTGGTCGTTCCGCAAACCAGCCCGAAAGCCGGTGCAGAAATCAGGAACGAGGGCGCTCCGTTTCGTTGCCTCGGCCTGCATACCCGCTGGAAAGCTCCAGCGGAAGCGCAAGCACGTTTCAGCGAGGACATCCTGCAGTTCAATTCTACAGGATAGAGATCGATGCGGCACAGCCAGACACTACAGGCAGGCCAAGTATGACTCGCAGAACCCATTCACTATAGCAAGTCGGGACACCTCCGTCAACCAAACCGGAACAAAATCTCGCACCGTGGTCGTCCAGCCGACGACTGCAAATCACAACTCAAGCCAGTTACGCGGGTTTGAGAAACCGTCGCGCAAAACGGCCGATGCCAAGCGGCGAAGACAAAAAACAAGTGACAAGGTCACTTGCCGAAACTGTAGGCAGCCTCTACACTGAGGGCTTTCCGTAAGAAATTATTTTCGCTCATGAATCCGCCGGCAACTTGGTTCGGCGGGGAGGGTACATGCGGCAGTTTTCCGTGGTTCGTGTCCTGGCTGCACTCTTAACGGCCATTTGTCTTTCCCTTCTCGCCGGTTGCGGAGGAAGCAGCACAAAGACTCCCATTCCCGCCACAATCATTCTCTCCCCTACCACCGTTTCGTTGAATGAGGGGGATGTGACCACGATTTCGGCGATAGCACAAAACGCGGCTGGGGCTACCATCGCGGTCGACATTACGTTCACCAGCAGCAACCCCAACATCGCTACTATCTCCACCGGTGGGTCGATTTGCGCTGGCATATGGGATTCCAGTTTCATCGTTTGCAACGCTACCATTGGGCAGGGAGGGGTCGGTCAGGTCACCATTACCGCCTCTTCTGGCGGCGTGAATGCCACGCTTACGGTCTACGTCCACGAAAAAGTGGACCGCGTTGTCGTCAATCCACTGATGAGTGGCTGCAACACCATGGGGCAGCTGGTGAACGCATCGGCCTCTGCCTTTAGTACCTCGGCGCCGGAGTGCTCGCCAGCTTCACCATGCGACATCACTTCCACCGTGGGGCCCTTTACCTTTGCTTCAAACGACTTGAACGTTGTTGGGAACTCAGCTGGGGTAGAGGCGACTTACTCTGCGGCTACTAATAGCCCAACGTATACTTCGGGCGGAACGGTTACCGGTTCAAAAGGCCAAACCTGCAATCTATCTAACTTCGGCGTTGGGGGCGGATCCGGTATAAACCCCACTTACTCTGCGACTACTAATAGCCCAACCTACACTTCGGGGGGGACGACTACTGGTTCAGCAGGCCAAACCTGCAGTCTGTCTAACTTCAACGGTGTCACTGGCGCCACGGCAACAGTTCCGTTGACAGGTACGAATACGATTGCCAGCGGAACACAGCTGACCGTCACGGCGGAGGGGTCCGGCGCAACTACAGCACCAACGACGGCCACGTTGAGCAATGGCACAGCAACTTGTAGCGGTACGGCGAATGTCATTACCTCGCTAATTGCAATTCCCGGTGGTTCTGGTGTCATTGGCGCCACAGCAACAGTTCCGTTGACAGGTACGAATACGATTGCCAGCGGAACACAGCTGACCGTCACGGCGTCGGGGTACGGCGCAACTACACCACCAACGACGGCCGCGCTGAGCAATGGCTCAGCTACTTGTAGCGGTACGGCAAATGTCATTACCGCACTAACTCCCAGTGCCGGTCTTACGGCCGAAACCCCAGGTTCAACCACGATCTTCGCCAGCGTTTCGGGCCTTAACAGCCCCGGCCTTCTGTACGAAACTTGTCGGGTGGTATCCATTTCCGTGCACAGCGCCACCACTTCGGATACCTCTTTCACGCTGACCAGCGGAGGCACGCAGGCGCTCACGGCCGACGTGCTCGACACCAACCGTCAATCCATTAAACCGCCGCTCACCTGGGGTTCCTCGGCCATCGCAAGTGCCACGGTCACCAACACGGGAACGGCCACCAACAACCCCGGAACGATCACGGCGGTAGCGCCTGGAACGGCTTATATCACCGCAAGCTGCAGCAATCCAAGCTGCAATATTTCTCTGCCCCCTCAGTACAGTTTGAACCTAGTAACCGCAACCGTAACCGGCTCGACGTCAACCACGGTCTATGCCGCCAGCACAAATTCCCTCATGCTGGTCCCCATCAGCACTTCGACCAACTCCGCTGGCACGGCGATTACGCTTCCCTTCCTGCCGAACTCGATGGTCGCCGACCCTGGCGGTAAAACGCTTTATCTCGGATCCAGCTCCGGTTTGATGGGCGTTAACTTGAGTACCAGCGCGGTCAGCAGCCTTGCAGGAGTGAACGGGACGATTGAGGCGATTTCGCCGGACGGGAAATACCTGCTGCTGTCGGACAGCGTGGCGAATAGCATTTACTACTTTAGCGTCAGTACCCTGACCGTCCTGTTCACCCAGCCTAGCGACACGACGAACTCGAGCGCTTACACTCCCGATAGCCAGCTGAACGAGTGGTTGAATGGGGACCAGCTTGGCGTCGGACTTCCAACGACCTTCCTTAGCACGACGATGCTCGCCTATACCGCCAACGCCCTCGACATCAGTGGCCAAGGCGGACTGACCTATATCACCAGCAGCAGCGCCCAGCAGATTCATGTGCTCTCCACCTGCGACCAGACCGAAGTGCAAGTACCACCCCTTCCCGTGAACAGTCCGACCTTGATTAAGGCGGTTCCCAACGGAACAGGCGCGGTGGCTGCCGATTCGCCCGCAATCGATGTAGTTACGACCGGGGCAGTTCCGGCGGGCTGTCCACCAGCCGCCCCGAACTCGCCCGCCAGCTTCGATCTGGGCGCCGGAGCATTCACCGCCCAGCAGATCTTTATGAGCCCCGACAGTTCGAATGCGTGGATCATCAGCGACCTGCCGGAATTGTTAGCGTTCAATTTTGCGAACTCAACTCCATCCACTATTCCCTTTACCGGCGGCGCCTTAGCTTCCAGCGGCGGCATCACGCTTGATGGCACCCAGGTTTACGTTGGAACCAGCGACGGCACCGTGCACCGCATCGATGTCGCCAGCAACAGCGACGCACAGCAAATCGCCGTTGGTCTTAAGGACGCCAACGGGAATGCAGTCGCGCCGAACCTGGTGTCCGTGGTGCCCTAGAGCGGTTTAGTTATTTGTGTAGTCTAGGTGCCGCCGGCTGAAGCCGGCTCGGAGGTGAAGGATCAGCGGGAACGCGGCGCTGAAGCGCCGCTCTACCCGTGCTCGCTCGACTACAGTAATTCTTAAACTGCTCT
>DATCCF010000409.1:0-14274 GCA_036511435.1 Terriglobales bacterium | reverse complement strand
AGCAAGCCTGGTCGAAGATCAAGCAGTGGCTGCGCTCGGCCAAGGCCCGCAGCGTGGAAGCTCTGGAGAGCGCCATCGCGGAAGCCCTGGCAGCGATTACTGCCGACAACGCCTTAGCTTGGTTCGCTCATTGCGGGTATGGTCTACAATAACGCTGGAAATGCTCTAGCCCGCATGAACGCCTATGCCTGCAGCAACAGCCAGAACGGCCGCCGCTTCACCACTGCGTTTATCGCCGAATATGATCCTGCGTCTCGTAACCTGACCTATGTCAATGCCGGCCATAACAACCCCATACTGCGGCGCCAGTCCGGCAGCGTTGAGCGCTTGCAGGTGGGAGGCGTGCCGCTCGGCATTCTGGAGAACGCGCCTTACGAGTCCGGCACGGTAACGCTGCAAAGTGGCGATTGGCTGGTGATCTTCACCGACGGCGTGGTGGAAGCCGAGAACCAGCGGCAAGAGGAGTATGGCGAGGCTCGTCTGTTTGCCGTGCTGCAAGCCGGAGTTACCTATGCCCCCGCCGTCCTGCTGAATTACATCATGAGCGACCTCGACCGCTTCGTCGCCAACGCTCCGCAGCACGACGACGTTACGCTCATGCTGCTGCGAGCCGGCTAGAGCGCTTCACCAGCGAGGCTCGGGTAGTGCGCATCGGCCTGCCAAGGTAGACATTGCTCTGGGATTACGAATCTCCCGGTTCTTCCTTCGAAGGTACCCAAACCCACGCTTGCACGTAGGCTCCGTTATCGTCGCCAAAAGAGACGCGTGCGTTGTTGTCCACTTCGATTTCGCCCTCTTGGTGGTAGAGTTCCTTGGCTTGGGTTCGAAACCACTCAGCGCTCTTCATGAATTGGCTCCTAGTACGGTAGCGTGGCTTCCGATTTTCGGGCCTCGACATTCGATAAATCTGGCTGCGTCAAACGGTCAACCTGAACCCCTCGTCGATGACGATCTTGGACAGCCTAAATCCATCGACAAGAGCGATTGGATTCTTGCCATCTTCGCAAGCCTCGTTGATCGCTGCTTTCGAGAAGTGGCCAGTCGTAACGACCGCGCCCCTGGCAAACGGTTGCAGGCTTCCGCGCAGCTCGGCAACTTCCTTGCGTCCGACAGAATGAAGCCAACGCTTCGCTTGTACCTGCACCAAGGTGTTCTCGAAGATCCAGAGCCGAACACCGGTCCTAGCGTTCACGTCAATGCCGCCATCGGAGCTGTATCTGGTAACACAGACGTCGAGAAAGCCACAATGCAGGAGCAAGTCTTTGATGAATAACTCAAAGTCCTTCGGCTCCAATGCCAATAGCGTACCGCGAACTTTCTCAATCCGTTCGATGTCTTCGACACGTTGATCATGACTCTCGTCAATGATGTCATCGTCAAGGTTGTTAGCGAGTCTCGATGCGCTCAATATTTTACTGGAAACGGTCCCATCAATTGCAAGCGGAAGAACCTGCTGCTCGCGATGAATCTTGAATTCGAAAAGCCAGACGTTTCGAATTTTGCCGTCTGCATCAAGTTGCGTGTCTGGATAGTGACGCAGGTATTCGAGCAGGCCCAGATATTCCCAACGATTCGAATCAACAGACGTATCCCTTGGGCTGGCGATTAAGACAAATCCGTGTATCGGGAAGTTGAGCGCCTTTTGTTGGATCAGGCGATTATTCATGCCAGCAAGTGTCTGTTGACCCAGTTTGCCCGCCGCTGTGAAAGTCAGGATGTTGCCCTCAAGCCTATCGTGGTAAGGGTTCTCTCCGCTGCCGTGGAAATCCTGCACGGACGTCATGATGACCGCTCTTAGAACTGCTTTGTCGTGGAGCGAAAGGCGGATGCCGCCTGCATTCGACACTCTTAGAGATTTGAAGATCTCCTCATTCGAATATCGTTGTCCGACCACCAACTCTTCAATCATCGAGGCTGGCCATCAGTTCTTCCAGACACGGAGTAGAAGTGTTAACTAATCTCCTCGATGCTCCTCAGATCCGCATCGGCATGACCACGTAGCGGTACTTGAAGCCGCCGTCATTCGCGTCGTCAGGACGCATCTGGCCGGCGGACTGCGCGTCCTTGAACTCCAGGCGGACCTCGCCGCCATTGGAAGCCTTCAGGAAATCGAGCAGGTACTCGGAGTTGAAGCCAATCGTCATCGCATCGGCGGTGTAGGGGGTTTCGATTGAGTCTTCCGACTCGCCCGCGTCGGTGGACGATGAGGAAATCTTGAGCTCATTCTTATCCAGCTTCATCCGAATGGCGCGTGAGCGCTCGTCGGCGAACTGCGCCACGCGCTGGATGGCGGTGTTGAGATCGGCCCCATGGACTGTAACCGACTTGGTCGTTTCACGCGGCAGCACGGCTTCGTAGTTGGGGAACTGTCCGGTCAGTTGGCGGGAAGTCAGCAGCCGTTCGCCAATGCGGAAGAAGAGCGTCGAATCGTCCTTGGCGAACTCGATTTCAGCCACGTCGCTGTTCTGCAATAACGAATAAATCTCGCTCATCGCTTTCTTGGGGATGAGCGTCTTGTTTTCGCCGGTCACATCGAAGTGCTCGCCCTGCTTCTCGATGTGCGCCAGGCGATGCCCATCGGTGGCGACCATGGTTATGGATTCCGCCTTCAGCACCATCAGCCCGCCATTTAAGGTGTAACGCGATTCCTCGCTGGAGATGGCGAAGATGGTCCGTCCGATCATGCTGCGCAACGTCTGCGCGGGAATCTTCACGCTGCCTGCCGCCGGGAAGGTGGGCAGTCCGGGAAAGTTCGCCCGCGCCATGCCCACCATCTTGGTATTGGAGCGGCCGGAGCGAATGTTGACCCAATGGTTCTCCAGCAGCTTGATGGAGATGTCGCCGTCGGGCAGCAGTTTGACGTAGTCGTAGAGTTTGCGGGCGGGAATGGTGCAGGCGCCTTCGCGCTTCACCTTGGCCGGGCACGAGGTGCGCAAGCTGAGATCGAGATCGGTGGCGGTGATGGTTAGCCGGTCATTCGCAGCCTCGAATAGAAAGTTGGAGAGGATGGGGATCGTGGTCTTGCGTTCGACCACTCCCTGTGTGGCAGTCAGTTCCTTGAGCAGTTCGAACTTACTGACACTGATTTCCATCGCTGTACCCTGGACGACTCCGGTTTCGGCAGTCATACGTTTGCACCTCGGCAGGCCCCGCGCCTGACCCTGTAATACTGCTTCTCCTTATACCAAATAAAAAACATATAAAACCAGTAGTAACAGTAGATACCCCGGAAAAGTGGAAATTTTGGGAGAAACCGCACGGAATGACGATCGAGAGTGTTTGGTGCTGTACAAATCGCCCCGCCGGGCCTTCGGATAGCTGTGCCTAATCGGAACGAACTCAAAGTTATATCCCGGTGTTCCACCGAATCCACAACCGGTCCACAGGAGGGGCCGGATAAAACTGTCGCGCGAAGTGAAAAACCGCGCTGAATGCGCGGTTCATGCACCCAAAGTCTCAGTGAGTTTATTGAGCACCCTGTTTAAATCCTTATCGATTTTGCGTTGCTGTTCGATCTTGTCAACCGAATGCAGGACCGTGGTGTGGTGCTTGCCGCCAAATTGCCGCCCGATTTCCGGCAGCGAGGCATCGGTAAGATGCTTGGCCAGAAACATGGCGATCTGACGGGGAAACACGATGACCCGCGAGTTATTCTTAGACTTAATCTCGGTCGGCCGCAGACCGAACTGCTCGGACACCACTCTCTGGATCGATTCGATGGAAATCTTACGGATCTGAGAGTCAATCAGGTTCTTCAGGACCTCTTGCGTGGTCTGCAGGTTGATCTCGCCACCGGTAAGCGACGCATATGCGGTGACACGAATCAGCGCGCCTTCCAACTCCCGCACATTGCTGCGAATGTTCGATGCGATGAACAGGGCCACCTCGGTGGGCAGCATCACATGGTCGGTCTCGGCTTTCTTCTGCAAGATCGCAACTTTGGTCTCCAGGTCGGGCGGCTGGATGTCCGCAATCAGTCCCCATTCGAAGCGGCTGCGCAGGCGGTCTTCAATCTCCGCCAGCTCTTTGGGAGGACGATCGCTGGCGATCACGATCTGGCGCATGCATTCGTGCAAGGCGTTGAAGGTGTGAAAAAACTCCTCCTGGGTGCGCTCCTTGTTCACCAGGAACTGGATGTCGTCCACCAGCAGGACATCCATGTTGCGATACTTGTCGCGGAAGCCGGTCATCTTGCTGTAGCGCAGCGCGTTAATCATGTCGTTGGTGAAGCGCTCGCTGGATACGTAGCAGATGGACTTTTCCGGCTGGCGCTTCTTGATCTCGTGCCCGATCGCCTGCATCAAGTGGGTCTTGCCCATGCCGACGCCGCCGTAGAGGAAGAGCGGGTTGTAGGCTTTTGACGGACGCTCGCCGACGGCGCGAGCGGCGGCGTGAGCGAATTGATTGCCGGCGCCGGTGACAAAATCGGCGAAGGTGTACTTGGGATTGAGCTGAGCGGCGCCATCCCAATCGAAACGCTGTTGCTGGGCGGGACTAGCCACGGGTTTCTCCATCTGTGCGGGAGCTTCGTTGTGTGCTCCGTCAGCCTGAACGGCCTTGCCCTTGCTCTGCGGCTCTTCTTCGGTGACGAACTCGACGTCCAGAAACTCCATGCCGAGGTTGTCCATCGCCTCGCTGATCAAGTCGCCATAACGTTCGCCGATGTGGCAGAACTCGGGATTGGGTACCCGCACGAACAGCACTGCACCTTGCGCGTGATCGTAGCGAGTAGGCTTGAGCCAGGTCTCGTAGGAAGTTCGATTGACCTTTTTTTCCAGTGCGTCGAGAACTCGCACCCACGGATTAGCGGACGCTGCACCAAAGGAAGACATAAAAAGTAATCCAGAGGCAATCGCTGCCTCTTTGGCCAAACCGATGTTAGAGGGAAACGGAGCCGAGCACAGAGCCACAAACCGGCGAACACTTCACCTGGAAATCCTCACGTTGCAAACCAACCATTGCGGCGATCAGCAGCATGGCACCTGCGTTCGTGCAGTCGGTTTTCTTTGTGGCTGCATGGGATACTAGCACGAAAAAAAATGAGCGCCAGACAATTCTTGCGGTTGAAAACTCCATTTTTTCGCGAGTGATTGATTTGGGGAAAGTTACCCGCGAATTTTTTTTTTGCGAGTGTCGCACGCATGGTGCAGGTGCGCGAATGCTGGCGCGGGTGCCATCGCGAAGCACACCAACAGGCAATCCGCAGCGGCACTTTGGAGCGATCCTCCTGGAAATTCTTGGGACGTACAGCCCCGTGCGAGTTGGGGTTGACCGAATGCAAACCTGGCGTCGGCTGAAGCCGACTCCAACTCCAACTGACAACAACGAACGGCTTGGACGCGGACCTGAAGGTCCGCACTACCCGAACTCGCATCCGCAGGCCGCAGGCCAGTTTGCCACCGAGGCACGCTGGCCGTTATACTTTGAGTTTGCTCTATCCAATTTTTAGCTAGTGAGGAGCGCAGTTTTCGCATGCCCAAGCGCACATTCCAACCCAACCGTCGGCACCGCTCAAAGACGCACGGATTTCGTTCTCGCATGAAGACCAGCAGCGGCAGGGCGGTGCTGTCGCGCCGTCGGGCCAAGGGGCGCAAGCGCGTCTCCGTTAGCCCGGGCTTTCGCGATTAATCCAGAAGGACCCGAAATCTGCGTGATCGCGACCTTTCCACATGAAGTAGTAGGGAGTCGTCGCAAGACTCGGCCGCAGCAAAGACAGAAATCCGGCGGGTCAGCGCCGAGCGCTTAATGTGACCTCCGCCGCCAGCAGCAAGTTTCCAAAATCGAGGCGTCTGCTGAAACACGCGGATTTTCAGTGGGTGTACCAGAGCGGCCGCCGGCAGTTCACGGGAAACATGACGGTGTTTTTTCTGCGGCGTAGTAGCGGCCCGGAAGCGATTGGGACGGGCAACACCCCCCGTGTAGGATTCACCGTGGGCAAGGTGTTGGGAGGAGCAGTCGAGCGCAACCGCATCAAGCGGCGGATGCGCGAAGCGGTACGGCTGTCGGCCCAGGCCTGCGAGGGCCCCATCGACGTGGTGTTTAATCCGCGAAAGAGCGTTAGCAACATGCCCTTCGCAGAATTGGTAAGCGAAGTGACACGCGCCCTGCGGCTGGCCGCACAACGCGCCCGGACAGGGGAACAAAAATGAAGCAGGCGGTGCAATTCATGTTGCGGTGCTATCAGCGAGTCATCTCGCCCATGCTGCCGCATGCCTGCCGCTTCGTTCCCACCTGCTCGCAATATGCGATCGAGGCCGTCGAGGTCCACGGAGTTGTTCGCGGAGGCCTGCTGGCGGCCGCGCGGCTGTTGCGCTGCCATCCTTTCGCGCGCGCGGGATTTGATCCGGTGTCGCCAGCGATCGTGAAACCAGGGTACGGATCCTCGGATGGTGTGCCGGGGAATTCTCGTCCCTTGAACGGAACTTAAACTTGGCCGAGTATAAAAATCCACAGCAAGAGCCCGGCGGCGATCGCCGCATGTTGATGGTGTTCGCCGTCACCTTTGCCCTGATCATCATCAGCCAGATTTTTCTCTTTAAGGACAAGTCCAAGCAGCAGCCAAAGCCGGCTCCCGTCGAAACCTCGCAGTCCAACGCGCCCGCGCCCCAGTCCCAATCCGAAGTCGCAAGTACTCCCGCGGAGGCCGTCTCCAAGAGGCGGGCTCCTGCCAGCGCAAAGCCGGGCCGGAGCGCCGCAGTCACCAAGTCTGCCAGCAGCGAAGTCGAAACCGTCGTCGAGAACGACCTGTTCCGCATCGTTCTTACCAACCGTGGTGCGCAGGTGAAGTCGTGGGTGCTGAAGAAGTACAAGGACGAAGACGGACATCCGCTCGACCTGGTGAACCCACTGGCCGTGAAGTTCGGGCTTCCACTCAGCCTCTACCCGTATGACGAGAACCTGCGAAACCAGATCAATTCGGCGCTCTATGTGGGCAGCGCCAGCGGTACCATCACGGCCCCCGGCGAGCTCACCTACGAGTACGCGCAAGGCGACATTACAGTTCGCAAGACCTTCCAGTTCGCCGATACCTATGTAATTTCGATGGAAACCGTCGTCACCCAAAGCGGCAAGCCGGTGCAGGCGTATCCCATGTGGCCGGCGGCCTTTGGCGACCAGAGCACCGGGCCCTCCTACGCTTCCGCGAAGATCGAGTACATGGCCAACGACAAGGTGGAGCGCCTGGCCGCCAAGAAGGTGAGCAACGGCAACACCTTGCGCGGACCCTTTAACTGGGCTGGGGCCCAGGACCAGTATTTCGCGGCCATTTTTCTGCCGGACAATCCCGACTCCGTAGCCATGGTCACGCTGCACAATGCGATCAGCGTACCTAAAGATCCGAAGAACCCAGACCCCAACAACGTGAACCACTACGATGTGCTGGGCGCGGCCGTGGGCGATGTCAGCGGCATGACGCGGGAGCGGTTGTTTGTTGGGCCCAAAGCGCTCCCGGTTTTGGAGTCGGTACGTTCCAACACCGCGCCGGGGCAAATGAACGGTCCCGATCTGCGCAACGTGGTGGACTTCGGCTTCTTCAGCCTGATCGCCCGCCCGCTTTTCATATGGCTGCTTTGGACCCACCAGCACATGGCCAGCAATTGGGGCGTGTGCATCATGATCCTGACGGTCATCATCAACCTGGTGCTGCTGCCGTTGCGCATCCTCAGCATGAAGTCGGCGCTGAAGATGCAAAAGCTCCAGCCCCAGATGAAGGCCATCCAGGAAAAGTACAAGAAGTATCCGCTGCGCGATCCGCGGCGCTCGGAGATGAACGTCGAGATCGGCGAGTTGTACAAACGCGAAGGGGCCAACCCGGCGGGCGGCTGCGTGCCCCTGATTATCCAGATGCCGTTCCTGTTCGCGTTCTATTCCATGCTGGGTGTCGGGATCGAACTGCGCCAGGCTCCCTTCCTCTGGCTGCGCGATCTGTCGTCGCCCGACAAGATATTTATTCTGCCGGTCTTGATCGTGATCACGACCTTCCTGGTGCAGAAGATGACGCCCAACGCCGGCATGGATCCGAAACAACAGCAAATGATGACGCTGATGATGCCGCTGATGATCGGCTTCTTCAGCTATTCCCTGCCGGCGGGTTTGAGCGTGTACTGGACGGTGGGAAACTTCATCGCCATCGCCCAGCAGTACATCATGAACCGCACCGGACTGGGCCGGGAGATGCGCGAGGAGATGGAGAAACGCGCCCGCAAGAAGGCGGGCAAATAGCGGGATTCGTTTTTAAGAGCGACTACCATGTGCTGCGCCCGGCTTATTTGAATACCAACGGGCCCGCCAGATTATGATGTGGCGAGACTCCAGTCCCGCAAGGCGGGACGAAAAATGATAGCCCAGCGCTTCAGCGCTGGGTAAGCGTAGTAAATAGATCCGAGTCCCTTCGGGGACGACAGATCGTAAAGGGACTTCAGTCCCGCAACTTATGCCGATACTCGACAAAATCGCGGCCGCGAAAAAAATCAGCGAACTGCTGAACGCCACCTTCACCAACGGCGACTTCCATCTGCACTACAAGATCACCGTTGACCCCCAGGTCGGCAGCGACCGCGAGTGGGAGCGCCCCGAAATCCTGGTGGAGATTTCCGGCGCGGACAGCCCTCTGGTGCTCGAGAATGGCGCGGAGTTGCTGCGCGCCTTTGAGAATGTCGCGCTCGAAATGCTTCGTCTCGCTCCCAACGAGCACGAGAAGGTCAGCTTCGACTGCCAGAATTTCCGCTCCGCCCGCCTGCAAGAGCTTCGGCTGGCTGCGGACGTAGCGGCTGAGCGGGTCCGCAAGACCGGCTTGCCGTATGCCTTCGCGCCGATGTCGTCGCGGGAGCGGCGCATCGTTCATCTGGCGCTGCGCGATTTCGACGACCTGCGCACCGACAGCGATGGCGAAGCCCTGCAACGGCACGTTGTGGTCTATCCCAAGGACTACAAGGGCGAGCCGCCCGCCCCGCCGGTATCGCGGCGAAGGTAGTCACTCACCACAGAGACACAGAGGCACAGAGGAATGCAAAGAGAATAAGGAAATTCCTCTGTGTCCGCACCGTGTCGCGCCACCGGTAATCATTCTTCGCAGAGATAGCGCGGTAGGGAGCAATACAAAAAGAAAAAAGTCCTCTGTGCCTCTGTGGTGAATAATGTCCTCCATGCATCTTGACGACACCATCGTTGCCATTGCTACGCCTCCGGGACGCGGCGGCATTGGCGTGGTTCGTCTTTCTGGCGCTGAGGCGCGCGCCATCGCGCGTCCCATGCTGCGACTGGCCCACGGACACGACTTAGAGCCGGGCCACGCTCATTTCGGTGAACTGATCGAGCCCGCCACCGGCGAGCGCATCGACGAAGTCGTCGTCACCTTCTTCGCCAAACCGCACTCCTATACCACCGACGATGTAATCGAAATCTCTTGCCACGGTTCGCCAGTGGTCCTGCGGCATGTTGCGCAGATGGCGATGGCACAGGGTGCGCGGCTGGCCGAACCCGGCGAGTTCACCATGCGCGCCTTTCTCAACGGCCGCATCGATCTTACCCAGGCCGAGGCGGTGCGCGATTTGATCGAATCGCAAACCCTCTACCAGGCGCAGGTGGCCGCCCGTCAACTCGAAGGCGCGTTGTCGAAGCGATTGCAGCCGGCCAAGCAGAAGCTGGTTGATCTGATCGCCATCATGGAAGCGGGCGTGGACTTCGCCGAAGACGATGTCGCGGTGATTCCCGATGCCCAGGTCCTCTCGCGCATCGCCGGAATTCGCGCGCCATTGGCGGAGCTGCTGGCCAGCTTCGCGTTTGGAAAAGTTGTGCACGAAGGCCTGACTTTGGCCATCGTAGGGCGTCCGAATGTCGGCAAGTCGAGCTTGTTCAATCGCCTGGTGGAGCGTGAACGCGCCATCGTTACTGCGACGCCCGGCACCACGCGCGACCTGGTGAGTGAGACGGTCGCCATCGGAGGCATTCCGGTGCGGCTGGTGGACACCGCCGGTATTCGTACTGCGCTCGATGAAGCCGAGAGCATTGGGGTCCGCAAATCGATGGAGGCCCTGGCTGAGGCCGACATGGTCGTGGTGGTGTTGGACGCCTCCCATCCTGCTGCCGATGACGAAGCGCGCGAGCGCGACGCCGAACTGATCGATCTGGCTTCGCTGCGCCTGGCCGTGGTCGCGCAAAACAAAATTGATGCCGCGAACGCCACCGCGCCTCTGCCCGCGGCGCTCACCTTGCCGGTGGTCCAGACTTCCGCGATCACTGGCCAGGGCATCGCGGAGTTGCGCACGGAGATTTTGCGGCTGCTGGGCGGCGACTCCGGCGCACAGCACGAGAGCGGCTTTCTCACCAACGTGCGCCAACAAAAGCTGGTGGAGGACTCGATGGCTGCGCTCGACAAGGCAGCCGCGGCGGTCCCCTTGCAAACGCCGCACGAAATGGTGCTGCTGGACCTCTACGGCGCGCTGCGTCCCTTGGACGACATCACCGGCGCCACCACCGCCGACGACATCCTGAACCTGATCTTCAGCTCGTTCTGCGTCGGAAAATAGAACGGCATCCAGCGCCATCCAATTAAATGTAGAAATCACAATTATTCCCTTGTAAACAGTGAGAATGTCGTCCTATAATATCTCACGGGAGACATAGACAGCCGACCTAATTTATGTCTCCAGTATGTCTCCAGACGGAAATATGTCTCCAAGTTACGATTTGGAGACATAAAAAGTGGCAAAAATGGCACTCACGGACGCGCAAATCAAGGCTTTGAAACCAAAGGCATCGCGGTATCTGGTGAGCGATGGCCGCGGTCTTTCGCTAGACGTATTGCCGAGCGGCAAAATGTCATGGCTCTATCGCTATCGGCTGAATGCCTGTTATGAAAAGGTGACTCTTGGCCGATACCCAGACCTGACCCTGAAGGCTGCGCGGGAGAAGCGCGATGATCTTGCTGCGCAAGTCGCAGATGGCAAGTCCCCGGCGCAAGAGAAAAAAAAGGTAAAAGCCGGGAGTGCCAGCAATCCAACCGTCCGGGAGTTTGGCGAGCGCTATTTCCAAGAGCAAGTCGTGAAGAATTGGAAAAATCCGGCTCACATCCGACGTTATCTAGACAATGAAATTTATCCCACGCTGGGAGACAAGCTGCTCAAGGAAATTACCGCCTTGGATGTGCAGGCGATTGTCTACCGCAAGCGCGACAATGGCCGCATTGCCGCTGCCATGCAGCTTCGCGGCGTGATGAAACAGATGTTCGACTATGCGCTCGAGGTGCAGCAGGTAACGATGAACCCGGCTGCGATGGTAGCAACTCGATACATTGGCAAGGCCCGCAAACGCTCCCGTGTTCTGACCCCGCAAGAGATTCGCCTGTATCTCCACACCATCTACCAGAGCAACATCCGGCGGCAATTCAAGCTGGCGCTGCATACCCTCTTACTGACGCTCTCCCGCAAGTCGGAGCTATTGCAGGCGCGGTGGCAGCATGTGGACTTCGGTACGGGAGAGTGGCTCATCCCGGAAGAGAACGCCAAAACAGGCAAGCCGCACATTGTCTATCTGTCCACGCAAGTTGCCGCGATGTTCCAAGAGCTAAAGGCGCTGGCTGGTGAGTCTGAGCTGGTGCTGCCGGGCAGGAGCAGCACCACAAAGCCCTTTGCGGCGAATGCGCTCAACAAAGCCCTGGAGGGGCTTACGTTCGATATGGACCCGCTCACCATCCACGATCTGCGACGTACCGGCGCAACGCTGCTGACTGAGAAGGGTTTCAACCGGGATGTGATCGAAAAAGCCCTGAGTCATGAGAAGCAAGGCATCCGCGCCGTCTACATTCTGGCCGAACACGCCGCAGAGCGAAAAAAGATGCTGCAATGGTGGGCAAACTACGTGGACGCCATTGTGAATGAGTCCAAGGTGATTGTAGGTAATTTCGGGGGTGTCGCTTAGCGTTTTGGCTTTGTTGGTTGCTGCGCTTCCGACTCGGATTCACTCTGGTCTTCTTCCCGATCACAACATTCCTAACCTCGACCAACGCTTCGACAGCGGGATTGACACTGACTTATTAGTTATCGCTGAAACAGTGAATGGAGTGGACCGATAACAGTATTTTGAAAAGGAGAAGGGTATGTCTTTGGATCGGAAACATGAAAACGAAAATATAGAGGAAATGAAGGCAAAACTTCTAAAGCAATTTCAGAGCGGCGTAGACACTGCTAATGGCGGTTTTAGAATTGCTGCAGCCGAGAGTGCGAGAGCATACGGCATATTGGTTCAAACGCAGCTGGCGCTTGAAAATAAGCAATAATAGGGGTCGCCTGAGGAAACGGAAAAAATCACACGTTAAGGCCGATATGACCAAAAACCCTTCGTAATTCACCCACAGTAACCCTTTGATTTCAATGTGAAGTGATCTCGCATTTCCCCTCTGACCAGAAACTATAGTTTATGGTCATGGTGATTGAAGCCTTCGCCACGGCTCGGCCGCAACCTGGATCCTCGCGCGCCTGGCTCACATTACGGTAAGCATGCGGTGAGTCACGCGGGCATTACGTAATCCCAACGACGCAGATGCTTAACCCGGTTTTACGTTCCATTGCTCCCTAGACCCCGATATACGGCGGATACTGCAGCGCACAATCTGACGCCTAAAATTACTTGCCTTTTCCGTTACCCGCTGCTATTCAAGTAGATCAAACAAACAACTTTAGGGAAATGCTCGATGACAACCGAAGCTGAAGCATGCGCAGTCCAGGACAAACTGGTGTCTAGTTCGCTGCTGAATTTCAACAATGCTGCGCGGGCTCCCGTGTATAGCATTGGCGTGGGCAGGGACAACGATGGCTATTACGTGCACATCGGATTGGAACGGCAACCTACAGCACAGGAGCAAGATTCAATTCCGAATCAGGTGGACGGTGTGCGCGTTAAATGGCAAGTAATCGGACAGATCAGACCCTTATAAGCTCAACGCTGCCTGGATTGGTCCGTTCTTGTCTCCCTGAATCGATTACAAACCTTGGATTGTTACTTCAGGAGGATCAGCTCGGCGCGCTCGGCCTGATCGTCAAAGCCTGCAGACGCAAATGGATGTTCGGCTCCAACGGATTGAGAAGCGCCTGAACCTCTCCGACGCTTAAGCTGGGAAAATATCCAAAAGCGACTCACATGCTGAATTTTATGAGCGATGAAATGTATCGTGGCTTTAAAACCGCTCTATACAATATGAAAATACCCCTGCCCCGGATAGCTTCTTAGTTTCCAGAATGATCATTATCACATCGGATTTATGTCCAAGGATCAGGAAGTAAAAGCCCGAAGTTCGGTTATAAGCTTGCTGATGTCTTGCGGTGATAGCTTGGGAAAATAAAGCTGTAGCATCTGGCGCGTCAGCGGGTTATCGCCAGCCTTGGCGGCCGCTTTGACGATATCGCGTTCTTTTTCGTTGAGAGAATAATACAGATCAATATTTGTTGTCATGCTCTATATAGGATGGGACAGCGTTTCCTCGCAAGACCTTTTTCCGGGGTCTTTTTATGAGAGGGTCGAAGTATCTTTTAACCAGGCCTAGACCCAACAGTCGTGTCACCAGCCGCCATCTGGAGAATAACCTGTTGACTTAGCGCCGATATTCCTCCGAAAAAACTCTTTACAGAAAGCCCTTTCTGTAATAAGTTGCGCTCTCGCCGGGCAGGAAATCCGGCACTTCGCAGAGACAAATAACGGGTCGTCAACTTCCGTAAGGTAAAGAGTGGTTTCAAAACGGCGGATAAAAGGCAAAAGCACGGCTGTCGATCACGGCGGGAAAAACTTCCTCACCGAGGCGGAAATGAAGCGCTTCCTCGACGCCGCCCGTCACAGCCGTCACGGGGTGCGCGACCATGTCATGATGCTCATGGCATTCAGACATGGGCTGCGAGTTTCTGAACTCGTTGACATGCGTCTCAAAGATATGGATCTGGAAACATCTCGCCTTTACGTGCGCCGGAAGAAAGGCAGCCTCTCGACGCATCAACCGATTGAAGGGGACGAACTGCGGGCGCTGCGCGCCTGGCTGCGCCTGCGCGAGATGCGCGCCGACGCCCGGTCACCGTACCTCTTCCTGAGCGAACGCGGGCCGATGACCCGCCAGGCCTTCAACTACCTGGTCGCCCAGACCGGCAAGCGCGCAAAGCTACGCTTCCACGTCCATCCGCACATGCTCCGGCACTCAACCGGCTACTACCTGGCCAATCGCAACCACGATACGAGGCTGATTCAGGACTATCTCGGCCACAAAAACATTGCACATACCGTCAGATACACGCG
>DATCCF010000408.1:0-5086 GCA_036511435.1 Terriglobales bacterium | reverse complement strand
GATATGGCAGCATTAGGCATGACAATCGGTAAGGGCAAACGGCCCCGCGATCCCAACCAACTCGCCAAGTGGACCGCGGATGTTTCCACGGGCCAGATACCGGAACCGGAAGGGGCGTCCACACCAGATGTGGTAATCCCTCCGGCTAATCTCTCCCAGTATATGGCCTCCATTGGGCGCAAGGGTGGTCAGATCGGCGGCAAACGCCGCCTCAAGACCATGACAAAGGCAGAGCGCTCTAGGGTCGCTACAAAAGCAGCAAAGGCGCGGTGGAAAAAGTTCAACAAGACCTAGCTAATCTCGACATTGGTCTGCTCTAACGTCGGCGAGGATTTAGGGATGCCACGGCAAAACTCATCCCGGCTAAAGCCCGACTGACGAATCATACTTTTCATCAGTTCGAGGGAGAAACCGTTCCGCTTTCCCATGTCCACAGTCACGACGCAGCGCTTCCGAGTGCCATCGGCTGGGCGCTCATACTGAGCGTGCGAACCGTCTTGTCTTTTGAATTTAAAGCCTAGAGCTTGGAGGTTCCGACATACTTCTGCGGGCTTCAGAAGCGGGAGTTTTTGCCCCATGATTCATTGACAATCCAAGAGCTGCCCGTCCCTAACTTCATAGCGGCACTCAATCACGCTTTGGGCGTGCTGGCGATCAAAGCCCCTCAAAATATCCTTAGACGCCTCGTAGTAGTAACGCAAACGATGTGACAATGGAGCACGACGGGGAACCAGTCCATCCGTATCTTGCCCGTCGATTACCGCAGTCAAGTATCCAAACATCGCCTCTTGTAATCCGCCGATGGCATCTTCCCGAGTTTCTCCCTCGGAGATAATATCTAGGTCAATGCACTCCGCTATGTATCGCCTGTCTCCAGCCTGATAACAAAAACAACGCAAGCGCAGTTCGTGGCCACACTTGCTGCATATCAACACAGGTTCCGCTATGAGAGGTTTTCCGCAGCCCAAACAACGATGCACCTGCCGATGATGTTGTGACATATCAATCTGGGCCATAGGGTCACGAGATTGGATGGTGTGGGTTGGCATATCGGTTTTCCTGTCGGCAAACGAAAGAATGGGGAGAATAATATCGCAACTCGTCTGAAAATTATATTACAAAGTTTTGAAATTTACAGTGAGCAAACTCACCGTCTATTTCAATAAACGAGCTTCCAAAGGGGAAAGTATCGCTGCCGATCTCCTTTATTATTGCATGGAATTCCATTTTGGGCTTGACATGCTAAAGCGGCTATAGTATAAAGATCGTTAGGAATTGCTCGGACACCGAGGCTCGCGCACAGATTATTGGCTGCCTCATTGAGGGAAAACGAAACTGACCCACTACCCGTGCTTGTAGGTGTGCTGACTCCATTTACTACGGAAGTGGTACACCCCGTACTCCGTACGGGGGATTTGCCGTCCTCATTTCCAATGTAACAATCGCCTTGTTGGAATCGACCGCTGGAGAGAGCAGCGGACAGGGAAGGCGAGAGCATAGCGAAGTTTCCGTGACACGTTTCTTCGTTGCTCCATTTCCTTCCTAAGTTGGCGGAATTCTGGGCCGTTTTGGTCTTCGGTTGTGCAACTGGGCGCTGCGCTTCCGGTCAGAATTCCGCCCTTTTTATTGTCCGCGAGTGCTCCAGCCAAGCCTGATTTGACCGAACCATCGCGTCCATCACGTCGCTGCGTGAGTCCGGTCACACCGCTCGGCCCCAAAATTATGTTAAGTGTAACCATGTGGTAGGCGTGCGTTCCCACGCATGCTCTATAAGACACTTAGCGCCGCCGTGTACGGCATCGACGCCAGCCTCATCGAGGTCGAGGTCGATGTCGCCGCGATAAAGTCCGATCACGACACGTTCATGACGGTCGGCCTCCCGGATACTACGGTGCGCGAAAGCCGCGAGCGCATCCGGGCCGCGCTGAAGAACAGCGGCTACGACATTCCATCCACGACCACCACTATCAATCTGGCTCCTGCCGACATCCGCAAGGAAGGATCGGGATTCGATCTTCCCATGGCCTTGGGAATCCTCGGCGCTTATGGAGGCCTGAACAACAAGCCGCCGGACGATACGCTTTTTGTGGGCGAGTTGTCGCTCGACGGCGGAGTGCGAGGCATCCGGGGAGCCTTGCCCATTGCCGTGACCGCGCGGGCAAACAAGATCCGCAGGCTAATTGTTCCCGAGATCAACGCGCGTGAGGCCGCCCTGGTGGATGGGGTCGATGTTTACCCGGTCCACTCGTTGATCGAGGTCGTGCAACTCCTGAATACCGGCAATGGTGTCCAGCCGATCAAGGTTGACACCCACGCGCTGCTGGAAACTTCGCAGCAATTCGGCGTGGACTTCGGCGATGTGCGAGGCCAGCAGACGGCCAAACGGGCCATTGAGATCGCGGCTGCGGGAGGCCACAACCTGCTGATGATCGGTCCGCCAGGTTCCGGCAAGACCATGCTGGCCAAACGGATGGCCACCATTCTTCCGCCATTGACCTTTGACGAGGCCCTGGAAACGACCAAGATTCACAGCGTGGCGGGAGTGCTCGATTCCACCAGCGGATTGGTGGGGACGCGTCCCTTCCGGTCGCCACACCACACCATCTCGGACGCAGGGCTGATCGGCGGTGGCATGATCCCGCGTCCCGGCGAAGTGTCGCTGGCCCACAACGGAGTGCTGTTCCTGGATGAGTTGCCGGAGTTTCCGCGCAACGTCCTAGAGGTGATGCGGCAGCCGCTGGAAGACGGAACCGTGACCATCGCGCGCGCGGCCATGTCGCTCAGCTTTCCCGCGCGTTTCATGCTGGTCGCGGCCATGAATCCCTGCCCATGCGGGTATTTCAACGACCGCTCACGCGAGTGTCACTGCACGCCGATGATTATCCAGCGGTATGTTTCGAAGATCTCGGGCCCGCTGCTGGATCGCATTGACATTCACATTGACGTGCCATCGGTGAATTACCGCGGGTTAAGGAGCGGCGTTGTGCCGGAAAGTTCAGCCGACATCCGCGCCCGGGTGATCCGCGCCCGCGATACGCAACTTATGCGCTTTGGTTCGGAGGGCGAACGCATTTACGCCAATGCTCAGATGGGCTCGCGCGAGATCAGGAAATACTGCGAGTTGGGTACTGACTCCGAGCACCTGCTGGAACGGGCCATGGTGAAGCAGGGGCTCAGCGCCCGCGCCCACGATCGCATTCTCAAAGTTGCGCGCACGGTGGCAGACCTTACGGGAGCGGAGACCATCGAGCCAGGCCACATCGCCGAAGCAATCCAGTATCGAACGTTGGATCGTACGTTCTGGGCGTGAGGGCTTGGCTATTGTGCCTCCTGCGATTCCAAAGCTAGCATCCTGCGAGCACAGTAGAGGGGCGGTTTGCCTGGATTATTCATCTGTTTCGGTAGCTGAAGACAGCTTGCAATAGCGTGATTTCACGCCACCTATTGCTCAGAGCGCGATTCGAACGCAGGGCGAGTTTGGAAACTAGCTTTCGTCCCGCCGGATCGCTCCGGGCGAGTCGCCAAATTGCATCCCCAGTAATTTCCGTTCAATTGGCCAAGTGGAGAATGCAAACCAAATAATCACTACTATGTTCAGGGGCGGGATGGCCATCGCCACACCGTACCAGCGCGAGTAGCCCGCCTTCGAAAAGATGTTCCCAAATACGATGACGGCGAAGGCGATTCCAATTACTGCTTCGACCAAATTCTCGAAGGTGAATTTCATTTAACACCCTGACGCAGTAGAACTGCGAATTGCGATTCTGAATAACATCTATGGATTCGCAAACAGTTGCTGTCACACGCATTCGTGACTAGAAACGGCATTATGTTCCAACACGAGACGCTGGACTGGATAACTATTTAGCTGGAATTTTCGTTGTAGCTCCCAACAGCGCCACACTATACACCCTCCAAAGATGTCGACGCATTATTCTTTCTTTGGCTGGGAACCAGGACTCGGGACAAGGGTTCCGTGTGCCCCAATCCGAGTCCTGCAGGGACGGTACAGTTCTCACACACCCTCTTTAGTCCAGCCGGGTGCCCCATCCTTTCGCCTCTTTTGCGAAAGGGTGGGAAACAAGAAACTGCGAACCGTCATGATCTTGTTTGATCAAGACAAGAACTGTTCTGATGGGTCGTTCCCACCCTTCGCGCCAAAACCCGCGTGAAGGATGGGGGCACCCGACCTGCGTACATCGGGCGCTCGGTCTATACTTTCTTTTCGACCAGCAGAGAGGAACACCAATGAAGACATGTTTGGTTGCTTTGTTGTGCTGCATCACCATGGCTGCGATGCTCGCCTATGCGCAAAGCGCGGACGAAGGCTATCAGATGGCCAGAGTTGTCTCCTTCGAAAGAGTCGCCGCTGACGCCCAGCATATGGGAGATTCGGATCGCTACAAGATTTCCATGCGCCTGGGTGATGTGATTTACGCTTGCCACGCCAGCGCCCCCGCTGCAACTTTTATTGACTGGACAACCGGGAAAGAATTTCCTGCCAAACTAAACGGCAAGATATTGCTGGTGAAAAATCCAAATGGTCAGGTCGTGGAACTGAACATTGTCGGCAAGAAAACACCAAGGTAGAAACACACATTGAGCCACAGTGCCCTTAGAGTGGTTCCGCAACAGATGCGTTCGGTTTGCACGGGTAGTGCGGGCCTTCAGGCCCGCGTATAGGGCAAGAAGAAAGGTCGCTGAAGCCGCTGAGGTCGTCGACCTCAGCGGCTTCAGCGGGGCCTTGGGCCGCGGCGAACGCGGCGCTGAAGCGCCGCACTACCCGTGCCTGGCGGATACACTAATCTCGGAACCGCTTTAGCCATCCCAGGGATACTCTTCCGGGTTCGGCGGTTTGTGGACGTTGCGGATGCAGAAACAGCAGGCTCCCAAAAACCGTAGCGAGATGCCTGCGTTGACCCTCCCTTATCTCGCCTCCTCCAGGGTTCTGGTTGGATGGGTCGGCCCTCCGAAAGTAATCCATCTGCTCAAGCGGATTCCGAGTATCGCGGCCTGAGGCAGTCCCCGACCGTAAATGGTTTGTATGCATCAACTTCCATACGAAGAACAGCGGACCTCAGGCTAG
>DATCCF010000407.1:0-6050 GCA_036511435.1 Terriglobales bacterium | reverse complement strand
TCCAATGCCGAAGCAGCACGACTCTACGCGGAAGGTTTGACGCGCCTGCGGGTTGCCGAGAATTTGTCCGCGAGAGAGCTTTTGCAGAAAAGCCTGATGATTGAACCAAACTTCGCGCTGGGACATGCAGGGCTGGCTGAAGCATGGTCGGCGCTTGGATACGACGCTCGCGCACTCGCATCCGCCCAGAAGGCTCTCTCCCTGTCGAACGGACTTCCCGAAGATGAGCGTTTGGAGATTCAAGGCCGCTACTACGAATTGAACCATGATTGGGCCGGCGCGATTGGCGTGTACCGGCATCTCTGGCAAGATTTCCCGGATGATCTCGAGTCCGGGCTGAAACTTGCTGCTGCTCAAACATCGGCCGGCAACCTCAATGAGGCCTTGGCGACTCTGTCGAGCCTGCGGTCTGTTCGCGCTTCTCAACGGGACGATCCACGCATCGATCTCGCGGAAGCGTCGGTTGCGGCGCGAAATGCAGACTACAAGCGGCAGCAGGCACTTGCGGAACAAGCCGCGAAGAAAGCGCAATCCTCCGGAGCCCGCCTATTGTTGGCGCGTGCCCAGCTGGTGAAAGGATGGGCTCTCGACGATCAGGCGAAACTGAAAGAGGCGATCGAGGCTTATTCGACAGCACGGCAGATTTTCGAAGAGGCCGGCGACCGGCATGGGACTGCCACTGCGCTGAACGACTTGGGAATTGTGTTGCAGAAGGAAGGAAATCTAACCGGTGCGCGAGAGAAGATCGAGCAGGCCCGAGACTATTTCCGCCAGGTTGGGGACGAAAACGGCTTTGCTACCGTGCTGACAAACCTGGGCGAGGTCTACCGCGCCCAGGGCGAACCCGCCCAGGCGGAAGATCTCTACCGCGAAGCGCTAAACATTTTCCGTAAGAGTGGCCGCAAGGACAATGAGTACGCAACCATGAATAATCTTGGCGGCGTGCTCTACCAGCGTGGAGACTTTCGAGGCGCCAGGAGGCTTTACGAAAACCTGCTGGAGGTCCGGAAGGGTGCGGGCGACAAAAACGGCGTCGCGCTGGCGAAAACAAATCTGGCGGATGTGCTACGGGTCCAGGGTGAATTGGATCGCGCCGTCGGCTTCTACGAGCAGGCGCTGGCGACTTTCAAGGACCTCGAAGATCGTTCCAGCACCGCTCTCGTAAAACTTACCCTCGCCAAGGCTCTAATCGGCAAGCGGGATCTCGCGGCAGCGCGCCGAACTTTGCAAGAAGCCCTCACGGCGAACCAGGAGATTGGGGCGAAGGGCGATGCAGCTCTTGATCGCGTGCTGCTGGCCCGTGTGGCATTTCTGGAGCGTCATCCAGAACAGTTCGATGCATCCGTACAGTCTGCCATCGAGGAACTCCGAAGCGAAAACCGCGGCCCCGACGAGATCGAAGCGCGCGCGATGCAGGCCGAATCGTTCCTCGCTCTTGGCAAAATCGACGACGCCAGAGACACTTTGGAGAAAGCAAGCGCCGTACGGGCTACGGATTGGCTGGCCAGTTTCCATCTGTCCACCACCACCGCGCGACTTGAAGCGGCACGGGGAAACGAAGCGACTGCGAAGCGGAAGCTGTTTGCTGCTATGAATGACGCCAAACAGGCTGGATGTGTGGTTTGTAGAACGGAAATCATAGCCGCACTGTCTGAAATCGATAGCAAACGACAATCTCCGGCTGGCAGATTGCCCTAGCAGCCGGCGGTTCGACAGCTAACTGCGGTCTCCTCGGAATGTCACTTGATGAAAACAGGCCATCGCGTGAATTGGCTGTTTGTCGTCAAGAAAAGAAGACCTCCGAAAAGCCGACCAAAGATTGTGGATCTGTGGTTTGCCAACACGAAGTTGGCCCCAAACCGGCTTGTGGGAGATTACTCCTGTTAAGTCGGCTTGTAGAACGTGATTGGGCAATAGCGATCTCAATTGCCGATTGCTCCCGGGGTACGGGCTACTCAGAAGGAATCTCGGCTTGGCATGTTCCTGGAGTGCTAGTTAATGATGAGTTAACTCGCTGTAGGCAAATTTGTAACTATCAAAGCCTCAAAGAACCGCACAGTTCAATTGCTTTCAACTAGCGGCGTGCAACGGTTTCCATATCAATCACTTACAAACCATCAATTTCCACAAGTTTCAATAGACTTTGGAATCTGGTTCGGGATTAGGTGAGTTATCTTTCTGGTATACAGACTATGTTCCCTGAAATCAGCCAGTTGCAATCTTCTAGTTTTGGAACGCTGTTGACCCTTGTGGAAGTTCCAGTTACAAATTTGACTACAGGGCGCCGCCGCACCTCTACACGGGCTCCGAAAGCTCCTGAAAGCAAAAGACTAGCTGCGGCTTTGATGCAAGCCGACCACCTAATCTTGCACCAGGTGGTCTAGCATCCCAACCCGCAGGAATACTGGACTTCTAATGCAGCGAAGAGTGCGGCGACCAACGGCGAAATCGATTGGCTCTCGTTCTGGTCATGAAGCCTTGTAGAACGTTACGCGTTGGCGTTGCTGGAAGTGTCCAGCGAAAAGCGCGCTGCGCAGGTGCGCCTCCAAGTCATTGACTCTGCTAACACGCAGAGTTTTGGCGAGGCACAGCACACCATACCTAAATCTGGCCTACAGTCCTGGCAAGTAGCTCGCGAAGAGAGCTCTCCTGTAGGACGAGCAAACCGGAAGTTGGTTCTCCATTGGTGAGAACATGGCGTTCATTGAACTGAGTCCTGGCTGAATTTCGCAGTCATCAAGGTCGATGACAAACCCGAGGTGGTGACCCTGGCGGGCTGGGGAAAAGACTCTACCTTCACCAACTTCTTCGTGGAGAAGGTCAAGAAAGATTGAGGGGAGCCCCATGTACGAAACGGCGATGATGCGGATTTGTTGATTGGCGTTTACCGCACCGAAGCGGACGCTGAGGCAGCCATTGATCGACTTAAGCCAAAGGCTGGATTCGTGGCTGCACCGTTAGGTTTTCGGATCAACCGTTACGAGCTAAACCAGGACCATTGGGAAGATGGATATGTGACCGGCGGGGGCGGAGAGTGAAATTCAAAACAGCCCACTACCTGTTGTCAGCAGATCAGTAATCAATTGCGGCGCACTCTTTGATCGCCGCGCTGTCTTCGCTGTACGGCTGCCATTGGTAGTGGTGCAGTTTAGATCCAGGTTTGTGCAAAATTGACCAGACATCCAAGGGTATGGCGGAATATCGTCAGAGTGAATCCTCTTCTTAGGGGATGATTTAAGTAGCACAGAAGCCGCCCTTGGCTGAGTTCCGGGCGGCTCCTCTCTTTTGCAGAAGCTGGCGCCGAGGGGATACCTTGGCGATTGTCCACGAGTAACAGCCCATCCGAAAGTAACGTATAGCTTCCGAGTAGGGGACGAGCGTTCGGCTCGTCAGTGGTGCCAGAAACTAAACGACTTACCCGATTGGCTTAAGGAGAGTCGCCGACGGACAGTGCGCAGGGTGTTCGGGCTCAGCGACACTCAGGGCCAAGGCAATTCCTCAGTGTTTTCCACCAACAAACACGGCTACCGCTGGTACGGCAACGTGAAAGCAGACCACATTTCGAGCCGAGTCTGATTCGGCACGCGAATCTGTGTCGAAAAGTAACGGTCTGGGCCACTACGTGGATTGCAATAGCACGGCAAGCTAGAACGTATCTGGTTAGGAACATGCTGTCACGCCGTGCTAGCATCGGTCAGTTTTGATTTCGGCTCTTCTTGGCCAAGTAGCCGCTGCAAATCAACAAAGCACCCTTTTCTCCATGCAGGACGGCGCTGAAAAGGAATTCCGCTTGGCTCTTGACGACATTACGAAACTCATCGATGCCGGAAGAGATAGGGGCCATCTCACGTACAACAAGGTGATTGACCTAATTCCGCACGACGTCCACTTTCCGGAGGCCTTGGACGATTTGCTCACTACCATCGGCACGCGTGGCATTGACGTGCTTGAGGGTCAGCCCGAGCTACCTTCCTCGGCGCTCGAAAAAAAGTTGGAGGAGGAAGTGGAGGCCGGCGAGCTCGACCTGGCCCCAGGCGCTCTTGAAAAGACCAACGATCCGGTGCGCATCTACCTGCGCCAGATGGGTGTAGTGCCTCTGCTCACCCGCGAAGAGGAAGTGGACATTGCCAAGCGCATCGAGCGCGGACAGCTCAGCGCGCTGAAGGCGCTTTCACGCTCGCCTCTTGTGATCCGACAAATCCTGCTCATTGGCGGGGATTTGAAGCGAGGCATACGGTCGATCAAGGAAATTGTGGCCTTCGATGACGAAGAGATCACCGAGGAGAACCTGCAGAACTGTGTCAAAGGCCTCACGTACCGGATCGACGACCTGCAGAAGCATTACACAAGAGCCGACCAGTTGGCCGGGCGGCTACCAACCATTGTGGCAAAACAGAAAGCGCGCGAATACCGCCGCTGCCGATTCATCTTGGGCCGCGAGATCGTTCGAATTTCGCTCATCGTCCGCAACCTCGGTCTCAGCAGCTGCGAGCGCCAACGCCTGATCGATCGGGTGAATAGAACCGTGGAGATCATGCGCTCGCTCGACTGCCAGGTCAGCAACCTGGGAAAGAAGGTTGAGAGCACGTGTAGGGAAGAATTGAAGAAAGTTTACCGCAAGACGCAGCGACAGTGTCGTGGCGACCTGGAACGGCTGGAACGTGATGCCGGCGCTAGCTTCCCGCAGTTGCAGCGCACCCAGCGCGAAATCATCCGGGGCGAGATGGACGCGGAACAGGCCAAACACGAGCTCATCGAGGCCAATTTGCGCCTCGTGGTTTCCATCGCCAAGAAGTATTCCAACCGCGGGCTACAGTTCCTCGACTTGATCCAGGAAGGTAACGTCGGCCTGATGAAGGCGGTGGAGAAGTTCGAATACCGCCGCGGCTACAAGTTTTCTACTTACGCGACGTGGTGGATTCGCCAGGCAATCAGCCGAGCCATTGCCGACCAGGCACGCACCATCCGCCTGCCAGTGCACATGGTCGAGATCGTCAACAAGATGATCCGCACTTCGCGGCAGCTGGTGCAGGAACTGGGACGCGAGCCCAGGTCGGAAGAGATTGCCAAACAAATGGACATTCCGGTGGCCAAGGTGCGCAGGGTGCTCAAGGTCAGGGAGGCGCCGATATCGCTGGAGACGCCAATCGGCGAGGAAGGGGGTTCCCACCTCGGCGACTTCATCGAGGACCGTGCCGCGATCTCGCCCGCCGAGACCGTCATCAACATGGACCTGAAGGACCAGACCGCGAACGTGCTGCGCACCCTGACCCGGCGTGAGGAGAAGGTCATCAAGATGCGCTTCGGTCTGGAAGACGGTTCAGAGCACACGCTGGAGGAAGTGGGCCAGTGCTTCGCCGTGACCCGTGAGCGCATTCGCCAGATCGAAGCCAAGGCCTTGCGCAAGCTGCGCCACCCCTCGCGCTCCCTCAAGCTGAAGTCATTTCTGATAGACGTTCACGAATGACGCCTGTGCCTCGCCATAACTAGGAACGGGGCCCTTCGTCCTACATCACGATCTCCACGAAAAGAATGAGCGGCGTTTAGTGTCAGGTCGCCGAGGCTATTGCAGCCGGGATTTACAACTTGGAGCGGCAGAAGAATTCTGGGTGGGCCTCACGCTTGGAGTGACCCCCTAAACTGAGACACGCCAGGTTGCTACACTCCACAAGCAAAGAACCCGAGATGGCAAGAAAGCGAGTTGATCGGGAGCTGCGGGAGTGCGGCACAGATTCCCACCGTAGGAGGAATTAGCGACTGTTTACCGATTAGTTAATATGCTGTAGGCAAAATTGTAACTGTCAAAGCCTCAAAGAACCGCAGAGCTCAACAGCTTTCTATAAGCGGCCTGCAACTGTTTCAATATCAATCACTTAAGATCAACAAATTTCAACAAGTTTCACTAAGCATTGGAATCTGGTTCGGGATTAGGTGAGTTACCTTTCTGGTATATAGACTATCTTCCTTGAAATCAGCAGGTTGCATTTTTGGGGTTGTTGAACGCTATTGGTCCTTGTGGAAGTTCCAGTTACAAATTTGACTACAAATGC
>DATCCF010000406.1:0-8687 GCA_036511435.1 Terriglobales bacterium | reverse complement strand
ACGAAGCGCACGCCGATACAGTAATCGCGCAGACCGCCGTAGCCGTGACGCAGCGGCCCATACAGCCCCGTAGCCAGCAGTCCACCGATGGTGCACCGCTCGGGTTGCGCGGGGTCGCCAGCGAAGAACAGGCCATTTTCGGCGACCATCGCAGACAGTTGCGCAACTGTGCAACCCGCGCCAATGCCGACGGTGAGATCGCCTGCATCGTAATGTTCCACCGCAGTGAGGCGCGACGTGAAAAGCAAAACATCGATCTGCTGTGGCAGATTTCCAACTTGCTGCTGGGTGAAGCCTCCGGCGGGAACCATACTCAGGCCATGCTGGTTGGCGAACCGCAAGATGTTAGTAACTTCATCAACCGAAGCCGGCGTGACCGCAAGTGCCGGAGCAACGCCCAGAACGTTCCACGCCTGTAGCTCCGCCGGGTCTTCCATGACGTATTTCTCTCCGCAAATGGCGCGGAACACAGGTGCGAAACGAGGCGTCGTCGTCACGGTGCTCACAGTCCCTCCTGCATCAGCACCGGATTCTGGGTTGGGCCGGAAATCTCGCGGCACATGCGCGGCGTGGGAAAGATTTTCTGCGGGTTCAGGATGCCGGCGCCGTTGAAGGCGTTGCGCAGGCTGATCATTACGTCGAGATCTTCTTCGGTGAACAGCAGTGGCATCAGGTCGCGCTTCTCCATCCCGACGCCGTGCTCCCCAGTGATGGAGCCGCCGCATTGAATGCAAAACTCGAGGATCTCCCAGCTCGCCGACAAGACGCGCTCGAACTGCGCCGCATCGCGCATGTCGAAGAGGATCAGGGGATGAAGATTGCCGTCTCCCGCGTGGAAAATGTTGCCGATAATCAAGTCGTATTTCTTGGCGACGTTCCCGATGTGCCGCATCACGGCGGGTATCTGACTGCGTGGTACCACACCGTCCTGGGTGTAGTAGGACGGTGTGACCCGCCCCAGCGCCGCAAAAGCCATCTTGCGCCCCTTCCACAGCAGGGCGCGCTCCTCTTCGTCCTTGGCGCGCCGCACCTCGCGCGCCTTCTGGCGCAGACAGACCTCCCGCACCGCAATTGCCTGCTCTTCCACCGCTTCGCGTAATCCTTCCAACTCGATCAGCAGGACCGCGCCCGCATCCAGTGGATAACCGGCGTGGCAGAACGCTTCCACGGTACGCAAGGTCCATCCGTCCAGCATCTCCAGCGCGGCGGGAGTAATGCCCGCAGCGGTAATGGCAGAAACCGTAAGCGCCGCGTCGTCCACCGATTCGAAGACGCCGAGCAAGGTCGCAATCTTTTCCGGCTTGCGCAGCAACTTCACCGTAATCGCGGTCGTAATGCCGACGGTCCCTTCCGACCCAACCAGGAAGCCGGTCATGTCGTAGCCGTAAGACTCGGCCGCCTTGCCGCCGAAGTGGACAATCTCGCCGCTGGGCAGCACTACTTCCACTCCGGTGACGTGGTTCACGGTGACGCCATGCATCAGGGTGTGCGGCCCGCCCGAGTTTTCCGCGACGTTGCCGCCGATGGTGCAAGCTTTCTGGCTGGAGGGGTCGGGCGCGAAGTACAGACCAAGATGTGACACGTGCTCGGAGAGTTGCAGGTTGACCACGCCCGGCTGCACCACTGCCCGCTGGTTCTCGACGTCAACTTCGAGGATGCGGTTCATGCGCGAGAACGCGATCACGATGCCGCCCTCTTGCGGAATGGAGCCGCCACTGAGTCCAGTGCCCGCGCCGCGCGCCACCACGGCAATGCTCTCGGCCGTGGCCAGCCGCATGATTTGGGAAACCTGCTCGGTATTCTGCGGGAAGACAACGGCGCCGGGTGTGCTCTTCCGGATGCCCGCGTCGTACTCGTATAGCATGAGGTCTTCGGGACGGTCCAGGACGGCATCGCGTCCGGCGATCTTGCGGAGATGATCGACAACGCCGGGCAAGTTCACAGGCAAGTGTAGCACCGCCCTTCCATAAGCTAATTCTTAGCTGTACGTCTGGATGTAGGCGCGCATCGAGTCGGCTTCCATGGATTTTTCGTCGAGATGGCAGCGCAGCAGATCGCGCAACGAGAGAAAGCCGACGAGCATGGGGCCGTCGCATACCGGCAGATGCCGAATGCCGTAGGTCTGCATCACGAACATGGCTTCTTCGGAGCTGGTGCTGGGAGCAACCGTGTGCAGATCGGTGCTCATCACCTCGGCAATATGCGTGGACAGCGGACTTCGCCCTTCTGTTACCACACGCCTCATAAGGTCACGTTCGGAGAAGATGCCAACCAGTTGGGTTCCGTCCAGTACCGGAACTGCGCCCACGTTGCACTCCACCATATAGTGGGCGGCTTCAAAGACGGTCTGGTCAGGCTGGACGTAGTGAATGGTGCGATTGCTCAGCAGGTCGCGGATGGTCGCCATAATGCCCTCCATTGAAGGTCATGCCCCGGCGAGCCTTACCCTCCGTGTGCTCGACGGACCAATACTCTGGCTCTTCCGACGCCGGCGAATTCGCAAGCTGCGACTTCTGTCCGGTTCCCTGGGGCGAGCCTGACCCTTGGGAGCGTGGGGCGGAAGCGAGTATATTCCGAACGCCAAGCCGATGTGAAGCGGAAATTGCGGCTGCGGGAGCAGAAAATTCGGTAGTAGCCTAATTAAGGCAATTATTTACTTGACCCCACCATCCGGGCCGTGCAAGATGGGGGTGATGGGGCAAGTGAAGCGCTATCCCGTGGGGGTGCGCGATGAGCTCGGCGCTGTCGGTTCGGGAACTGCTGCGCCTCTTCGACGTGCGCAAAGGGTACCTTGGCATGTATAAGCTCTTAGCCGATGAAAGTGGATTGAAAAAACGGTGCGAAAAATACTGTGTAGTTTCTGGCTTTGTTGGTAGCGCCGACCAATGGGATACGTTCAATGAGAAATGGCCTATTATGCTTCACAAGGCCGGAGTATCCGTCTTTCACGCGCTGGAATTTTGGAAAAGAGCCGACAAAGATGGAGTAATTTGTCGCCCCGAACCGTATACCAAGTGGAAAGAGTCTGATGATGTTGCATTTATCCGATCCCTCTTGGACGTCGTTACTCAAGCAAACTTACGCCCCGTGAGTATGGCCGTAGATATTGATCTCTTTTTGTCGTTGAGCCATGACGAGCGGCGCTGGCTTACAACATCGTCGCTGTATGACAAGAATTGGGATCAACGTGGGAAGCCCGACGACCCGTGGTTCTTTGCGTTTCGCGAGCCAATTCTTAGTGCAACGCATTTTGTACCAGAAGGCGACAAGCTATATCCGGTGTTCGCTGACCGCGATTCTCCCGACCGAAAAAAGAAGCCGGTGCAGACTAAGGCGCGTGAACTATACCGGGAGATACTGGCCGTATCTGTAGTCGGTCGGGAGAAACTAGCAGATACTTTCACGTTTTCCACCCCAGAAGAGATCGTTGGACTCCAAGCCGCCGATTTGCTCGCAAACAGGGTCCGCATATACGTAGGTACTGGCCTTGGGCAAGGCGAGGTCGCAACGCTAATACGAGCATTCCTGGAGTCTGATCGTATTTACATGCGCGTGGCTAACGCTATTGACCTCGACAGACGGCTTCGCAGTTGCCCGTTTAGAAGCAGCTTTTGGAACATTGATAACTTTCGCTCCGCCGAACCGGATTATCTTGAAAAGTTAAGGGGAAGCGGTGTCAAGGTGTTGGCTGCAAAGCATCCCCGACTGGGTCGCTATTACTCGCACCACCTCTTGGAAGAGAAGGTGCGCTCAATATTTAAGTTTGACCGGGAGGGCGATTAATCCGGTAGCGCACCGTTCGACGGGTCGATTCGACGAGATGGAGGATTTTTCGAGTGCAGGGAAAAACAGCGCGGCAACTCTCACAGTCACACGAAATACTCCAATCTTTCGGTTCGTCGGTCAACAACGGGAAAAGAGGGTTGCCATTGTCATCAAGCGGCGATTCGTACAGCGGGAAGAATGATTTGCAGTTCGGGCAGAATGTTCCCCAGTAATATGCGAGGACGGTTTTCATGGCAACAGAATCAGTGAGCAAAAATAGTGAATTCGACAAATTCGACGCTGTAGTGCGAAAGGTGTTCTCGGTCTCACATGATGAGATTGTGAAGCGCGAGAAACAATATCAGGAAAAGCGAAAGCGCGCAAAACAAAAGCGGGCCGCTAAGGTCTCGCGCAGCAAGGAGCAGAAATAATGGTGGCCATGCGTAGGCAATCAATAATTTCGTTAAGCGACATGCGGTATGTGTCAATACAGTGCAAGCAGTGCGGTGCCAGTATCACACTCGACATGATGCGGGTATCCGATTATCAAAAAAGGTTCGGCTTTGCTCCGACTGCTTGTTCTGCATGTCAACTACCGCACGACACTTCCGTTAAGAACCTGGACGGATTGCGTCTCGCATACGAATCGCTGCTGGGCATATCGGACAGAATAACGTTTCATGGCGATCCCGAAAATGCGGAGTCTAGCGACTCCGCTTCCCGCGCTTCAAGCGATAAGGGTTAGAATGCGGTCGTTTCATACAGCTTTCCGGTCAACTCGGCAAAGGTCAGCCGCTTGCCGAAGATTTTTCGGACGGCCATATTGAAGCGGTCGGAGTCAGTTACTTTGTGTTCTTTGGTCGCACGGTTGTTATAGCGGAACACTTGCTCATCAAGGTAGCGAAACAGATGGAATGGTTCAACACTAACGTAGCTTCCCGCGATGCCGCGCTTGAGCAGACTCCAGAAGTTGTCCAGTCCGTTAGTGTGAATCTGCCCATCGACGTACTTCTCGGCATGGTCAATGACTTGATGAGCGTATTCCTGAGCCAGCCCGTCGTAGGATTGCAGCGCATCGGAATAGAGGGCGCAACCAGCTTCAACGTGCTCTTTGATGCAGGCTTGCAAGGTGCCTCGCTTCCGATCTGCGACTACCATAGTGCGGACCTTGCCACCACGTTCCAATGCTCCAAACACGATGGTTTTGTCTTTTCCGCCAGTACCAGTGATGCGGCGCTCGCGTTTGTCGAGATGCATATTGCGAGCTTTTCCGCCGATGAAGGTTTCATCAACTTCGACTTCACCGCCAAGCTTGCCAGCGGCTTCGTCCTGCAAAGCCAAACGAATGCGATGCAGCATGAACCATGCGGTCTTTTGGGTGACTTTCAGATCGCGGGCGAGTTCACAACTACTGATGCCGTTCTTGCAATTGGAGAGCAGCCACAGAGCGGTGAGCCACTTATCAAGGCCGATGGCGGAATCCTCGCAAACACTTCCAACCTTCACAGAGAATTCGCGCTTCGCATGATGGCTGGAACAAGTCCAAGTGCGACGATGCGCCCTGAATTTTACTTTGTCAGAGCCGCAAGTCGGACAAGTTACCGATCCATTCGGCCAACGGCGAATAGCGAGATAGTCGATGCAGTTGTCGGGATTCGAGAAGTAAACGATTGCTTCTTGCAGGCTCTTTGGTTCGCTCATGGTCTTGCTCTCCATGAACAAAATCGTACCCTAAATGCGTGGTGGAGTCAAGTAAATAATTGCCCTAATTAAGTGTTGCCGTTCTTTTGGCTGGTCACGTCTTATGGTGATGCCGAGCACCGCTCAAATATCCCGCACGGCCCACAATCATATCGCTGGGCGTAACCCATGACCAAGGGCTATACCTGTTTGGAACGTCAGCGTGTGCGGATGGCTGTTGATTGGCGTGCGCCACCGACGGGGCAGTACGGATAAACCCTGATTCAAGAGTTAGCGCCCAGCCTAAAAGGAGATTCCCCTGTATGGCTACAGGTTGGTTTAATGTGACCCTATCTGGAGCAAATGGTGCGGCTGACCAGTGGGCGATTCAAAGCGAGTTCAGCAGACTCTGGCTTACCAATGGATCACCAAGAGATGCCGCTTTGTTTTGTGCCCTGTTGGGAGATTTGCCCGATGGGGATAGTCTTTATTTCTCGCCACGCGCAAGCGAAATCGCCGGCGAATTGATAGCGCGTTACTCCGGGACAGAATGCCCCATCCCATCCGCCTCGGAACTGGTGCTACTGGTTGGAGACGCCGCATGGCGCAGCATTCTCTTCTCGCGCAAGCAGTGATCCCGAACCCGCATCGAAAGTAATAGACCTTGCTACAATCTTGAGGCATGAACCATGGGTGCGAGAAATGCGCCGCCACCGGGCGGGCATGCAAGAGGGTGGAGGTCTTCGCCATATCCTCTTTCGTTGCCACCGGCTTACTGTTTCTCTTGACCGCCTTTTTCGCCGGTCCTTGGTTCACCTGTACAACCTCACAGCGGAGCAACTGGATGCGCTCTTCGCGGCCTGGAAATTTCTCGCCTATTTTTTGCTTGGCGTAAGCGTTGGCGCTGGCTGGTGCATGTCATCAACACACAATTAGCCCACTACCGAAAATTTGGGGCCCCAAGGAAGCCTGGGATAGGGTCCGAAGGGGGTACCAGTAGAGGCAGCATGAAAACATCGACGCTCGTCGCGCTCTACGCGCTTTCCCTGGTCATGTCACCAGTACACCTTTCCGGCAAGCCAAACAGCAATCCCAGCACCGATGAGCGCCAATCCACACAAAACCCTTCCCCTTGCAGAAATAATGAACAATCCCCTCCCAACACAGACAAGATTCAAGAAACACCACCATGGTACAAATCTCCAGAATGGTGGCTCGTTGGGCTTGGAGTTCCAACAATTGCCTTTCTGTCCTATCAAGCTTATGTCTCTAGGCGCGCCTTTGTATCTACGTTCAGACCCAAGCTCGTAATTCGCGGCATTGCGCTGGTTAAGGGAAAAGTTGTTGAGTCGGAAGGAGTCGAAGAAATAGTTCGTGGCCTCCAGTGGCAAATTCAGTGCGTCATAGCCAACACTGGCGGAACCGATGCCCATATCACCGAAAGCAACCTGACCGTCGGAATAATTGGGAAAACCGACCTTCCGCCAATTCCGCCATACAGCAAGGATCGGAACTCCATGGGAAGGCTCACCATCAAATCCGGGGAGCACAAGAGCCTGACCATCGCTCTTGACCAAGGCTCGCAAATAATGACTTTTCGGCTGATCGGCGTATATGAAGAACGGGGCAACCGTCTGCCGACTTACTGCTTGGGATTCATCCAGTACCGGGATGACTCCAACGTGGAGCGGCGCACAGCATTTCTCCTCCAATATGACCCCGAAAGCGCGCGGTTCATCCGAGTAGAAAACCCCGACTATACATACAGCGATTAAGAACAGCCCTGTAGCCGCGAGTGGACAAAACGTCTGACTTCTCGCCGTACGAAATGTGTCCAAGCTTTAGTCTCTTGTCGTCAACCTAAGTCAGGCACAGGATCGTTTTCAGGAACGCTGTTTGGCGATGCAGATAGTCCGGCTTGCGAAGGCGCACAAAGCTGCGGAACACTAGCCGCAAGGCCGCGCGATTGGGTTAGGCCGGGGCGTAAGGGGGTGTGCGAGAGCTGTGCCGTCCCTTGAAGGGACTCGGATCTATTCCCCACTTTACCCAGGGCTTCCGCCCTGGGCTAGTATTATTTCGCCCCTGCGGGCTTGGATTTTGCGCAATCATCCCACCGTGCCAACTCAAAGTGAGTTCTCGCATACCCTCGCAAGACCCGGCTAAAGCACAAGATGCCCCCAAGCCGCGGGGCGGCGACACCACTTCGGGCGATTCCCTGCTCGGCTCTTGCGCAATTTACAATCGACTACAGACCGGAACACCGGAATCCAATTCAACCAGAAAGTGAAAGCGTGTCCGAAACTCGTGTCGCCATTCTTGGACTTGGCAAAATGGGTAGCATTCTCATGCAGGCATTTTGCCGTCAGAAGGTGCTGCAGCCCGGGAACATTGCCGCCACCGTAAATCACGCGGAAAGGACGGCTTCACTTTCCTCCAAGTACGGCATCGAAGTCACCACCGACAACCGTGCCGCTATTCGCAACGCTGACGTCATTTTGCTCTGCGTCAAGCCGCAGACCCTGGGTGACGTGGTGCAGGAGATTGAGCACGATCTGCGTCCCGGCCAACTGGTGATCTCCATCGCGGCTTCCGTGCCGACTTCGTACATCGAGCAGCGCCTGCCCCCCGGCATTGCGGTCATTCGCGCCATGCCCAACACGCCGTCCATGGTCGGCGCTGGCATGACCGCCTTCTGCTGCGGCAAGGCGGTGAAGCCGGCCGATCTGGAGGTGGCTCGCACGCTGTTTGAAACCGTGGGCGAAACGGTGCGGGTCGATGAGAAGCACATGGACGCGGTCACCGGCCTGTCGGCAAGCGGCCCCGCGTACATCTTCATGATCCTGGAATCGCTGGCCGAGGGTGGGGTCAAGATGGGGCTGCCGCGCGACATCGCCATGAAGCTCGCCGGCCAGACCGTCATGGGTTCAGCCAAGATGATGCTGGAAACCGGCGATCATCCCGCATTACTGAAAGACGCCGTCGCCACTCCGGCCGGGTGCACCGTGGATGGCATTCTGGAACTGGAAGAGGGTGGCCTCCGCGTGACTCTGATCAAGGCGGTAGTCAAGGCCTCGCAGCGCGCCAAGGAACTGCTGTTTAGCTGAGCGGGTGCAGCGGGAGCTGTGTCGAAGCCGATGCTGCGACCTCTGAAGCATTTCCAGGCTGGAAATAATATGTCCGGCTTATACTGGCAGAGCGGAGTTTAGGTCCGCGTCCAGGCTCCAACGTCCAAGTATCGCCCG
>DATCCF010000405.1:0-17268 GCA_036511435.1 Terriglobales bacterium | reverse complement strand
GCGAAAACCCGGGCGGTCGATCTGCTGGAGAAGGCCGTGGCGACAGCGATCGCCGCCGTTACGCCTCACAACGCCACCGCTTGGTTTCGCCACTGTGGGTATTTATTATCGGATACAGCTACCCCGGAACCGCTCTAAAGGCCGATTTCTCATCAGTCATTGACGCGGCGCTTTACTTGGATTATTCATCTGCTTCGGCAACTGAGCCAATAAGCTTTGAAAGGGCACGGCTTCAGCCGTGCCGTAAGCCGCTATTATCATGGTGGCTTTAGCCACTGAGGGACTTCGGTGTCAGCACGAACAGCGAATTCCCTCAGGGGCTGAAGCCCAACTCTCCGCGCACCTTACGGCACGGCTGAAGCCGTGCCCTTTCAAAGCAGAGGGGCTTCCACCAAAAGGCTCCCACAGAGTTTTTCAGCAGCCTGTCTACCCGACCTACGCAAAAACTGAAACCGTTCTAGCTGCCTTCCGCCAACACTTCCCTGCCCACAGCAAGCACCTCGCTCACCACCTGCTCGACATCATCCGGCGTGGTGCGGTGATTGACGATGCAGGCCCGCAACGCGAAGCTCCCATGAATCGTCGCGTTGGACAAGAATACCTTTCCCCGGCGGATCACGCGCTGCAAAATCTCCTGGTTCAGCGCGTCGCCATCGGGGTCAGTATCCGCCCGCGACCGATAACGGAAGCAAACTGCGCTGAGCGGGACGGGAGCCAGGATTTCAAGGTCGGGTTGCTTTGCAATGAGCTCGGCCAATAGCTGCGCGTGCGCTAGATCGTTGCGGATCGCCTGGCGAAAGTTTGCCAGCCCGTGGTAGCGCAACGACAGCCAAATCTTCAGCGCACGAAAGCGTCGCGACAGCTCGATGGATTCCTCAAAGAACGCGAAGCCTTCTACGGGATCGTCCACCAGCGATTTTGCGTAGTCTCCGGTGTGCGAAAAGGCGTGACGCGCGGCGCCAGCATCGCGATAGAGCAGGCATCCGCAATCGAGCGGCTGATACAACCATTTGTGGGGGTCGAGCGACAGCGAATCGGCCTGGTTCAGTCCGGCAAACTTCGCCGGTTCGGCGATGGCAGCCAGCGCGCCGTAAGCTCCGTCAACGTGAAACCAGGCGCCAGACTCACGCGCGATTTCTGCCAACTCGAGCAGCGGATCGATGCTCCCCGTAGAAACGGTTCCCGCGGAACCCACAATCGCGATGGGCGTCAGCCCAGCACGGACGTCGCGTTCCATGCTCGCGCGCAAGAGATCGACGCGAATCCGAAAGTTGCCGTCGCACGGAATAAGCCGCAGATGCTCTCGTCCGATGCCCAGCAAAGCGATGGCTTTGGGAATCGACATGTGGACCTGTTCGGAGGCATAGATGGTTCCGGGCCGCACACCGCTCTCGTTGGCCGGCACGCGCGCCTCGCGAGCCATGGCAAGTCCCATCAGGTTTGCCGACGAACCGCCGCCGGTCAAACTTCCACTGAAGCCCGTGCACCCGATCGCCTCCGCCAGCCAGCCCACCACGACACGCTCGATCGTCACTGCCGAGGGTGACGAGCGCCATGCCGTCACGTTCTGGTTCAGCACGCTGGCCAGCAGATCCGCAGCAGCGCCGATGGGCTCTCCAGAGCCGAGCACATAGCCAAAGAAACGCGGGTTGGTGGCCCGCACAGAGGCGATCACTTGGCCGAGATCGTCCAGAGCGCTATCTCTCATTCCCTGTTCTGGCAATGGTTTAGTGAATAAAGCTTCAGTTTCACTTCCAGTTATTTTCGGAAAACTAGGCCGGTTGCTCACCGACGCGACATACTCCAACGCGAGCTGGGTGATGCGCTCGAAGACTGCTTTGTAGTCAGCGTCCGAGAGTACAAGTGGATTCATAGGCGATGTGTCCGCGGCGCTTCGGGCCGATTTGACGGGACAGCCATTGTAGCGCGAGCGGCGAGAGAGTGGTTCCAGAATGGTGTATCCGGTTGTATGGGTAGTGCGGGCCCTTCAGAGAATGTGTCGCGACCTCATATCGATTCGGCACAGTGGAATGAAGCGGGCCAAAACCCAGCCCCGAATGGGGCGAAAGAGCTTAGCCCAGCGCGGAAGCGCTGGGTAAAGTGGAAAATAATTTCGAGTTCCGTAGGGACGGCAGAGGTTGCGACACAGTCTTTTCAGGCCCTCGTCCAAGGAAGGAAGAAAAACCGCTTTGGCCGCTGAGGTCGTCGACCTCAGCGGCGGAAGCCTGGAATTGTACGGGCGGTCTTAAACGCGGGCCTGAAGAGGGTGGGTGAGAACTGTGCCGTCCCTAAAGGGACTCTCATTACTTTTTTCCACTTTACCCAGGGCTCACGCCCTGGGCTAAGCTCTTTCGCCCCATTCGGGGCTGGCTCTTGTGCGCTTCCCTCCACTGTGACAAACCGATGCAAGATTGCGACACAGTCCTCAAAGGCCCGTACTACCCTAGCCACACCCACCCTGAAATTGCTCTAGCGATTGCAGCAGTCACAGATCCCGATAGGTGATCAACTCAATACCCCGGCGCTGTAGAACGTCTTTCGCTTCCGGCGAGGTCAGCAGGCCGAGTTCCTGCATCCGCGACTCCCGCAACCGCGTGTGGACCTGATCGAGGTCAGCGTCGTTGTAACCCGGATGGCAGACGAACTCCCATGTCCCTTCCGGGATGCTGTCCACGATCGCGGTGAAGAGCTTCAAGTCGAGAAATCCCGTGACCAGCACGGCGAGCGATCCGTCAGTTGTGCGCAGACCGTGGGCCTCGACCTCGCGGCGGAACCTGGTGGCAAAATTGCGCAGCACATTTAGTTCGGCGAAACGCCGCCACAACCTGCGCTTTCGCAGCAGGTCTCCCATGGGCAACGGCCACACCCGGCCAAATGGATTCCGCACGGCCGGAACGCCAAACTCCCGCGCCGCTCGCAGCAGTGGCCTCAAAACCGCGGGAAACATGTGCGTGTGCTTGTGGGTGTCGAAATGAGACGGCCGCACACCGGCCGATTGCAGGCGCTCGATCTGAGCGCTTGCCTCAGCTTCGATTTCGGTGGGGTTGAGCTTGTTGCGGAAAGACGCTATGACAAAGTCATTCAGCTTGACACGAAACTGGCTGCTGCCGTTCTGCGCGCGCGGCTGCAACAGGCTGGCTATTCGATCCGCCGGCAATAGCGGTTCGCCGTCGAGCAGTACCACGTGGCAGCCCACGCTGAAGCGTGCCTTGCGCGACGCCAGCGAGCGCGCCAGGCTGGCCGCTTCTGCGAAAGCCTGCGCGTTCGCCATCAGCGTGGCCGAGCTCACAATCCCACGCTCTTGCGCCTCGACGATGCCGCGGTTCACTCCCGCGGTTAAACCGAAATCGTCGGCATTAACGATGAGCCTGCGCACGGCATCAGTGTAGCAGCGGAAACTGCGCGGGCATCGCTCAAACCGGGGCGTTCGCGAACCGCTCTAATGCCAGGTGTACCCCAGCGTGACTTGCAGGGACGCGTTGATGCCGGGATTGTGATTGCCCAGCGAAGCGTTGGAAAGATGATAGGCCTTGACTGCCAGGTCCCAGGAGTTTCGCTCCTTGCGAAATATCTGCACGCCAACTTCGGCCCCGCTAGTGAAGTTAATTTGCGCAGTGTCGCCCGGCGGCAGATTCCTGGTACTGAAGAGCACGCCTCCCACGGCCGCGATGTAGGGTGCTACTTTGCACGGGCTGGTGAAGTTCCACTTGGCGATGAACGGAGTGATTCCGCCGGCGTACTGGCCCCCGTGAAACCAGTATTCGTCCACCGGAATGATGTCCCCCGCCATCTCGAAGGTGCCGCGGAAAAAACCGCTGCCGTGTTCGTTGGTCAACACGCGACCAAGACGGAAGCCGAATAGGAACGACTGCCCGCTGGGGGAACTGGCAACCGAGGTGCCGCCGCCAATGAACAATCCCTTGTTCCAGCCGGGATGGCGAAGCACGTCAACCGGGCTATCGGTAGGAAGTTGTGCCAGCAATGGCGCACCGGCAAGGCAGCAGAACAGGGCAAGGCAAATGGCTTTGTTCATTGCGTTCTTAAGAGTAATGGCAAAAGCTATCAGGTTTCGGTTCAACCGCGCAAACCCACCGTGGTGAAGGCAAGGAAAGGAGGCAGAAGTAATGCCGTCAGCCGTTGGCAATTAGCACTTTAGGTCTAAAGCCTGATTTGAGGTCCATGGCGTGCTCCGACACTGTCGGCCGCCAACCACCAATTGCCAAGCGCTAATTGCTAACGGCTACTTTCAGCCGAAAATATCGTCGCGCTTTGTGTACGTCCTTGGCGATCTGCTCGCGCAGCGCTTCCACCGATGGAAACTTGATCTCGGGCCGCAGTCGGTGCAAGAAAACCAGTTCCAACTCCGTCTCCGGCAGCAACTCGATAGGATGGAAATTCAGCAAGTGGCTTTCGATGGCGAAGGAGTCCGCCCCAAAGGTTGGGCGGTTTCCCACGTTCGTCACCGCCTCGAAACATTCGCTGCCGACGCGCAGCCAGGCGATGTAAACCCCGATGGCGGGAACCAATTCATCGTAGCGCGCCAGGTTCACCGTGGGAACGGTGTATTTGTGTCCGTAACCGCGGCCGCGTCCCGGATTCGAGAAGATGCTGAATGGGCGGCCCAGCAGCGCGCGCGCCTTCGCCATCTTTCCTTCGGCTACCAGTTTACGAATCTCCGTGCTGGAAAGGTGATGACCACGCAGCGACTGCTCGGGATAGACAGTGGCCTCGAAACCAAACTCTTTGCCCAGGTCGGCCAACGTGTTCACATTGCCCTGCGCTTTGTGGCCGAAGTGGAAGTTGTAACCTTCGTGTACTTCGCGAGCATGGAGCGCGTCCACCAGCACAGTCTTAGCGAAGTCGTGCGCCGGCATCAACGAGAGGTCACGGGTGAAAGGCAGCACCAGCACGCCATCCACGCGGGTCTGCTGCAGCAGTCGCAGCTTGATGGGCAAAGGCGTCAGCAGCCTGGGCGCGACATCGGGACGCAAAATGCGGTACGGATGGGGCTCGAAGGTCACCACCACCGCTTTGCCGCCCAGCGAGTGGGCGCGGTCCGCCATGCGGTGCACCACCTCCTGATGGGCGCGGTGGACCCCGTCAAAGTTTCCCACGCTGACCACCGTGGTACCAAGCTCGGACGGCACTTCTTCAAGGCTGCGGAATACTTGCATGGGGGCGGTTGTCCTACAGGTCGAACTCAAGTTTCAGGCCGTCGTGCGCCAGGCGCACGTTACCGGGCAGTGCCGCATTGGTCTCCTCATGCGGCAGGTCGTGCGAGATGTGCGTGAAGTATGCCCGCTTCGGTTGCAGCCGCTCAACCAGCTTCAAAGAGTTCTCCACCGTCGAATGCGTGGGATGAGGATGATGCCGCAGCGCGTCGAGAAATAAAATTTCAAGCCCCTGCAACTGTTCCAGCGATTCTTCCGGGATACTGCTGAAGTCAGTGATATACGCGGCCGAGCCGAAGCGATACGCTTCGATGGGGACGTCTCCGTGGAGCACCTCGAATGGTGTGAAGATTGCTCCGAAGAGGTCCACCGGCCCCTTGACCGCGCGCAACTCCACTTGCGCCAGACTGCCGTACTTGTAATCCGCCTCGAAGATGTAGCGAAAAACCGTACGCAGCGTTTGCGCCGTGGAATCGCTGGCGTAGAGGGGAATTTTCCCGCCGCCGGTGACGCGGGGAAAGCTGAGCGGCCGCACATCGTCGAGTCCAAGAATGTGATCGGCGTGGCCGTGGGTGTAAAGCACGGCGTCAATTTTTCGAATGCGTTCGCGGATGGCCTGCTCGCGGAAGTCGGGTGTGGTGTCAATGAGGACGGTGTGCCCCTCCCACTGCACCATGACCGAGGGGCGGGTGCGCCGGTCGTGCGGATCGGCGGAGCTGCACACGCGGCAGTCGCAGCCGATGGTGGGCACACCCATCGAGGTCCCGCTGCCTAAAACCGTGAGCACTGCTTTCATCAGGGCTTGCCGTCAGCGGCCGGTCCACCCTGCGGCGGATGGGTGAGCATGTTGGTGACCTCGAGGTAGGCCATGCGCAATTCGTAGAGGCAGTTCTGGAGCATATTCTGCTCCGCTAGCGTCAAGTTGCCCTTGGTCTTGTCTTGCAGGATGGCCAACGTGTCGATGGTTTGCCGGGCGCCCAACAGGTCAACCTCCGGCTTCGCGCCTTGCGGCGCCGCCAGACCGAGCTGCATAAGCGCACTCATGTAGAGCGAGGCGACAAACTTCTCGAAAGTCATCTCGAAGTCTTGCGCGCGGTGGGGCTGTCCCTGCTTGCGCATCTCCTTCTCGATGCTTTCGTCGATCTCGCGTGTCGACTCTCGGTAAGCTGTGACAGAGTCATGCTGTTCCTGCGCACTGGGCCCGTCGGGAACGATTTCATCGGTCAAGATGGACGAGGCCGGCACGGCGCTTGACGGCGCAGGTTGTTGTTGTGCCGCGCGCGCCTCGTTGACCAGGCGCTGGGCTTCACTCTTCTCGCGTTCCCGTTCGGCGCGGCGCTCTTCGTCATCCACCACGTCCTGGCGTAACTCGCCATCGGTGCTGAACAAGCGGCGATCGGTAACTACGAATTCAGGTTTCTTCTCTTTGTCGGCCATAAATTTATTTACTCGCTGAATGGAATGGTCTGCACGGTGGCCCTCTGCTCGCCGATCTGCACCGTGGCGCCGGGAGGTCCAGCTTCGCGCCGCACATAGCCGAGTGCCAGCGTCCGCTCGCCACTCGGGAATGGAATCCGCGCCGCGCTGGTTATCTCTCCCACATCCTTGTCGTTGACGCGGACCTTGGTTCCCCGCGCCGGAGGCGCGTCCGCCGGATGTCCCTGCACTTCGAAGCCGGTGAACATGCGATGCACGCCGCCGCGCGAGCGAATTCGCTCCACAATCTCCTGCCCGATGTAGCAACCCTTGGCGAAATTCAACGCATGCTGCTGTCCCGTCTCCTGCGGCAAATCGCGTTCCCGAAGATCGACTCCAAAGCGCGGTACGCCTCTGACGATGCGATAGAGTTCAAGGGCATCGCTGCCGGCGGGTGTGGCTCCAGCCGAGACCAGGGCATCCCAGATTGCATCCACGTTCTCCGAAGCAAACCAGATCTCGAATCCATCCATCTGTGGCTGCGAGCTGCGCGCGACGGAAATACCAACATCGCGCCACACAGCGTCGATCACCTGCCCGGGTTCGAGTTGCGATACGTCCAGAGCGGCAGCCAGCAAAATCTCGCGCGCCTTGGGGCCGGCCACGCCAATCGCCGCCAGCTTGTCGCTGATGTCGGCGACCTCAACATCGTCCATGATGATGTAACGATCGAAAATCTCAGCTATCGTAGGCGCTTGCTCGCGGTCCGTGGTGACCAGCAGGTAGTCGCTGCGGTTGTAGGCGACCAAGTCTGCCTGGATGCGTCCCTGGGCGCTAAGGATGAAGTTGTACACCCCGTGCCCCGGCGCAAGGTCGCGAACATTGTTCGTGACCATGCCATTCAGCCAGCGCACGCGGTCCTCTCCGGTCAGCACCAGCTTGGCCTGCCAGCTCATGTCGAGGAGGGCGCAGCCCTGCAGCAGCGCTTGAAATTCAGTCGCGGAATCGCCGAAGTCCGCCGGGGTTTCGGCGCCGCGATACATGCCAAGGCGTGCACCGCTGGCCGCAAGCTTCTCTTGAAACGTCGTAACACTCATACCGAATCTTTGATTATAGCGAAGGAAGCGAGGGAGCACTTAGCAGTCAGCGGTCAGCACTCAGTATTCGATACTTGAAGCGCGCATTTAAAATAGGCGCAACGGCTGAACCCGTTCCGCGTGCAGCTGTTGCAACGCGTACACCTTAGCTTCGCCGCGTTGCAATGCGGCGATTCCTTCGCAGGCGGCTCGCGCGGCCGACAGCGTCGTGATGGTCGGAATCCGAGCCGTCACGGCGGCGCGGCGAATGGCTTTCTCGTCGAACCACGGCTCGACGCCATGCGGCGTGTTGATGATCAACTGAATGCGCTCGCCCTTGATCAGATCAACCACATTGGGCCGGCCTTCTTTGACTTTGTAGACGCGCTCGACGCGCAAGCCCGCATGTTCCAGCACACGTGCAGTCCCGTGGGTCGCAACCAGGCTGAAGCCCAGTTCGACAAAACGCCGCCCGAGGTCGGACATGAAGGGCTTATCGCGATCGTTGCCGCTCATGAACACCGTGCCGCTGGTCGGCAGCAACTGCCCGGCAGCAACTTGTGCCTTGGCGAAAGCCTCGCCGAAGTTGTCAGCCACGCCCATGACTTCGCCAGTAGACTTCATCTCCGGTCCCAGCACGGTATCCACGCCCGGGAACTTACCCCAAGGGAAGACGGGCGACTTCACAAAATAAAAGTTGCCGGTGTCGAGGTCGGTGCCGCGCTCGACATTCTCGGGCAGAAACTCCCGCAACTTACGGCCGGTCATCAGGCGCGCTGCGATCTTTGCCAGCGGCACCCCCGTCGCCTTGGAAACGTAGGGCACGGTGCGCGAAGCGCGCGGGTTCACCTCAATGACATAAACCCGGTTGCGCTGAATTGCGTACTGAACGTTCATCAGCCCAACCACCTTCAACGCACGCGCCAACTGGAACGTGTATTGACGAATGGTGTTGAGCAGGTGGCGCGGGATATCTACCGCCGGCAGCACGCAGGATGAGTCGCCGGAGTGAATACCGGCCTCCTCGATGTGCTGCATGATGCCGCCGATCACAACGTCCTCGCCGTCGGAGAGCGCATCCACGTCAATCTCCGTGGCTGACTCGAGGAAGTGGTCGATCAGCACCGGCCGCTCCTGCGAATACTCGACTGCCTCTTTCATGTAGCCGGTGAGCGACTCGTCATCGTAGGCCAGAACCATGGCGCGCCCACCCAGTACGTAAGACGGCCGCACCAGCACCGGATAGCCAATGCGATTGGCGTTGGCGATGGCTTCCTCAACGCTGGCGGCGGTTGCGCCACGCGGTTGCGGAATCGAGAGCTCCTCCAGCAGCTTGCCAAAGCGCCTGCGATCTTCCGCGAGATCGATGCTCTCGGGCGAAGTGCCGATGATGGGGACGCCCGCCGCCTTCAGGGGTAGCGCGAGATTGAGCGGGGTCTGTCCGCCGAACTGCACGATCACGCCAATCGGGGCGCCTCCAGCGGCTTCGTGCTCGTACACCGCCATCACGTCCTCGTAGGTCAGGGGCTCGAAGTAGAGCCGGTCGCTGGTGTCGTAGTCGGTGGAGACGGTCTCCGGATTGCAGTTGATCATGATCGTCTCGAACCCGTCGTCCCGCAACGCGAATGCGGCGTGGCAGCAGCAGTAGTCGAACTCAATTCCCTGCCCGATGCGGTTGGGCCCGCTGCCCAGGATGATGACTTTCTTGCGATCGGTCGGCGCCGCTTCGTCCTCTTCTTCGTAGGTCGAGTAGAGATAAGGGGTGTAGCTCTCGAATTCGGCGGCGCAGGTATCCACCCGCTTGAACACCGGGCGGACGTTGTGCTGCTTGCGCAGTTGATAAATTTTCTCGCTGGCGGTGCGGCCGTCTTTCAACTGCAAGGCCTCGCCCAGGCGGGCATCGGAGAATCCCATGCGCTTGATCTCGCGCAAACGCTCGGCGTCGATCGGCTCGGCGCCCAGCTTCGCCTGCACGTCGGAGATTTCTTTGAGCTGGTGCAGGAACCAGGGATCGATGTTGGTCATCTGCGCGATCTCGCGCACCGTCATTCCTTGCGAAAGTGCGTAACGAATGTACTGCAGGCGCTCGGGATGCGGCGTGACCAGGCGCTTGGTCAGGATGCGTGGCTCGATGTCCCCCGCGGTGGCCCTGCGTCCCGTTTCGAGCGAGCGCACGGCCTTCAGCAGCGCTTGCTTGAAGGTACGGCCGATGGCCATAACTTCGCCCACCGACTTCATCTGTGGGCCGAGCGATTCATCGGCGCCGGGAAACTTTTCGAACTGCCACTTGGGAATCTTGACTACGACGTAGTCGAGGGTGGGTTCAAAACAAGCCGGAGTCTTGCGCGTGATGTCGTTGGTAATTTCGTCCAGGGTATAACCAACAGCGAGCTTGGCGGCAATCTTGGCGATGGGAAATCCGGTGGCCTTCGACGCCAACGCCGACGAGCGCGACACGCGCGGGTTCATCTCGATGACGACCATGCGCCCGTTATGCGGATCGACAGCAAACTGGATGTTCGATCCTCCGGTTTCGACGCCGATCTCGCGAATGACGGCGATGGCCGCGTCGCGCATGGCCTGGTATTCGCGGTCGGTGAGCGTTTGCGCCGGAGCGACGGTAATGGAGTCGCCGGTGTGCGTGCCCATGGGGTCGAAGTTCTCGATAGAACAGATGACGATGACGTTGTCGGCGAGATCGCGCATCAACTCCAGTTCGTATTCCTTCCAGCCGAGCACCGACTCTTCCAGTAGCACCTCGTGCACCGGAGAAAGATCGAGTCCGCGCGCGAGAAGTTCCAACAGCTCTTCGCGGTTGTAAGCGATGCCGCCGCCCGTGCCGCCCAGCGTGAACGAGGGACGCAGAATGACCGGAAAACCGATCTTGCCGCTGAAGTCGATTCCGTCTTTCAGATTGTTGACTAGCGACGACTTTGGAACGTTGAGGCCGATTGCCGTCATCGCATCTTTGAACAGCAGGCGGTCTTCCGCCTTCTTGATGGCGCCAAGCTGCGCGCCGATGAGCTGCACGCCATACTTTTCCAGCACACCGCCGTCAGCGAGCTCGACCGCGAGGTTCAGAGCGGTCTGTCCACCAACCGTCGGTAAGAGCGCAAAGATGCCAGACCTGCCGCCGGCAGTAAGCATCTCGGCTTCAATTCGAATGATCTCTTCGAGATAGGTACGGGTGAGCGGCTCGATGTAGGTGCGGTCGGCCATCTCCGGGTCGGTCATGATGGTGGCCGGATTGGAGTTGGCCAGCACCACCTCGTAGCCTTCAGACTTGAGCGCCTTGCAGGCCTGCGCGCCGGAGTAGTCGAACTCAGCCGACTGGCCGATGACGATCGGCCCCGAGCCGATGATGAGGATCTTCGCGATGTCGTTGCGGCGTGGCATTTATTGTTTCTTATTCGTCCAAAGTTCGTCTGGAAGGGGCACGGTTTCAGACCGAAGGGGCGCGGCTTTAGCCGCGCCGTTCGAGTTGACCTTATTTGGTGGCTTTAGCCACTGAGGGACTTCGTCTCTCTGGCTCCCGGGAAAAGCCGAGCAGTAGGGATAATCAGTCGCGCTTTCCACCAGTTTCCGACCAACGGGGTTTCGGTAAATGTAACCAATGTGAATCCGATAGTCCTCAGCATTGCGAACTCGATGATCTGAGAAGCCAGTCTGCCAAATCTCCGTGGACGATTGCAATTCTTTTTTCACACGGTAAGAAAAGCCGCCTTTGACGAATTGAACTGCGCGCTCGAGGCTCACCGTCGGGGTAATCAAAATGTGAAAGTGTTCTGGCATCAAGACATATTCGTGGAGCACGTACGCGCGTCCCCGATAAGAGTGCAGGGTTTCGAGGAAAAGATCAGCCCACTGTGGGTTTCGAAATAGCTCGCGCCTCTGCCAAGTCTGTGAACTGACAAAGTAGGTCTGACCTGGCTGTGTCTCTTGTCGAGTCGGTCTCAAGTTCGAATCCCCTCAGGGGCTAAAGCCCAGTTCTTCTATCGCACTTTACGGCGCACCTAAAGGCGCGCCCCTTCAAAACCAAGCCAGAGCACAGGTCCGGGTTTTGGCTCGAAGCCACACTACTTAAACTTTTCCTTCTTTTCGAAGCTCCTTGGCGGCAGCCATAGCTGCCGAGAAATCTCCGAGTTTCGATCCGGTTGCACCAGCGGCACGCGCGGATTTTCTGCTTCGCCTCTCAATCGGATTCGCCACACAGTTCTTGAGTTCGCAGTGTACCGGGTCATGATCGGCGAGCAGAAAATTCTCCATCATCTTCCGTATGTAAGGATTTCCTAGTTGGCTCTCGTGGAAAACATTCACATTGTTGATGCCGAAAGGCTCGAATCTCAATATCTGCAGCTCGACAGCTCCACCTGAGCTCATATGTTTGAGAAACTCGTCCTTCATTCGAAGATTTGTTTGCTGAGTCCGCCCAGGCCAGATGTAACCCTGCACCCGTTGAGCGAGGTTCTCGGCTTCGCCAATATAAGCTGCAGATATTACTCCGCTCTGGCCGCGAAATACCCACCGGTAGAGAGCCGGTTTCGAGTAGCTATCGACAAAAGCCTTTGTTAATGGAGACTGACAAGCAAATAGCTTTCCGGGAGCAACTTCGATGGGTTCCCACTCGTAACTGATGCGAAGTGGAGTCCATTCCTTCATCTCTTGTCCTTTTTCCACTCCTCCATCATCTTCACAAAATCCTTGAACAGGTAGTGCGAGTCGTGGGGGCCGGGCGCGGCCTCGGGGTGGTACTGCACGCTGAACAGCGGGAGCGAGCGATGGCGCAGGCCCTCCAGAGTGTTGTCGTTCAGGTCGATGTGCGTCAGGTCCACTTCGCTTTGCTTGAGCGAATCGGGATCCACTGCGAAGTTGTGGTTGTGCGCGGTGATCTCGATCTTGCCGGTCTTCATCTGCTTTACCGGATGATTGCCGCCATGGTGTCCAAATCGCAGCTTGTAGGTCTTTCCGCCCAGCGCGATGCCGATCAACTGATGTCCGAGACAGATACCGAAGATGGGCACGCGCCCCATCATCTTGCGAATGCTCTCCTGCGCGTAGGTCACCGGCTCGGGATCGCCCGGTCCGTTCGACAGAAACACGCCATCGGGCTTGAGCGCGAGTACGTCCTCGGCGCTGGTCGTGGCGGGGACCACGGTCACGCTGCAGCACTCGCCAACCAGCCGTCGCATGATGTTGTGTTTGATGCCATAGTCATAGGCGACGACGTGATGCTTCGCCGGCTCGTTCTTCACCCCGACCACTTCCGTGGGCTCATGCGAGCGCACGCCTTCGTCCCACTGGTACACGTGGCGAGTGGTAACCTCCTTCGCCAGATCGGTGCCATCCATCTTGGGGATCGAGCGCGCCTTGGCGACAAGCTTGTCGGTGTCGGCCTCCAGCGTGGAGATAACGCCGCGCATCACGCCGTGGGTGCGCAAATGGCGCACCAGCGCGCGCGTGTCGATCTCGCCCAGCACGGAAATCTTGTAGCGTTCGAGATACGATTCTGCGACTTCGTTCGACCGCCAGTTGGAGCTGACGCGGGAGAACTCGCGCACGATCAGTCCCTCGATGTACGGACGCGTGGCCTCGTTATCGTCAGAGTTGGTGCCGTAATTGCCGATTTCGGGGTTGGTGAGAACTACAATCTGCCCGGCGTAGGAGGGATCGGTGAAGATTTCCTGGTAGCCGGTGATGGAGGTGTTAAAAACAACTTCCCCGTAACATTCGCCTTTTGCGCCGTAGCCTTTGCCGTGGAAGATCCGTCCATCTTCCAACGCAAGGATTGCCTGCATTGCATCTCCGGGGTTTGGATTTTATTGATTTTATCAGGGAATGCGCGGCCGCATAAGAGGCCGAGCCACGGAATTTGTTCTGCACAGGATGTGAGGCATATTCGCGAAGTTCATTGCTGATCCGGACTGCCAATGTCGGCCACAACTTTCCACGAGCCGTCCGTCTGCCTCCGCCACGTAGTCATGTAGCTTCCATGCGATGTCTGCGGTTTGCCATCGTCGCCGGTGAACTTCGCCTCGTAGCGTCCGACCGTGTAGCCCACTGGACCGTTACCGACGAACTCAGCTTTCGTTGGCTCCCAGGTAAGTTGAAAGCCGGGCGAGTCAAAATCCTTCGCCATGCCCGCCTTGATTTGCTCGAGGCCAACCAGCGGTTCGGCACGCAGCAGCACTGCGTTCGGGGCCATGAACGACATCCATCCTTCGAGACGCTTCGCGGCAGTCGCTTTGGCAAAGTCGCGGTCGGCCTGCATGAGCACGCCGGCATCGCGCTCAGTGGCGACGGCAATCGTCGAGAGGAGAGCGACACAGATAAGAAGTCGCAGAACCGTCTTCATGCAGCACCTCGGGCAGCGGGAAATGGAAAGCTAGCGCAGTTTGCCCAGTTTGGCCACTGGCCAATATCCGAAGACTGCTTTGCCGTAGATAAAGTCCTCGTCCACCGGGCCGAAGTCACGGCTGTCGTTGGAGAGGTTACGATGATCGCCCAGCACGAAATAGCAGTGTGTCGGCACCACGGTCTCAGGATAGGAGCGCACGTCTTCATAGGCATCGGGCACGTACGGCTCGCGTATGCGTTGCCCGTTCACGAACACCACGCCATCTTCGATCTTCACGCGGTCTCCGGCGGCGGCCACCACGCGCTTGATGTAGCTCTTGGCGGTATCGCGAGGATAGCGAAAGACGACTACGTCGCCCCGCTCGATGGGCTCCAGCTTGTAAACAAACTTGTTGATGAAGACGCGTTCCTGATCGTCAAGGGTGGGCATCATGCTGGTGCCTTCCACTTTGACCGGCTGATACAGGAAGACGATGAAGAAGGCCGAGACCGCGAGCGAGATCAACATGTCGCGCAGCCAGCCCGAAATTGCCGGCTTCAAGCGTTTCGGTATGGGGGCCGAGCCCGACCCGCTGGCATCTGGTGCAGATGCGGGAGGCAAGACTGTGGAATTGTCTTCGTCGGGCACAGACTTCATCTTAATGGTTTAGACGGCTCGTCGTCAGTAATAGTTTCAACCGCGCACCCTTCGATATGCGCAACTGCGGCCTTCACATAGAGATAGCAGTCAGCGAAAGGGAGCTGAAAAAAGCTAAATGGCACGTGTAAGAACATCTGTCGTCCCTACGGGACTCGGACATTTTCCTTATTTACCCAGCATTCCGCCTGCGGCTCCATGCTGGGCTAGACTATTTTCGCCCTTGCGCGGCTGGATTTTCATGTAGTAGAGTTCATGGTAAATAGCAAGTTTGTTCCCACGACCCCCGCTGCTAACGCCGCCCGAGGAACGTTTCCAGCTTGCTGATTTCCGCATTCGCCTGGTCCAGATAGCGCCTGGCCCGGTCGGTATCGGAGCCGTCAAGTGCCTGCTTGGCCTTGGCCATATCGGTGCGCATACTGCCGCGTGCGGAGACCATGTCTCCCCGCAAGCCCAAACCGCTCTGATGCATCTGCGCCTCCAGCGCACCCAGACTGCTCTCCACCGCGGCGGCCCGGCTTTCCAAGTGATCGTCTTCAATCTCCATTTCGTCCAGCAGCTTTTTCTGCCGTTCCAGGGCGGCTTGCGCCTGCTGCGCATCCGGACCCGGAGTGCCCGGAGGAGGAGGGTTCAGCTTGGCTTGAATTGTCTTGGTGCGTCCGCCGGGTGCTTTCGGTTTGTCAGGCGCAGCGCCTTTATCGGTTGCTGGTTCAGAACCGGGCGTACTCTGGGACGGTACCACCGGAATGTCAATTTTCGCGGCGGACTGGTCCGGCCCTCGATCGCTCGCCGATGGACTCGGGGTGGACGCCGCGCTTCCGCCACGAGACATAGGTCCGACCGCAACTGAGCTCGCTGCATTCTGCTTATAGGTGCGATAGGCTCGAGCTCCCGCCAAGGTCGCGAGCAGAAGTATGACCGCAACTGCCAGGATCCAATACGGATGCTTTGCTCCAGTATTGGGTTGGAGCTGAGAATCCGTGTGGCCGGCGACAGGAGTCGTAGAAGCATAGACCGGGCCCGATGACTGGCTTACCGGCGTCGGTTGCCTTGCGTCAGCGATTCGGGTAGGCGGAAGCTGCGCTGGCCGGGGCGTCGCAGCAGCGACGACCGTCTTGGGCAAACCGGGCGAGCCGACGGACTCTTTGATCTGTGACAAGGCATTGCGGAAGGCGTCGGCCGTCTGAAAGCGGTCCGCCGGATTCTTAGCCACCGCCATGACGATCAGATCGCTCAGCGCCTTGGGCAACGAGGACTGCACTTCAATGGGCGGACGTGGCGCCTCTTTGATGTGCGCCTCCATAATGGAAAAGCTGCTGGTTGCGCTGAACATCCGTTGGCCGGTCACCATTTCATAGAGCGAAACCCCGACCGAGTACAAATCCGACCGCCCATCGGTAGGCTGCGACTGCACCTGCTCGGGAGACATGTAATCCAGCGAGCCCAGGGTGGTGCCCGTCACGGTGAGCCCGAGGTCGTTGCCCGAGCGCGCAATCCCGAAGTCCATTAGCTTTAGGACTCCGCGCGGCGTCAGCATCATGTTCGCAGGCTTGATGTCGCGATGAATGATGCCTTGGGCGTGGGCGTAGCTCAAGGCGGCCAGCACCTGGTCGATGTAGTTCGAGGCTTCGGCTGGCGGGAACGGTCCCCGCTCCAGACGATGCCCCAAGGTGTCGCCCTCGACGTACTCCATGATCATGATGAGCTGATTGTCCGCCGAAAAAGCCGTCCGGAGTGCCGCAATGTTGGGATGATCGAGGCTGGCCAGCAGCTTGATCTCGCGCATGAAGCGGGCACCCAGGTCGCCCTGGTTCGCCAAGTCGGGAAGCAGCACCTTCATGGCCTCAATGCGGTCCGAAATGAGGTTGCGCACCAGGAAGACCTGGCCCATCCCACCGTGACCGAGTTCCCGGATGATCTCGTAGTCACCGATTTGCTTGTGTACTGGTTCGGTCATATCAAAACCTCACAACTCAAGAGAGGACGGCCCGCGAACTCAGTGGCCATGCACGGTGAATTCGTATCGGGCCGGACGGCGACACGGCACCGAAGCAAGCTAAGGCGCAAGGTTCGCGTAGACAGGAGCGGCGTAATTATGCGCTCGTCTCCAGCCAGGGTCAAGCTGAAGCCGCTGGGATTTTTTGACAGGATTTTTTGGCTGAGGGACGCTCCAACGAGTGCCCAGGCCGATAGCGACGATCCACACGGATTGTGCCCAAGTCACGGACGACGCGGAAGGTGACCCGATTAGGTAAGAATATCCGACACCTGGATCTATCGCGTGCCGGCTCGAATCGAAAGGCAACCTCCCTCGATCCCGAACTTTAATTATTCATGAACATTGAGGTGTCATCCGGAGCGAGCGCCCGCAAAGAATTTCTGACCCGCCTCTTTTGCGGGTCGGGCGGGTGCGGAGTCGAAGAGCCTGTCCCGTGCGAAGTCGAGGGAACCCCTATAGCTGCGAGAAATCACAGTGCGGTCGCGTGGCGCAGCAACAAGTTTGAGATTGCTGGCGGCCAAAGGGGTGGTCCCTCGACTCCTCGCTACGCTCGTCGCTCCGTCGAAAAACGCGCGGATGGAAAGTGAGTGGGCAGCATAGGGGTCCTTCGACTCG
>DATCCF010000404.1:0-10009 GCA_036511435.1 Terriglobales bacterium | reverse complement strand
GTCCCCAGTTCGCGCCGCTTTTGCGCGAACTGGGGTGGAAGTAGGCGCGGCTCAGTTTAGCCCAGCACGGAGCCGCAGGCGGAGTGCTGGGTAAAGTGGGAAATAGATCTGAGTCCCGTCAGGGACGGCACCGTTCTCACACACCCTCTAAAGGCCCACTACCCGCACCAGCCCGACATCGCAAAGTCTCGCTCCCGGCAAGCGACTTCATCTTCCACGAACCGCCTTCTTTATCACGACGATTCCAGTGGCGAGCAGACCCAGGGTTCCCGGCTCGGGCGCGGACGCCAGACGAGGGACCGTTTACTGCAACAAATTGCAATCCCAAGGACTGAGCCTCCTTTATTTTCAGTGAGATAGATGGGCAACGGAAATGCAAAGTTACTTTGTGGCGATGTTTCCATACGGAGACTAGCTAACGCAGGTGATTGGGGTAGCACGAATGCCTTCTCGCAGCCTCGGATACGCAGCCGATGCCGGACTCCGTCTTGGTGACCTAAAAGCCAAGCGGCGCAGGGGTAGATCGACAGAAGGAACCTCCGTCGTCGAAATTGCCCTCATCGCGCCCATATTTTTGCTGCTGCTCTTTGCCACGGTCGACTTCGCGCATTTGTTCTGGGTTGAATTGACTCTTCAGAATGCGATAAGGCAGGCGGGAAGGTATGCCATTACCGGTAACCATCTGGCAGACCCGAATCACCCTGGCCACAACCTGTCACGAGTAGCGTCGATCATGCAAGTTGCGCAGCAAACAGCAGTGGGGCTCGATGTCTCTAATATTCAAATCTCCAGTTTGACTGGAGGAAGCGGCAGTGCAGGGGGGCCGGGAGACACGGTGACAGTCTCGCTGACCACCAACATGCCGCTTATTACGCCCATCGTTGGGAAGTTTTTTAGGAACGGTGTTTATACGTTTACGGTTAGCGTCACCATGAAGAACGAGCCTTTTGCTCCGAACGATACAGCCTAAAGAGAGAGACGCAAAATGGCGGTATCAGGCCACGACGACACAAGGCGCCGTAAGATCAACGCAGACGATTCTGGACAGGCGTTGGTGGAGTTCGCCATCGCCGCGATAATAATGCTCATTTTAGTATTTGGGCTGATCGATTTTAGCCGCGCTATCTACGACCAGCAGGTGATCACAAACCTGACAGGTGAAGGATGCAGCATGTCCTCGCGCGGAACCAGTCTGACGGATACAGTTACGTCCGTAATTTTGAGTTCCGCCCCCCTGAATCTGAACGCTAGTGGGCGGGTAATCGCGACGTCGGTTTTCAACAATAACGGCGTGCTTCAGGTTACCGGACAAGTATCCCAAGGTGGGTTTGTGGCGGCTAGCCGGATAGGAGTCTCCGGAGGCTTGGCCCACCTTCCACCCGCGGCCGTTCCGCAAGTCAACCAAACCGTTTTTGTGACGGAGGTCTACTACCAATATAGCTCGTTGACACCGATTGGGAAATTACTGTCCAGAACAATTTTGCCGTCTTAAATGTACGATGTGGCGTACTACTGACAAGGAGCCGACAGAGTGAACTCTATCAGTCACAGCCGCACAAGAAAAAATGAGCGGGGGCAGATTCTTTTGATGCTCGCCGTTAGCCTGCCTCTTTTATTGTTGTTCTTAGGCTTGGCGATTGATGCGGGATTCGCCTACATCACGAAGGCGAGGCTATCCAAGGCTGTGGACGCTGCCTGCCTGACAGCTATGAAGAACCTAGCTCAAGGAACAGCGACGGCAACAACTCTGGGGACGAATTCGTTTAATGCAAACTATCCCACCACCAGTCTTGACGCCATCCCTCCGGCGGTTACTATAGCTTTCGGCGCGGACAGCAGCGGCAATACGCTGGTCAATGTCACCGGCACGGCCACTATCAATACGTTCTTCATCAGACTTTTGCCGCAGTTTAGGACGGTCCCGGTTGCTTGCCGGGCCCAGGCAACGCGCGCAAAGCTGGTGATGTCGGTGGTGTTGGACCGCTCGGATTCAATGAACCACAATGGCGGATCGACGGCGCTTCCTCCCGCAGTCACCTCTTTCGTAAATTACTTCGACGATACCAACGACTATGTCGCAATGGTCAGCTTCGCCTCCAATGCGACCGTAGATTTTCCAATCGGCCATAGTTTCAAAACTCCGATTACAAATAAAGTCAACGCCATGACCTTCGTCGGTGGTACGTTCGGCCCGGGCGGTTTGACTCTGGCGAAGGCCCAGAATGACAGCGTCGTAACGACGGCCAACATTGTCAAGGTGGGGGTCTATTTCACGGACGGTAAAGTGAATATCATCCAGCAGACTCTGTCCTGCAATGGAACCCCCACCCTTTACAATCTTGGAGGATACGACCCAAACAACACCGATGTTGGCTTTTTCATTCCCACAACCGGACTTCAAATCTATCGCTACACCCCCCTAGCGGCTCCGGCAGCGGTACGTGGTACTCATGCGATGCTAGCGGCAATTGCACCACTGTGATTGCTAACTCTTGTTTGCGGAATTTGCCTGGATTCACTTCTGCAATCGACGGGTCAATAAAAACCTTCACGCGTGCATACGTGACCGCCGACGCTCAGTATGACGCCCTTCAAACCGCCAGCGCCATGCACGCCGAAGTCCCTAACACCGTAATCTACTCCATCGGATTGGGCACCGGCGTCGACACGACTTTCCTGCGAGAGGTCGCTAACGATCCCCTCAGTGATACCTATGATCCAACCAAGCCAGCTGGCTTGGCGGTATTCGCACCCAGTTGCCCATCGTCCCAGTGCACAGCTCAACTACAGCAAGTCTTTCAGACCATTGCCTCTAAAATCCTTCTCCGTCTGACGCGGTGAGACAGTGTCTCTTGATGCGGAACGGCTGGTCAAAAGGGTCGCGACCGAAGTCAAGAGCGGATCGAACCTCACAAACAACCTTTAGTCTCGAAGGCAGACGCCCCGGTCACAGGGATTATCATGGCGGACCAGACCCTGCGCTGCTAACCTGTTGACTTGATGCCGGTCCATTGAGTCAATAACTCCGCCATGAATAATGTGCCGATTAATGGGCTCCGCCTGCTGCTGGTGGAAAGCTGCACGCTGCTTGCGGCTTTCGCTGTCGTATTCGCATTGACCCATGTTGTCCACCGATCTTTAACCCGGCCGCAGTGGCTCGATTGGATACTCGCCAGTAATTCACGCGCCGTATTGTTCGTGATCGTATGCGCACTGTGCGCTCGGGCCCTGCTGCTGCCTTTCATCGGTATTCCCGAACCTCGCATCAACGACGAATACAGCTACCTGCTGATGGCCGACACCTTTGCCCATCACCGGCTCACGAATCCAACCCCGCCGGCGTGGCAGCATTTCGAGACGTTCCATGTGAACCTAACGCCCACCTATCATTCGAAATATCCGGTATCTCAGGGGTTGGTGCTGGCTGCCGGCGAGATAACTTTTCATCAACCCTGGATCGGCGTGTATCTGAGCACAGCGCTGCTGTGTGGCGCAATCTGTTGGTGCCTGCAAGCCTTTGTGTCTCCTGGCTGGGCGCTACTGGGCGGGTTGCTGGCTGTGGTCCGCATCGCGCTTTTCAGCTACTGGATGAATTCGTATTGGGGAGGCTCGGTGGCGGCGCTTGGCGGTGCTGTTGCACTCGGCGCTGTCGTCCGGCTATTCCAGCCCGGGCTTACAAACTGGCGACGGTGCATACTTGCATGTGCGTTTGCGGTCTCGCTGCTCATTCTTGCAACGTCGCGCCCCTACGAAGGTTTCGCATTCTCCATTCCGTTGTTGGCGTACTTCGGCTATCAAACCGTGCGGGTCAGGACTGGGAGGAAGACGACACTTCGCGCGACGCTGCTGCCGGTCGTGGTTATCGGCCTCGCCGGGGTCATCCTCATGGGCTACTACAACAAGAGGACCACGGGCAATCCTCTGTTGCTGCCTCAGATCCTGAACGAGCGTACCTACTCTCCGCTGCCATTGTTCCTGGGGCAGAAGCCAAAGCCCGATCTAATATTCCGAGATCCGGTGTTTGAGAAATTCTTTAGAGTCACGGAAGTGGAGTACCGGTATCAGGACACTACCTCCATCGCAAGCCTGATCGGCCTGGAAACCGATCGCTTTGGGGTCGATTGGTTTTTCTTTGTCGGCCCGGCATTATCGTTTCCCGTATTGCTGGGCTTGTTCGCGAGCCTACGGGAGCCACGCTTGCGGATCGTAGCCGCTGTCGCCTTGTCGACGGGAATTGCTCTCGCTCTCTCTATTTATTCAATGCCCCATTATGCTGCGGTGGCGACAGTCGTCGTGTACATTCTTGCGGTGGAAGGTCTGCGTTATCTCTGGCAGCAGCAAAAGGACGGCGAGCGGGCTTTCGTTATTGCCGTATGCCTCACGGTGGTCGCGGTTTCGCTCTCCCGGCAAACGGGCAGCTCCGCTATGAACAGCGCCTTTACTTTTCCCGACGCTCGACGACTCGTGGCCCAGCAGTTGAAAGGCAAACCAGGAATGCATTTGGTACTGGTGTCGTACGATCTCGAACGGCATTACCCGGGAAATGAACTCGTGCATAACGGGGCAGAGTTCAACGCCGAGAAGATCCTATGGGCACGGTCGAAAGGCCCCGCGAATGATTTGGAATTGTGTCGTGCTTATTCCGACAGGACTTTCTGGAGTGTAACGACCAACGACCAGAATGTGTGTCCTTAAGCCCTCTCGACCTTTGCAAGTGATATGCGGGTCGCCAGCCTAATTGCCCAACCTATTTGAGACGAAAGCTCATAGGCTTAAGCGCTTAAGCCCACCTACTTCTCCAGAGCGGGCCTACGTGCTGCTACTGCATGCCGAGGCCGACAGTGACGGTCTTCTGGTCCAGATAGCCGGCGACTCTGCGCTTCCCCGCAGGAAGTTGCATGGTTCGCTGCCATGTCCCGAAATCCTTTTTCCGCATGGCGATTGTGTGCTGGCCTGGGGGCACGGTGAGGGAATACGGGGTCTTCCCTACATAGGCGCCATCTAGAAAAATGTCAGCGGCTATTGGACTCGACCAAAACTCGAGAGTGGCATCTTGCACTACTGGCTTCGGGTTCGGCTCGGATCGAGCGGGTTCCAAGGAAGGCGCCGCTGGCGTCTCGGCAGGTGGCCCGTCAACGTCGCAATTGACATAATAAACTGACAGAGGCGCCACGAAAGGCCGCTGATTCGGTGATGCCTGACTATGACCGCGTATGTCCGCAATTATGCGCTCAAGCATGTTCTCCCTGGAACGAGTCGTATAGGAACTGTACCTGGCTACCAGGGCTCCTTGTTGGTTGTAAGCGCGAATAAAGAGGAACTTAGACTTGTCCGCGTACTGCAAACTCATGGTTGCCGTGGCGTTCGTGGTCGCTGGTCCAGCATATGAATAATCCCAAGTTCCCCCGTAGCTGCCGGTTACGGCCTCATTTAAAGAGGACGGCCCCGCGCGGGTGTAGGTGTGAGCTGTGGGAATGAGCCCCTCAAGGCTGGAGTCCGATGTTGAGAATACAACTACATAGTTCTTTGCTTTGGGGTCGGGTATTTGGGAGAAGCACAAGTCTGAGTAGTCTTTCTGGTGCTTCTTGTCACTAAGCCATTTTGCTGCAAACTTTGGAATGGCTGGCACTGGCTGTCCGCCTTCAGCGACAGAGAACGAGATATTCTTCGAGCATCCAGCTGAAGTGGAGGCCGGGGCTTGCCCGAAGGCGACTGGACCGACCAGTAACATCGCAACCAAAGTCGGCAATAGTTTCATCGAAAGCCTTCATCCTAACGAACTGTAAGCGTCCATCGCTTCCCGAGCGGAGTACGCCATAGCAACACGTAGTGCGTCTGCCACTTTTCAAATGAGTGGCAGGTCGCCCGTCATCTCGGGCCAGCTGGCATCCCTATTCCTCGATGGAGAGTTGGTCGCCAACCGACGTTGACGTCTGCGCAATCATTCCGGCCGGCAGCTCCAGTACAGATCGTGCCTTCCAGTGCAGTCCCGTCATTCGGAATGGCGCCACCGCTGGCGACAGGTGGATAACGCGCCAGTCGCGGTCCACGAAGACAACGTCGATGGCAAAACGCATCGCTACGGTATGTATCGCTTGCGAAGGAACGATAAGCAGCCCCTCACCAGGCGCTAAACCGCGTCTGCCAAGCAGTCCCACCAGTCGAGTCATGCTCGTATCGGCGACAGCGATCCGCTCGCCCAGGACAGTATCCCTGGTCGCGTTGAGAACTTTGACCGTCTGCATTTCTATACCGCGTTTAGTGCTTTGAGGTCAGGCGATTCGCTGAGGCCATTCGTTTACGCCTGGCAACTATGATTGCCAGCAAGGCTACGGCGACCACGCCCGCGATAATTCGAATTATCAACACGCTGTCCATAATTGAATCCTCCAATCGTTATTTTGCGTCTTAACCGAGGCCCTGTATCAGCGCAATAGCCGCCGACCCGAGAAGTACTACAAAAATGGCGGGGAAAATAAAGAAAACCAACGGAAAGATCAGTTTGATGGTGGTTTTGGCTGCCCGCTCTTCCGCTTCCATCATGCGCTGCGTCCGCAAGGCATCTGCGAACTGCCCCAGAGCATGGGCGATCGGTGTTCCAAGGCGGTCCGTTTGAATCAGCATCGCGGCGAACTGGCGAACCATCTCGAGATCGACTCGATCTGCCATGCTTCTCCAGGCGTCAACTCGCGGTTTGCCAGCTCGCTGTTCACGGCCGATAATCGAGAGTTCTTCACTCATCTCCGGATAGACCACTTCCATCTCTGCTGCGATTTTGATCACGGCATGGTCCAGACCTAAGTCTGCTTCCATGCAGATCACCATCAGATCCATCACGTCCGGTAAGGCCAGCGCAAGTTTCGACTTTCGCCGGTTCATGGCGGAGATCAGGAAGACGTCCGGAGCAAAGAACCCCGCGGCGCCTAGAAGCAGGCTCCAAAGAAGCATGTTGTCGCGTCCAGTGAAGGTAGCGAGAAGGATGCCGACAACCGGAGCCAGCAGCTTTGCGCTTAGGAAGGTATCGACATCCTCAGGCTTGCGATAACCAGCGACGCTCAACCGGTAGGTCAGTTCCTCGTCTCTGGACCGCAACCAATCGCGGAAAGGGGCCAACGGCTGGGTAAGCAGAGAGAAGAGGTCGCCAACTCGATAGCTGGAATTTGCCGCGGGAAGAGATCCCAATTCGGCGAGTCTTGCCTCGGTTGGCGACTGATCTCCCGCGACCGCAAAAATGAGCAGGGCACTCACACCCAGCAGTGCCAAGCCCGCAAAAATCGCAATAAACAGTACGCTCATATCAGACCTTAATCCGAATGATCCGCCGAATCAGGAATAACCCAATCCCCAGGCTCACAATCGTCCCATAGACCATTTTTCGGCCGATCTCGGTCTCAAACAAAGGGCGGGTATAGCCCGGCGAGACCAGGTTCAGGGCGATGAAGCAGATGAAGGGCAGCGCCATCAGGATGACGCCCGTGAGCCGGCCCTGGGCGGTGAATATCCTGACTTTCTGGGCCAGGTGAATGCGCGATCGCAGCACCGCCGCGCTCTTGTCGAGCAAGGCAACGAGATTTCCTCCCGATTCCTTTTGCACAAGAATCGCAGTTACCAGAAACCGCAGATCCCGAACCGGAAAGCGACGTTCGAGGTTCAGCAAGGCTTCGCGAAATGGCAGACCATAATTCAGCTCATCCGCGGTGCGACGGAATTCCGGGCCTAGCGGCTCCGAGGTCTCATCAGCGACCATGGACAAGGCGCTAGGCAAGGCATGTCCGGCGCGAAGAGCGCGAGACATCAAATCGATGGCATCGGGAAGCATGAGATTGAAGCGGCGGAAACGGCCCGCACGACGATACATGACCCAAACTAGCGGCATGGCCCCCAAGGCGATTCCCGGGATCCATCCAAAGAAGTCCGCCGGTATCCACCAATTGCCAATCGTCGCACCTATCAGCATCAGAACTGCTGAGAAAAAGAAGAACCGGCCGACAGTCCAGGGTACCTTCGCCTGGTCGAGCATCAATTGCAGTCGCATGGCGATTGCATTGTTTCGAAGGAATCGATCGATGCTGGGGACACGGCTGAACGTGACCTGTCTTACTATGGCGTCGTTGCCAGTCTCACTGCCCGCACGCCGGCCCAGGCTAACCAGACGCTCGCGAGTCCGCTTGTCGGCGTCCGAAGGCTCCGTAAAATATGCGACCGTAGCGAACACTGACACCAGAAGAAGTAGGAATATCGTGATCATGGCGATACACGCTCCAGTCTATATTACAAATGAGTGCTCGAAAATACTTGGCGGCAAGACTATGCCAGACATCTTTAGCCGCTCGGCGAACTTAGGCGCCACCCCCGTGGCCCTGAACCGTCCCAATACGCGCCCGCCGGCGTCGAGTCCGAGTTGCTCGAAGACGAAGATATCCTGCATGGCCACCACGTCGCTGGTTATGCCGGTGATTTCCGTCACGTGGGTTATGCGACGGGTCCCATCGCTCATTCGGCATATCTGCACGATGATGGAAATCGCAGATGCGATTTGCTGGCGAAGCGCCTTCTCCGGCAGATTGAGGTTGGACATCAGCGACATGGTTTCCAGGCGAGCCACTGCATCCCGCGGGCTATTGGCGTGAATGGTCGTCAACGATCCATCATGTCCAGTGTTCATCGCCTGCAGCATGTCGAGGGCCTCCTCTCCGCGTACCTCGCCCACGATTATCCTGTCAGGTCTCATACGCAGGGCGTTGATGACCAGCTCGCGCTGACGTACGGACCCCTGCCCCTCCACGTTGGGAGGCCGGCATTCCAGCCGAACCACGTGTTCCTGTTGCAGTTGGAGCTCGGCAGAGTCTTCGATAGTGACAATACGTTCCGCTTCGCTTATATATCCGCTGAGGACATTCAACAGAGTGGTCTTGCCCGCACCCGTACCGCCGGAAATGACGATGTTGAGCCTCGATCGCACCGCGCCTTTCAAGAGCTCGAAGATCGGCCCGGTCACGGTACGATTGGCAAGCAGTTGCTCGGTCCCCAGGGGGATTTTTGCGAAGCGGCGAATCGAGAGAATCGGGCCATCGACCGCGAGCGGAGGAATGATGACGTTGACGCGCGATCCGTCGGCCAGACGCGCGTCACACATAGGCGACGATTCGTCTACTCGCCTTCCAACATTGGAGACTATCTTATCGATGATGTGGCGAAGGTGGGGCTCGTCCTTGAACACGACGTTCGTCTTTTCCAACACGCCGCCGCGCTCGACGTACACTTTCTTGTGGGTATTGACCAGGATGTCATTTATGGTGGGATCCTGGAGCAAAGGTTCCAAGGGCCCCAGTCCGAAAACTTCGTGCAGCACTTCCCGCGACAGGCGCTCCCTCTCGTTTGCGCTGAGAGGGGCAGTCGATTTCGCCATGAGTTCGTGGATTACTTCTTGCACCTGCGGGCCTTGACATCTTCGAGCGATGTGAGCTTTTCCAGGTCGATGAGGTCCAGTAGATCGCGATGGAGCGTGGACTTCAGGTCCTGGTAGGTCTTGGGAGAGACTCCCATGCTGCGTGCCGAAGTCCAACTCCTACCCAGGCGCATGTCCGGGGCAAAGCTCTTTCCGTTAGCCATTTATTATCCTTCAACTCGCGATCCGAAGAGTCCGAATCATCCATGGGACCTTTTGGTCGCGCGCGCACTATCGCCTTCACTTCCGGTCAATCGGTCCGCCCAATAATCGAAGGCCGCGGGCAAGTCCGATCTGTGACCGAATTCAATGGGAGTACCGGCATTGATGGCATTCACAATCTCGCCATAGCTGTTTGGAATCTTCATTGCAATCGGCCGATGCAGCGCTGCTTCGACCTCATGGTCGCTCAGCGCGCTCTTCTTAGAGCAGTTCCTTAGAAGCTATATCCGAAAGTGAGGGGAGGCAGTAGGCTGCAGATGGCGATCTCCGCAAGCCCAGCCATGCCACGACCATATTCGGATGATTTGCGCTGCAAGCTTCTGCAGGTCTATGAGCGAA
>DATCCF010000403.1:0-18730 GCA_036511435.1 Terriglobales bacterium | reverse complement strand
CAGTAGTCAGTAGTCAGTAGTCAGTAGTCAGTAGTCAGTAGTCAGTAGTCAGTAGTCAGTAGTCAGTAGTCAGTAGTCAGTAGTCAGTAGTCAGTAGTCAGTAGTCAGTAGTCAGTAGTCAGTTGCCGGTTGCCAGTTATTGCATCAACCAATGTGGAATCAGTTTGCCGCAGCGCTCAGCACCGCTCTCTTTGCAAACACCCGCACCATCTCGCGGCGATACTCTGGCGTTAGGGCCGATGTGGTCAGCGGCTTGGCCGTACTGGCCGCCAAGTCACCAATGTGCTCTGCAATCTCTTCAGTCGGAGCCATTCCGACGAGATGCGCATCCACGTCTTTCACCAGGAATGGCGCGGGATTGACGGCGGTGATGGCAACGCGCGCATCTTCCACTCGGCCGCCGCGCATTTTGAGAGCCACCGCGACGCCGGCCAGCGGATAATCAATACTTCCACGGACACGAAGCTTCTGATAGCTGCCGCGCCATCCCGCCGACGATTCCGGCAGGTGCACACGAATGACGATCTCATTTGGCGCGAGATGTAGCCGCGCGATGCCGTCGTTCACGTAGAACTCTGACAATGGGGTACGCCGTACGCCAGCCGGCCCGGCAACTTCAATCTCCGCTCCCAGGCACAACAGCGCCGGCGGTGTGTCGCCCGAAAAGGCCGCCCAGCAGAACTTTCCGCCGGGTGCGACATGACAAAGATCGCCATCTTTCTTGAGGCAGAAGCCGCAACTCTTACGCCACAGCGGCGATTGGTTGTACCACAGGCAGCGGGTATCGAGGCAGAGATTGCCGCCAATCGTTCCCATGTTGCGCAACACCGGCGAAGCGATCGTCCTTACGGCCTCGTACAGGACGGGGAAATCTTTGCGAATGAGCGGCGAATGTTCGACGGTACTAAGGCTTGTCAGCGCCCCAATTTCGACGCCCTCGCCCGCGCGACTGTGAATTCCCCGCAGTTCGCCGACACCGCGCAAGTCGAGAACGTATGGCGGCGTGAACAATTTCTGCTTCATCGAAGGCAGCAAGTCGGTACCGCCCGCAACCACCTTCACCTGGCCGTCATACTTCGCCATCAGCGCCATGGCTTCGTCAAGCGTCTTGGGGCGCAGCAGTTGGAAGCTGGGCAGGCTCACTCTCCACCTCCCGCGGTTGACCCGGCATTCGTCCCCTGTCGTGCTGGATCGAGCGGATGCCGCATCGGGCCTTTGCCGCGGAACCACAGCGAACCCCCATGTTCGCGAAGTTTGTGGGGAGCAGTCGGGTCAACCAACCCGGTCATTTCGACTCTCTTCATCCCCTTTTTTGCACGCAGTGCTGCCAGCACACGCTCCGGCGTGAACGGCGCCTCCCGCAGGCGAACTCCCACAGCGTCGTAGATGGCGTTCGAGATTGCCGGGATCGTCGCCGCCAGCGAACCTTCGCCTGCCTCCTTCGCGCCAAATGGCCCCTCGGGATCGATACTCTCGACAATGATGCATTCAATCTCAGGCGACTCAGACGACGAGGGGCTGCGGTATTCCAGCAGCCCGGGATTCATCAGCAGGCCATCCTTCCAAACCATCTCCTCCTCAAGCGCCTGACCAAGTCCCATCCAGACTGAGCCGATCACTTGGCCTTCGACGGCCACCGGGTTCAGCGCGCGTCCGCAGTCGTGGGCCGCCCATATCTTGTGCACCGTTACTTCGCCGGTGTCTTCATCCACGCTGACTTCGGCAACCTGTGCGGAATACGAATACGCCGGCGACGGTCCCACGCCGCCGCCTTTGTGTTTGCCGCCACGCGCCGCGGCAGGGGGCGCGTACGAGCCTGTGCCGGTCAGCGCGCCGTGGAAGTCAATCGCCGCGACAATAGCTTCCTCGAAGCTCATATGGTCCTTCGGGCCATCTTCTTTGCGCGTCTGCAACACCGATCCGCGAAGGATCTGGCCGTCCACATGTCCACGTGCCGCTTCCTGCTCTACGAGGCTATCTGACACGGTGGGATCATAGTCCGACAGCGTGGTACCGCGATTAAAGACGCGATCGTTACGCATGACTATGTCCTCGGGGGCACAATTCATGCGCTTGGCAGCCGCGCTTACGATGTTCTTCTTCACATCTTCGGCGGCGCGCAGAGCCGCGTTGCCAGCCATAAAGGTCACGCGGCTTGAGTAGGAACCGAGATCAATCGGGGTCAGATCCGTATCTGCGGCGATGACCTTGACGCGCGCGATTTCACAACCCAGCACCTCCGCCACAACCTGTGCGGTCATGGTGTCGGAGCCTTGCCCGATCTCGGAGGCTCCGGTGTAAACCACCACGCCCCCGTCGCGATCGATTTTGATGTTCACCGTGGAGTGCGGCATGTCGGAGCGGATAATGCTGTTGGCCGCGCCACTCACATAGTGGCTGCACGCCACTCCAAGGCCCCTGCCCTTGGGGAGATTGCCCTTGCGCTCCTTCCAACCCGATCGAGTAACCACCTGATCGATGCACTCCGGCAACCCGTAGCTCAGCACCCGCAGACCATTGACGGTCACTGTCGGCGGCTTCAGCAGGTTGACGCGTCGCATTTCCGCCGGATCAAGATTGAGCTTGGCAGCGATCTCGTCCATCTGCGACTCGAAGGCGAATCGCACATTGACTGTTCCGTGGCCACGCATCGCTCCGCAAGCCGGCTTGTTGGTCAGCACGCGATAGCCGTCGTAGCGGATGTTGGGAATGTCGTACAGCGCGCCCAGCAGCGTACCGGAATAGAGAATCGTTACCACACCGTACGAGCAGTAGGCGCCGCCGTCCTGGATGACGTTGCAGGCCACGGCTGTCATGCGTCCATCGTTCTTCACTCCGGTCTTCAGATCGATGATGGTGCGCGGGCGCCCCCGATGCGCCCAGAAAACTTCTTCGCGCGTATAGGTGATCTTCACCGGTGCTCTGGCAGCGCGCGCCGCTACTGCTGCGATAATCTCCAGCGGAATGATTTCGCTCTTGCCGCCAAAACCGCCGCCCACCAAGGGTTTGATCACGCGGATCTGCGACATCGGCATCTCCAGCACCAGCGAAAGCTTGTGCTGCAGATAATACGGGACCTGCGTAGACGACCACACGGTAAGCCGACCCAACTTGCCGGTATGCGGATCGAGTTCGAAGTTCGCCAGCGTGCTGTGCGGCTCCATCGCAGCATGCGTCACTTCATTGGCGATGTACCGTCCCTCGGCGATGTAGTCGGCTTCGGCAAATCCCTTGTCCAGATCGCCAAAGACATGGTGATAGTCCTTCTCGATATTGTGAGCGCGGTTCTCGTGGATGAGATCGCTCTCCGCTTTCATCGACTCTTCAGGATCGAAGTAGGCAGGCAGCGGCTCGTACTCCACGTCGATCAACTCGACCGCGTTCTCGGCAATCTCCTCGCTGATCGCCGCAACGCAGGCAACATGATCGCCTACGTACCGGACCTTCTCCACCGCCAGCGCCGTCTCATCGTGACCCACCGGAAGAATGCCGTACGGATTGGGCGCATCCGCCCCGGTTACGACGGCGACGACTCCATCCAGGGCCCTTGCTCGCGACGTGTCAATACGTTTGATTCGAGCGTGTGGATATTGCGAATGAAGAATCTTGCCGACCAGCATTCCGGGAAGGCTGAGATCGTCCGTGTACTTGCCCGCGCCGGTGGTTTTGTTTGCGGCATCCACCATGGCGATCGATTTTCCGATTACAGAAAAATCAGACATTAGTCCGGCCTTTAGCAATTAGCAATTAGCAGTCAGCACTCAGCATTCAGCCCCACCAGGATTTGTCGTCCTGAGCGAGCCCAGGAATTCACGACCCTATTTCGCTCCAACCATTTCCGTCGGTGCGGCCTTTTGCTCTGCGTCGATGACCGCGCGTATCGCCTGGTACATCTGCGAATAGCCGGTACAGCGGCAAAGATTGCTGCTGAGCGCCTCACGAATCTCATCTTCAGTTGGATCGGAATTGTTGGCCAGCAGCCATCTCACGGTCATCATGAATCCAGGCGTACAGAAGCCGCATTGCGCGCCGCCAAAATCGCCGTAGGCCTTCTGTAACGCAGCCAAACCGCCGTGATCGGCAATGCCCTCAACCGTCGTTATTTCCTGGCCCTCACAACTGGCTGCAAGCATTGTGCAGGAAAGCATGGGCACGTCATCCACTTGCACCGTGCAGGAGCCGCACGAAGAATCGTCACAGGCGCGCTTGGAGCCGGTGAGCCCCAGGTCCTGGCGCAACACGTCGAGCAGAAGCTTATTGGGCTCAATGGCCAGCTCGTGTGTGCGTCCGTTGATGCGGAGTTCGATGAGTTCTTTTTTCATGGGAAACCTGTAGTTAGCCCTTAGCCCTTAGCCCTTAGCCCTTAGCCCTTAGCTCTTAGCCTTTAGCAACCCCGGCAAGAAGCTCGCTTGCTAAAAGCTAAGAGCTAGCAGCTAAGAGCTACCTTTAGTACACCGGCACTGTCGGATCAATCTGCCGCGACCAGCGGTCGATCCCTCCGCGCAAGGATTGCGCTTTTTCGAAACCTTGCTGCCGCAGCCATGCCGTAACGTTCATCGAGCGAACACCATGATGGCAAATAACCACGATGTGCCTCTCCGGGTCGAGCTCCTGATTGAAACGCGCCGGAATATCGCCCATCGGAATCAACCCGCTGTTCGCAATCTTGGCGACCTCAAACTCCCACGGCTCGCGGACGTCGAGCAGCATGACATTTGCTCCCGCCTCTTGCTGAGCTTTCAGCTCTTCCGGTGCGATCTCGTAATCCATTGCAGCGCTCACTTCCCCACCCACTTTGGCCTTCGCCGCTCCATGAATGCCGCGATGCCTTCCTGCGCGTCTGCCGTCTTCATCAGTTCGTCGAAGTAAATCTGCTCGGCGCGCGCCAAACCCTTGTCGAAGTGAATCGCGTCCCACGCATAAAATGCCTTTTTGGCCAGCGCGATCGCGGCTGAACTCAATTGCGACACCCGCTGCAAACATTCCGTGACCAGAGTTTCGGGATCGTCGGCGAGTCCGTTCACCAATCCCGCTTCCAGCGCCTCCCGGCCATTCAGAGTTCGTCCGGTGAAGACGAGTTCCGCCGCCAGCTTCTGTCCCACAATGGCGGACAAGGCCACACTCGCGACCGGGGGATAGCACGCCAGCTTGATTTCGGGGAATCCCCAAACCGAATCCCGCGAGGCGTACACCACATCGCACATCATTGCCAGCTCCGCGCCTCCGCCCAGGCAGTGCCGCCGAACGCTGGCAACCGTCAATTTTCTGCTCCCCACCACGGAGCGAATCACGCCGTGAAATGCGGTAAGCATGTCACGCACGTTGTCGGGCGTGTGCGCTGCGATGTCCACACCGACAGAGAAAGCACGCTCTGAACCTGCGAAGACGACCGTACTGATTTCCGGTCGCGTCTCGATTTGCTCCAGGGCCGCGCGCAGCTCGTCCATCATCGGGACGTCGATGATGTTTAGCGGCGGATTATTCAGCGCGACGCGCGCTGCCGGAGGCTGCAGTTCGACCGTGATGCGGGTGAAACCGGTTTGTGTGCCCAATGTCATGAGTGTGCCGCCGCTAACAACCGCAGATCCCCTCGGCTTCGCCCGGGGCAGGCACTTCGACTCCGTTCGCTTCGCTCAACGCTCCGTCGAAAATCATTTACCACGGAGGACACGGAGCTTTGGTTTCTATATCGGACGAGTTCCTTCACCTCGCTCGATGCAGATTGCGTGGTGCTACCCATCGGCAAGACTCCTGACCTGGTATTGCTGCAATGCGGTCATGAACGAGTTCGTCCCGTTGCGAGTGGGGGAGCGGGTTTGCGCTTGGAGGCTTTCGCCTTGGGACGGCCATCTGTTTCAGACCTACGGCTGAGACTTGACGCGCGACGGGGCTTCCAGCCGGCGGCGTTTTCAGCTCGCACTCCCAACAGAAAAATGTCGCTCATCTCGCGTGCTATGGTTTCCGCGTCGGGATCGACGCGCGGGTTGTACCATGTGTACAGCCAGTTCATCATTCCGAAAAGTCCCAAGACCGCCGTACGCGTGCCGATTCCGCCCGTCGCGCCGGCATGCCGCCCGACGAATTTCAACCCTTCCGCCTTCGCCAAATCCTCCACCAGTCCGACGCAAATGCGGTAGTACTCACGCTTAATGGCGGCCAGTTCAGTGCCGTATCCGTTCTTCAAAACATCGTCTTCATGCGCCAGCACCTTCATCGCTTTTTGTTTGGCAACGGAATAGCCCACGTGATTCTGGACGAAAATGCGGATGCGGGTTTCGGGATCGTTAGTCTCCACCAGTTGCTCCCGTAATCGCTCGATAATGGTGTTGAAGGTGTGCTGCTGGATGAAATACAGCAGCTTCTCTTTGGACTCGAAATAGTAATAAAGGCCCGCCAGCGAGATACCGCTCAAACGCGACAGGTCGCGCATGGAAGCGCCCTCATACCCTTTTTCGGCAAAGATCTCGGTGGCATAGTCCAGAATCTCGCCCAGACGGCGATCGAAGCGGGTATCCGCCGGGGAAGGATGTTCCAGGGCCCGGGTTGTGGAGGAAGAGGACATTGGGCAATCGTCAGTCGGCCAGCAACGGCCACGGCGAAGCGAACCGATTTCGAACGTTCGTTCTAATTTTATTCTCATGGCGGCCCATTCGGCAACCCGTGCGATGCAAAGCCGGGGCTGAGTCCACGCGATCCTCTTCGGCCCCGTTCTGTTTCGGGCAATGAAGCACCTTTGACGCGCCACCGCCACCCCGGAGGCCCATGAAACACTTGCATGAAACACGTGCGTTGACAAGTATCGCCTGAACAGGCAAACTGCTCCATCTTGGAGATTCTGTTCCTTTGGGCCTGGGATACGCACTGAACAGGACGGAACGAGCCGATTGATGACCGCGCCACAACGCGTTTCCTACAGGATGGAATCCACGCTGGAAAGCGTGAACAAGGCCGAAGCGATGGCCGATCGAATCTCGTCGCAGGCGGGTTTCGACGAGGACACGCGGGGCGGAATCTCGATGGCGGTCCGCGAGGCGATGATCAATGCCGTGTTGCACGGCAACGCCTACGACCCTGCCAAGAGCGTAAATTTAACTTTCGAGCAAAATGGGCGGGAGTTGATTATCACGATCACCGACCAGGGGAAAGGGCTCGATCCGGTCGAGGTTCCTGATCCGCTCGCCCCGGAAAACCTTATGAAACAATCCGGCCGTGGCATATTCTTAATGCGGGCTTTCATGGATGAAGTCCGCTTCCGTAAACTAGACCCCGGCACTGAAATTACTTTGATCAAACGGCTCCAGAACAACGATCTGGATCCTGAGGAGGCTTCCACGTGAGCATGAAAGCAAGCACCCGGCAGGTAGATGGCGTCACCATTGTCGACTTGAGCGGGCGAATCACTTTGGGCGAAGGCAGTGTGGTGTTGCGGGATACTGTCAAAGACCTGCTTGGCAAGGGGCAGAAGAAAATCCTGCTGAACCTCGGCGATGTCAGCTACATCGACAGTTCGGGCATTGGCGAACTGGTCAGCGCCTTCACCTCGGTTCGCAACCAGGGCGGCGAATTGAAGCTGCTGAATCTGACCAAGAAGGTGCACGATCTGCTGCAGATCACCAAGCTCTACACCGTCTTTGACGTGAAAGACGACGAAGCCACTGCCATCACGGCGTTCGGCAAGTAGCCAGCTTCGGCGGTCGGCGGCGTAGCGATGCATGACTCGAACGCCCTTTCGCGTCTCGCGCAAGGGCGTTTGTTATTGCCCGCGATTCGCTCTTCGCTTGCTAGTTGCCAATTGCTAGCGGCTCGCCGCTGATCTTCGGTGCGAACCGCATCCCGTAAAACAAAACCGCCGCCGAAAGCGCAACCGCCACAATCATGCACATGAGTCCGATCTGGAGATTGCTCTTGTCCGAGATGTAGCCGATCAGAGTCGGCGAAAACGCGTCGCCCAGCAAGTGAATGGTAAATATGTTTACCGCCAGCGCCGTGGCACGGATGCGCGCGCTGACCGAGTTCACCAGGGCTGCATTGAGTGGGGCGGTGTTGAGCAGAAGACAGAATTCACCGAGAAAAATTGCCGGGTACATTGCCGGCCCGGTGCAATAGATGGCCGCGACGATTGCCGGGATGGAAAGCATCATCCCGATGGCCGAAACGAGTTGATAAGCCGCGGGCGTGCGCCGCAGCAAGCGATCGCCCAGCCACCCGCCCAGCAACGTGGCCACCGTTCCCGCGATTACCGTCATGCCACCGAAGGAAATATTGGCGCGCTCGAGGGGCACGTGGCGGATGCGGGTCAGAAACGTAGGCATCCACACTTGCAGGCCACCGATGGCGAAGGTCATCATGGCCGCGCCCAGGCTGATGGTCCAAAACGCACGGTTGCGCAACAATCCAGGCAGGGAGCCACGCTCGAAGCTGTCCGCCACGTGATCGCTGGCGCCGCGCACGGGCTCGCGCAGTGCGAGAACGCCGAAGGCCAGCAGCAAACCGGGTAGCGCCGAGACCATGAACGGGGCCCGCCAACCGTAGCGGCTCCCGAGGTAGCCGCCGACCAGATAGCCCAGCGCACTGCCCACCGGCGTTGCGAGATAAAAAAGTCCCATCACGCGTCCACGTACGGTCTCCGGAAAAAGGTCCGCGAGGAATGCCGGCGAAATGGCAACGAATGTTGCCTCTCCGATGCCGACGATGACGTGGCGCAGCAAGAGTTCGTCGTAATTGTACGTGACGGCGCTCAGCAGCGTCGCCAGGCTCCAGACGAAGGCGCCCGCCGCCATGATCCAGCGGCGCGGAAAGCGATCGGCCAACGGGACGATCAACGGCGCGGCAATCATGTAACAGACAAAGAAGGCGGAGGTCAAAAAGCCGACCTGCTTGTCGCTGAGGACGAATTCCTTCTGGATCAACGGCTGCACCGCGAACAGCACGTTACGATCGATATAGTTGAGAAAGTTCAGCGCCGTTAGCAGCAGTAGCGCGACCCAAGCATTGGTCTTGGCAGACATGGGTGGGCGGAGGATAACACGAGGGGCCGCTTTTCGCTCTTCGCTTTTCGCTTTCCGCGATCAGTTCCGGGTCTCGGAACTCGATTCTCGACGACGCGAAAAGGGAGATGCGGCTTTAGAGGGTGGGTTAGAACTGTGCCGTCCCTGAGGGACTCGGATCTATTTTCAACTTTACCCAGCACTCCGCCTTCGGCTCCGTGCTGGGCTAAACTGAGCCGCGCCTATGGCGCTGAATTTTCGCCCATCAAATCCACTAGCAAATGCCAAGTTTGGTTCTCGAACACACTCTGAAGCCCGCTCCGGCGAAAAACGTGCCAGGCGAGAGTGGGTGGGCAGTATAGGGGTCCTTCGACTCGCTGCGCCCGCTCAGGATGACAGAGGTTGAGGGATGACAGTGAAAAAGTTTTTTCATCCCTATCGGTGGGCCGCAGGCCCATGTGACACTCGTGATGACAAAAATGAAGAGCTTTGCAGCGCACCCTTCGGTAGGCTTAGGGCAAGCTTTAAAGGTGCGCCCCTTCAAACAACTGATGAAACGTACTTTTTCAGCAGCCTGTGCAGCCGCTGCGAAAACCCTTCCCATGCTGACGATACCGAGATACTCTCTCGTGGAGAAGAATCGGCCAGTGAACGCGCGCGGTGGTCCTAGCCGCGCCACCTTTCCGCCTGCTCCCACCGGGGCGAGCCGGCGAGGCATGGCACTTGTCCCACCCTTCTCAGTCGTACCCAATTTATCGTCGTGGAGAGTGTATGAAACGATTGCTGCTGTTCCTGGTTTGTCTGATGTTGCAGGTCACCCTGCTGGCACAAGATTCGAGGCCGGCAATCGATGCGAACGCCGTGGCCGATTCGCAGCCAACGGCCAATACCAAACCAGCGGCTAATTCGGACCGCATGTTCTTTCCCAAGGACTGGTACTGGGGATGGGCGCAATTCGACATCACTCCCCCGCACAACGAGACCGATCCCAACCTGTGCGCGGCGAACGCGGGACAGTACGGGGGCGTGCACTCACAGTGCAGCGCCTTTGGGCGCTACATGATCTCGGGGGCGGTGGAGTTGCGTCCATTCGGCCGGACCGTACTACGCCGCCTCAATTTCTTCTACGACCCCACATTTCTGTTCGGCAAGAATATTCCTCAAACGCTGTACACCTGGTCGTGGAGCGGAATTGGCATGGAGTACTCCTGGGGCGTCGGAATCGATCTGCCCAAGCGCTTTGAATTTCGCGTAACCGGTCATCCGCAGATGCAGCGGTTCGGAGCGCGCGATCAACCCCTGGGTCCGGCATGGCTGGGTCCGAATGGTCCCTGGGGCCGCTACAACGCGTTCGGAGTGCGTAAGTATTTTGGGACGCGGCGGGAGGGCACGTACTAATCCAAAACGCCGGTACTAGAGGCATCTCATAAATGGCGGAGAGGCCCGAAAGCGAAGTACCTCAGGGGCCAAAGCCCGGTCGAAAAGGGCCATCTGCGGCACGGCTGAAGAGGCTGCTGAAAAAGTCAGAGCATAACTCGTGGAATGTATTCCTGGTGGGAGCCCCCGCATTTATGCGGGGGAAGGAGCGCTTCAGCGCTCCGGGAAAAGTTGGACTTTGATCACGCGCTTTAGCGCTGGGGATCCGAAAACCCGGGGCTAAAGCCCATTCTTGAAATCGAACGCTTTTCCGCTGGACTAAAGTCCAGCTTCCCCCTGCTGAAGCAGGGGGCTCCCACCAAAAGCGTTCTCCAGACTTTTTCAGCAGCCGCCGAAGCCCTGCCCCTGCAAAGCGGAATTTATGAGATAGCTTCTAGTTTCTGGGTCTCGGGTAGCGCGCGATCACGACCGTGCCGATGCCTCCACGCGGACGAAACTCGCCTTTGACTTCAGCCCATTTCGGCTTGCTGGCGCGCACGACGTCTTCGAGAACGCGGTTTACGACGTTTTCCTGAAAGATGCCAAGATTGCGGTAGCCGATCAAGTATTCCTTTAGCGACTTCAGTTCGAGGCAGGCCTTGTCGGGCATGTAGCGAATCCACAGCGTCCCGAAGTCGGGCAGGCCGGTCTTGGGACACACGGAGGTGAATTCGGGTATATCAATCACAATCTCGTAGCCGGGAAACTGGTTCGGCCAGGTTTCGATTTCCGGAAATTTAGCGGAGAGACCAGCCTCAGCATGTTCCGGAGTGTAACGTGCGCTCTTTGCCATGGACCTATTGTAGCGATACGCGCTGCGCTATCGAGATGAGAACTCGCGAGTCAAAGTCTGAGGCATGCCGCGCGCGCTGCGTCTTCGGGGAATGCTCGAACATCAACATAGGGTGGTGGAGTGACCATGGTCAGCGGTTTCGCCGCTGCACGAAAGGCCGCACACGGTCGAGGGGGGAAGTTGTGTCCTACGTTATACTTATAGATTCGAGAAAAAATGGCAGCTGCAACTGAGAACGGCCATGGCCGCGTAAGCGGAAGGCGGACCTGGGGCATCGTTATTGGCCTGACGGTGGCGGTGGTAGTGCTCGCGGCTTTTGTGTCCCTGCGCCGTTCTCAAGTCGCCGTCCGGGTCGGTCGCGCCGATCGCCAAACCATCACCGAAAGCATTGCCACCAACGGCAAGATCGAGGCTCTGAACAACTTCGAAGCTTACGCGCCCATGGCCACCACGGTGAAAAAGATATACGTGCAGCAGGGTTCATGGGTGAAGCCTGGACAATTACTTCTGCAACTCGAAGATGCTAATGCCCGCTCGCAAGCAGCTCGAGCCGAGGCGCAGTTGAAGGGCGCGGAAGTCGATGTGAACACGGTGGAAAACGGTGGCACGAAGGACGAATTGCTTACCACTCGCAATGCTCTGGTAAAGGCCCAGGCCGACCGGGATGCGGCCCAACGGAATCTGCAAGCGATGCAGCGTCTATTGCAGAGTGGGGCGGCATCGCAAGCCGAAGTGGATGCCGCGCAGAGCCGGTTTCAAATTGCCGAAGCCAACGTGCAACTGCTGCAACAGAAGCTGGATGGCCGCTACTCAAAACAGGAAATTGGCCACGTCACGGCCCAGCAGGCTGAAGCTCGCGCCTCCCTGGCCGCGGCGCGGGAGCTGCTGAAAAATTCGAACATCGTCGCTCCGCGCGAAGGAATGGTCTTTTCCCTGCCGGCGAGGCAAGGTGGGTTTGTCAATGCGGGAGATCTGCTTGTGCAAGTGGCGGACCTGCACAAGGTACGAGTGCGCGCCTTTGTCGACGAACCCGAGATTGGCAAACTACGAAAGGGCCAATTGGTTGAGGTCACGTGGGACGCCATCCCTGGGCGGGTCTGGCAAGGCACGCTGGACGCCCTACCGACGACGGTGGTCCAGCATGGGACTCGAATGGTCGGCGAAGTGACCTGTGTGGTCGAGAACAGCGATCTCAAGCTGCTGCCAAACACCAACATCAGCGTCGCCGTCGTCATCGCGCGGCAGCAGGACGCGCTAACCGTACCTCGAGAAGCCGTACACCAGGACGCCAACGGCCAATTCGTATTCCAGGTGATCAACGGAGAGTTGCAGCGACGCGGCGTGAAAACCTCAGTCGCCAACCTCACGCGGATCCAAGTCACCAGCGGCCTCACCGACAACGCGGTATTGGCGTTGGGAGCCCTCAACATGCAGTCCCTACGTGAGGGGATGCCAGTGAAGATCGCTAATCCATGAAGTCTCTGTCTACAAGAGTTTCCATTCTCGTTGTGCTGCTGGCGATGGCGACCATCGGCGCCACCGATCCTGCACCGGTGCAGCTACTCTCGCTGGGGCGCGTGAATGAAGCTATCGGCGCGTTGTCCAACCGCGGCGACGCAGAATCGTTCAACCTCATGTCCCGCGCCTACTACGCCACGGAGCGCTGGGACGATGCCCTGAAATGGGGCGAACGTGCGATCGCGGAACAGCCCCAGGTTTCTGGTTATCACCTTTGGCTGGCACGAGCGTATGGCAGGAAGGCGGGAGATTCGAGTCCCCTCGCCGCGGCGGGACTCGCGCGCAAGACGAAGAATGAGTTCGAGCGGGCGGTGCAACTGGATCCCGCGAACGTAGAGGCCCGCAGCGATCTCTCCAAGTACTACACAGAAGCTCCCGCCATCATGGGTGGGGGACTGGACAAGGCCCGCGATCAGGCGGTGCAGGTCAGTAAATACGACGCTGCGGAGGCGCATTCGATCCTGGCGGAGGTCGCAGCCAAGGAAAAACGGTACGATGAGGCGGAGAGCCAGTTCCGCAGCGCTATCAAGGAAGCCCGAAATCCTGTGCATTATTGGTTGCAGCTAGCCGACTTTTACCGTCTGCGTGGGCGCTTCGACGATGTGCAGAAGATCGTGCCGACGGCCATGGCGCAGCCCAGCAGATCTGCCGAGAACTATTTTGACGCCGCCAATGAACTGTACCTCAGCGGTCGTGACTTTCCGCTAGCGGCGCAGTATTTGCAGAAGTATCTCGATTCTGGCGGGCTGGTGGAGGATGCACCGGCCTTCCGCGCCCACTACTTGTTAGGTCAGGTCTACGAGAAGATGGGTCGTGGTTCGGCCGCCACCTCGGAATATGAGGCGTCGCTTGCTCTGGCATCCGGTTTCGACCGCGCCCGGAAAGCTCTTGGCCGGTTGCAGTAGAGAGTGCTGAACAACGCGCAACACCTAGGGACTCAAGAGGGTGTGCGAGAATTGTTCCGTCCCTGAAGGGACTCGTTAATTTTTCCCATTTTACCCAGGGCTTACGCCCTGGGCTAAAAGCAATTCCGCCCCTGCGGGGTTGGATTTTGCGCAATCGTTCCACTGTGCCGATTCAAAACGAGTTCGCACACACATGCTCTAAAGCTACTGATTATGGACAGCTTGGAAGCAGGACTGAGAGATTAGGCTGGGACTCTGCCGTCCCTACGGGACTCGGTCTTATTTCCCATTTCCCCCAGCCCGCCGCGGCGGGCTGGGCTAAGCTCTTTCGCCCCCGTTGGGGCTGGTTTATGTGGGCTTCTTTCCACTGTGGCGAATAGGTACGAGGTTGCGACACAGTCTCCTGAAGGCCCGTACTAACCGAAACGTCAGTTTTTCAGCACTCAGTAGGCCGGATATCTTAAATTTGTTGCACTAGGTAGAGGATGCCCCCAAAGCCCCGCTGTTCCAGAATGACTCGGGTCGGTTGTGCTGCGAGGGTTGCCGCTGTCGCCTGCGCACTTGTCCTTTCTTGTGTTCCTTGCGTGGCAGCCGATGCTGCGACTGCGGAACCGATTCCCTTTCGTAAGGCGGTGGACTTGGCGCTCGAGCACAGCGGGGTCATGGGCATCGCCACGCTCAACCAGTGGCGAGCGCGCAAGGCCTACGAGGAAGTACGGGCGAATTACATTCCGCAAATCACGATAGGCTCCGGTCTCGGTTACTCCTATGGGTTTCCGCTCACCCTGGAAGGCTCGGCGCCATCGGCGGTGAACTTTAGCTCCGTCCAGTCATTCTTCAACCGCTCACTTCGGCAGTTCCTTAAGGCTGCCAAGATCGACTGGAATGCGACTTCCCTCGACGTGCAGGACAAGCGCGACTCCGTCATTCTGGATACTGCACTGACCTACGCGCAACTCGATCAGCTCACCGGCAAGCTAAAGGCGTTAGGCGAAGCTCAAAGCGCAGCCGACAACGCACAATTTGTCACCGAACAGCGCCTGCGGCAGGGCGTGGACAGCAAGCTCGACCTGACGAAAAGTCAGTTGGTGGCCGCTCGTATTCGATTGCGAGTTGCCGAGGCGCAGGGGCAGGCCGACGTGCTGCGTGAGCATCTGTCCAAACTGCTGGGATTACCCGCCGAATCCATCGCCGTTGACCCTGAATCTATGCCTGAGCTGCCCCCGATTTCGCAGGATGACGACCTGTCGGCGCGCGCGGTGGGGAATAGTCTTGCCGTGAAGCAGGCGGAGCAGAAGGTAGCAGCCGCACAGGCGCGAGCGACCGGCGAACACAAGGCGCTGACGATGCCCACCATCGATTTGGCATCGCAATACGCTTATCTAGCCAAATACAATAACTACGATCTCTACTATCGTAACTACACTGCGAACAATTTCAGCGGTGGCCTGAATATCAGGTTCCCCATCTTCAATTCGGTGCAGAAAGCCAAGGCGGAGGAAGCTGATGCCAGTGCCTTGATCGCGAAGAAGCAGGTAGAGATCACAAAGAACCAGGTCAGCGAAGATGCCTTGAAGCTCCAAAGGTCATTGCGACAGCTAGCCGCAGCACGAGACGTGGCCAAATTGGAATGGGAAGTTGCTCAAGGAGACTTGGAGGCGGTGAAGGCCCGAATCGAGACCGGAAACGCCAACACCCGCGATCAGCAAAACGCCCGCCTCGATGCCGAAGACAAGCACGCCGCCTACTTTGACGCTGAGCTCGAACTCAGCCGGGCCGAACTGCAACTGCTCCGGCTTACCGGTGAACTGGAAAAATGGGCCATTCCGCCACGCTAATCAACCGTTCGCTGCGAACCACGAAATGCATCTAACTGAAAGAAAGGTAAGAGGTTCCGCGAGTGCGGGACAAATGATACGATAGCTTAAGACTATGCCTTTGAAAACTCTCTTTTTGAATCCCCCTTCGTTTGAGAACTATGACGGTGGCGCCAGTTCTCGGTGGCCCGCGACGCGCGAGATTGAGTCCTATTGGTACCCGGTCTGGCTGGCTTACCCGGCAGGCATGCTGGAAGGCTCCCGTCTGCTCGACGCATCTCCGCACAAGGTGAACGCGCAAGAAACCATCCAAATTGGAAGGGATTACGAATTCCTGGTCCTGTTTACCAGCACGCCGGGTTTTCAAGGCGACGTCAAGCTAGCGGCTGCCATGAAAGCTGCTAATCCCAGGCTGAAGATCGCCTTCGTGGGACCGCACGTAACCACCCTGCCGGAGGCGTCCCTCAAGGACGGCACAGCGCTCGATTTCATTGTGCGCCGGGAGTTCGATTACGCCGTCGTTGAGTATGCGAATGGTAAGCCGTTGAATGAGATTCTCGGCGTGTCGTATCGCGGTCCGAACGGCCAGATACTGCACAACCCCGACCGTCCCGCCGTAGCCGATCTGGACGCTCTGCCTGACGTGGTGGACGTGTACAAGCGCGACATCGATCCTCGCCGCTACAACGTGCCATTCCTGCTCTATCCGTTCGTCTCGCTGTACACCACGCGCGGCTGCCCGGCGCAGTGCACGTTCTGCTTGTGGCCGCAAACCCTCAGTGGACACCCGTGGCGCAAGCGCTCGACAGATGCAGTGGCCGCGGAGATGGCGAAGGCCAAGGAATATTGGCCGTGGGTGAAAGAGTTCTTCTTCGATGATGACACCTTCAACATTCAGAAGGCCCGTACCATCGAACTTTGCACCAAGCTGAAGCCGCTGAAGCTGACCTGGTCTTGCACGTCACGCGTCACCACCGATTACGAGACGCTGAAGGCAATGAAAGAGTCCGGTTGCCGACTGTTGATCGTCGGCTACGAGTCGGGCGATCAGCAAATTCTCAAGAACATTAAGAAGGGCGCGACCGTCGAACGGGCGCGGGACTTCACCAGGGACTGCAAGAAACTCGGCCTCATAGTTCACGGCGACTTCATCCTCGGTCTGCCTGGCGAAACCAAGGAGACCATCCGGCGCACCATCGATTTCGCGAAAGAACTGGACGTCGATACCATTCAGGTATCGCTGGCGCATGCGTACCCCGGAACCGAGCTCTACGATTACGCCAAGGCAAACGGGTTCCTTAAGGCAGAAGGCTCCCAGATGGTCGACGCTATGGGCCACCAGGTCGCCATGATTGAGTATCCGGGCATTTCCCGCGACTACATCCTGGAAATGGTGCACCGTTTCTACGACGAATACTACTTCCGCCCCAAGGCCGTGTTCCGAATCGTCAAGAAGGCCGTATTCAACTCGTCTGAACGGAAGCGTCTGTACAAGGATGCGAAGTCGTTCCTCAAGCTGCGCGCTGCGCGCAATCGTTCCGTGAAGGAGTCGCGTGAGCAGCAGGGCGCTGGTTTAACCCCTCCGCCTGCTGGTGGAACATCCAATACCGGCGCTAAATCGGAAACGGTTGAACCGGTCAACGCCTAGGGGTTGGCGTGACCTTTCGCAAATATCTTGTCCTCTTCGCGGTCGTCATCTTCGGTGCCGGTGGCGATGTTTGCCTCGCGCGCGGGATGAAGGATTTTGGGGCGGTAACTTCGGCGAACTGGAACCAACTGTTTGCTTCCCTGTGGAATCCCTGGGTGCTGACCGGCATCGGTTTGCTGCTGCTGTTCCTGTGCAGCTACCTCACCGCGCTGTCCTGGGCCGATCTGACGTACGTGCTTCCGGCCACCGCCATCAGCTATGTGCTGATGGCCCTGCTGGGCAAGTTTTTCCTGCATGAAACTGTGACGGTTGGGCGTTGGCTGGGAATCGCACTGATCACGGCGGGAGTTGGCTTCGTGGCAGGCGGACCTGCGCTAACACCGGCAGCATATGCACATTCCAAGCTTGATCGTCCTGCCAGCCACGAACACCTCGAGGCACAGCTTTCCGTGGCTACCGGCGCCGAGAGCGACGCATGACGGGTGCTGCCACGTGGGCGGGAATCGCTGCCATCGTCATCACCGCCACTTCCGGCGATGTATTGCAGTCCCGCGCGATGAAAGAGATTGGCGACTTGGGCGCCGTCCGGAAATCGCAGGGTCTTTCCCAAGTTATACGGCGCGTGATCGCCAGTCCGCAATTCATGTTGGGACTGCTGTTTATGGCGTTGGCGTTTGCCAGTTTGCTGGTGACGCTGTCGTGGGCTGATGTCAGTATCGTCGGCCCCGCGTCCGCATCGCTCACCTTCATTGCCAACGCCCTGGCGGCACGAGTGTTTTTGAAGGAGCATGTGGACCATCGCCGCTGGCTCGCTGCCGCGTCTGTGGCTGCTGGAGTCGCCCTGCTGGCCCATTGAATGAGCGGTTAGCCGTTAGCTCTTAGCCTTTAGTAACCTGCAATTAGCAACTCACAGGCCGCAGAATGGCATCCGCGGTAGAGGCTGATTGCTAAAAGCTAAAAGCTAAAAGCTAAAAGCTAAGAGCTAATTGCTAATTGCTAACACCTAAGGACCTCATGAGAAAGATTGTCGTCTCCTGCCTTGCGTTGCTTTGTTTGCTGGCTGGCTGTTCGTCGGGCAACAAAACTGACAGCAGCAATGAATCGCGCCCGTCGGCCAAACCTGCCGCGAAACAAGCCGAGTACGAAACCGGCCGCACTGCCTTCCAGAAGCTGTATGTGTCCGCTCGCATGTGGGCAGCGGACGTGAAACCGTTCCGCTTGCAGTCGCAGTTTACAGTCGACGCTCCCACCAACGAAGGCAAGTGCGGCCTGTGGCGCGCCTCGTTTGCCTCTCCCGCTAAGCGCATGATGAAATTGTTTGTCTGGTCGGGTTTGGTGGGACCTCACGCTCCGGAAGCAGGGGTCAGCTTTTCCGCCGAAGACACTTGGAATCCGAGTAACACTTCGACCCCGGTATTCGATCTCGGATTTCTGAAGGTGGACAGCGACGCTGCTTACTCGGTGGCGCAAAAGCACGGCGGCGAGAAACTCACGCAAAAGGACCCCAAGCAACCGGTCCTCTTCGTTCTCGACTGGGACGCCTCGAAGAACCAACTGCTATGGCACGTTATCTATGGAAGCAGCCAAGACGAAGCCAAGTTGCGGATTGCCGTGGATGCCACAAGCGGCGAATTTGTGCGGGTCGA
>DATCCF010000402.1:0-5454 GCA_036511435.1 Terriglobales bacterium | reverse complement strand
TACCTCTCCAGAACCTTTTCACATCGAGAATCAACATCTCCCCGTCGGCTCGCATCGCGGGCTAAAACCCAACAATCAAAATGCAATCCATACATCTCTGCTTCGCCCGCTCGCGCTACGCGCTTCACGGGCTACGCAGTGCTCTAACCCCCTGAAATCTCAATCCAAAAGGCTCCTGGGGACCCGGGAACATAGCACATAAATGCAATGGAAAAACGTGCTGTATCTACGAGATGAAGAGGTATGCGAAGCGTCCTAACTACTTTTGAAAACAAAATGATTGCCATTTGAATATCTACTAGCCCAACGGCGGTGCAATGTGTATTCTTTCTGACGAATTCTGTTGTGAAGTTCGACGTGGAGAAGAGCTGTGCAAGACGATAATCGCGTCGTACGCTTCTTGATGAGGATTGTGGGATTCGCATCACTCGGGGTCGGCGCGAAAGCCCACTCAGAAACTCAAGTATCCGTTCGGATCAAAACAAACCGCTCTGGGTGAGCGAATCTTAACGTGAATAACCCCGCCAGCACAAACACAATGACCATCGCGAGTGCGATAGGCGCCCCTGGGCGACCGATCTCGAAAATCCAAGTTCGATGTTGCCTTGAGCTCGCCACGATGAGTCTCCTTTTCTCAGGTTGATTTGCGTTATGGCATCGCGCACCCAGCCTCTCCCAGGTGGGAAAACGCCGACACCCGATGTCGAGAATGCCGGCGCTCTATCCGCAAGGAATTTCAGAAGGGTGGGGTGATCTGGAAGACGACGCCGCAGCCCGGGGATAATCCGCCGGTGCATGACCCTGTGCCACCGAAGCTCGTTGTGCCGTACAGGTTGCCGTTCGCGTCGAATACCACGTTGCTGCGCGGACGTGAACCGTCGCTGCCTCCCGCAAAAACGTGGAGCGCCGTGTACGTCCACCCACCTCCAGATGGCGTCAGTTTGAAAACAGCGCCGTAGTTACCCATGCTGGGGTCGCCCTGCGTCGCACCGTAGAGGTTGCCCGCCGCATCCATAGCCAGGATGTCACTGGGGCCTGACTCGTAGGGACCGCTGCCGGATCCGGAAAGCGCGTAAAGGAGGTTAAACACCCAGCCGCCGTCTGAAGGCGTAAGCTCGAAGACGACACCCCCGCCTCCGGCACCGCCCAATGCAGTGGCGCTATACAGATTGCCCGAGTGGTCAAGGATCAGGCCCGCCGCCGAACCACCTCCATCGCTCCCGTTTTGAAAACTGTAGAGAACAGTCTCCACCCAGCCAGACCCGGAGGGAGTCAATCCGTACACCGTGCCATAGCCGTAGCTGCCCCCACCATTGGTTGTACCGTAGAGGTTGCCAGCGTGGTCGATGGTCAAACCGGTAAGGGGACCACCCGCGTCGCCGCCGCTGCCGAAGTTGTAAATCACGCTTTCCGTCCAGCCGCCACCCGAGGGTGTCAGCTTGTAAACAACGCCGCGCCCAAGGCCCCCATAGTACGTCGTGCCGTAGAGGCTGCCCGATTGGTCGAAGACGACCGTATCGTTGGGAAGCACTCCGGTAAGGCTTCCGCTGAAGCGATAAAGCGTGGTTTCCGTCCACGGACAGGAAAATGCGGCGCACATGTGCGCCGGTGGGCTCAGGCGATAGACCGTGCCGCAGCCGCTGTACCCGTAAGCTTGGCAGTCTCCTTCCCCTCCTGCCGTGGTCGTGCCGTAGAGACTTCCGTCCGGCCCGAAGATTACTCTGCCCCAGGGACCAGCGCCGTCGCTGCCGCCAACGAAGTCATAGATCGGATTAAAGATCCAGCCGGATCCCACATGCTTCAACTGAAAGACTGTGCCGCAGCCGCTGAGTCCATCGTCTCCGGTGCATGGTCCATTTCCTCCGTGCAGGGTTGTGCCATAGAGGTTTCCGGCGTTATCCCTGGTCAAACCGTTTTCGGGTATCGCTCCGTCCCTTCCGCCATTTCCGCCAGTGAAGTTGTGAATCACTCTGTACGTCTGGGCCTGCGCGGATGGTGTTAATAACACCGCCAGCACAAACACGATGACCATCGCGAGCGCGCTAGGCGCCGCTGGCCAACCGATCTCGAAAATCCCAATCCCGTGTTGCCTTGAGGTCGCCATGATGAGTCTCCTTTTCTCAGGTTGACTTGCGTTAAGGCATCGCGGACCTGCCGCTCCAAGGTGGGAAAACGCCGACACCGATGCCGAGGATGCCGGCTGCTGTGGACCCGCACAATTTCAGGCAGGGGTGATCTCCCAGCTTTTTATTTGGTCCCATCAATGCTTGCCGCTGGTCGAGGTCTTTTCCGAAAGCACCCACAATTCCGGATCGAGCTCCACTTTTTGCGGCCGCCCCGGGAGCTTGACCCGCACTGGCGAATCTTTACCCTGCACCGCAATCGCCACAATGCCCATCGTTCCCTTCGACACAGTCAGGTGATCGGTGCGCGACACGCACTCCATGTGCGCCGTCAGTTTCAACATTTTTTTCGGCTCGGTGAGGTCCACCTCCATGCCGTATCGAGGCACCAACATTAGGTCGTTGGCGTCCGCGTACCGGGCAAAATGCTGGTCGTACTCTTCCTCCCCGTGGAAAGCCATCCAAACGTCGGGAGCTGACAGGTTCTTGTCGAAGGCATAGATCAGGCCGCGCTCGCCGGCATTGATTTCAAAATTTGCCACCGGAATCCGCGATTGAGCATCCAGCAGAAACGCAAAGCGGCGCCTTTGCCCTCCGGCGACTTCTGCAAAGAAAAAGCCCGGAGACTCCCGATTCAAAATCGACACCATCTGCCGCGCCGAAAGATTCGCTCCCGTCTCCTCCAGCACCCGCGCATCCAACTCCGCGGCCAGCTTGGCTGCAGCCGGAGGCGGCGCCGAGCCTTGCTGCGAACCCTCTCCCAGAACGGAATAGGTATCGTCGGTGAACCGCAACACGGCCGTCTTGAAGTCCGAGGTGACTTCGTCCGCCTTCAACAGCCGCCGCACGTTGTTTAGCTCGAACTCATTCGGAGGCACCGCCGCCTGAAAGGTACCTGTCCCCAGAAAAACCGCGCCCCGCACTTTTCCTTCTACAGGCGCGGGAAAGTACAACATGCCGTCGCGGAAGGTGAGCGTAACCCGGTCTTTCTTCAGCACCAGGTTCTCCGCCCGCACGCTGCGGTATCCCAGGGCAAACGCCTTCAATTGCCCATAGACCGCCGCGCCTTTCCCCGCCGCCGGCCGGTCGTCGCCGCACGCCGCCACGGCAAACCCCATCGCGTAAAGAAGCGCATAACAAGGAATGACCCGGGCAATCCACCAGTGGAAACCGCGGCGACGGCGAAAAAAGCAGAGTGGCAGTTTTTTCATGTGAGCCCTTAAACTCTGACCCGAGCTCATGTCCAGCAGGATAGCATAGCACCTACATGCCCTACGACTATCGACGGCACGGCGGTCGGATGTTTTTGGGGGTCGCCGTTGCTGGATTAGAGGCTCTTTCCAACAAGTTGCGGCTCTTTTCAAGGGGGCCCATTTCACAGGCAATTGTGACGGCAGAAATTACTTGTGAGATGGGGATTTCTCGATAGCCATTGTTCACCTCGTAGCATCAAAGCAGCATTACGCAAGCTGCTGCCGCTTCCGATGCGAGCGCAAACCGAATGCTGCGGCTGCGGAATAACCCACTGTGGCAGAGAAAGCAGTGGTGAAAAGCATCTCGCAAAAACACTCACTGCCGCTGCATTTAAGGGTCGGGCCGAAGAAATTGTCCATGACATAGCTAAGGCGACTCGCTGCGAAACTGTTGGCCCAGTATCTGCTTTCGTCGTAGGCTCCAAATAACAACCAAAGAAGCCCCGATACCCAGACCCATTGTGCAGCCCGATTTCCTAGCTTGCGATTGACGAAGTATCCGAGCACAAGCGCGGTCGTGAGAATCGCAGGAGAGTAAGGCTCAATCCCCGTGTTGTAATCGTGGATTTCCTCCATTTGCCGAGCCCGGCGCTGATTTGCATACATCAAGCAATGAGGCCACAGTTATACGCAGTTGCGGCATCTAATGTGCGATGCGTCGCAAGTTGGCAGCTTCGACATTCTGAGGTAGAGTTTCTGACGCATTAGGAGGAAGCATGCATAGAACTCACAGAACCCTGGGCCTGGTTTTCCTGGCCCTGTTGGGTCTCGCCGTTCTTGGAGTAGCGCAACAGGCGCCGCCCGTCCCGTCCAACGATCAGTCTGTCCAGACCCAACCGAACAGTGCTGCGCAATCTCAGGCAGCCAATGAAACGCTCAGTCCAGAGAGCCAGGACCGGCTCGTCAAGGAGGTTCGCCATGAGTTAATCATGCTGCCGTACTACGGCGTGTTCGACAATCTGGCCTTTCGCGTTGACGGACGTACCGTCATTCTGGAAGGACAGGTCGTGCAACCGGTTGTGAAATCCGATGCTGGGAACTCCGTGAAGCGCATCGAAGGCGTGGAGAAGGTGGTTAACAACATTGAGGTCCTTCCGCCCAGCACAATGGACGACCGTATTCGACGGGCCGTCTACCAGAGCATCTACAGCTATGGTCCGCTCTTTAAGTATGGAGGCATGGCCGTTCCGCCCATCCACATCATCGTAAAGGGTGGACGTGTCACGCTCGACGGTGTGGTGGATAACGAAACCGACAAGGGCTTGGCAGGTATGCGCGCCAACCAGGTTCCGGGCACCTTCCAGGTTACGAACAACCTCAGGGTTGTGAACAGCAGTAATCAAAGCAAGAAGAAGAAATAGCTAAACGCCGGTCCAGGAAATCAATCTGCGCTGCATCGCGCTCTGCGGGAAGGTCGCAGGCGCTTTTCTTTTTGCGCGGGAATCGTTAATCGTTGCCTTCAAGCCGGAATTTCCGTTTTAGCTCCCAACAGCCGAGACTATATACCCGTTTAGGGACTCCAGCGCGTAAATATTTTTCTTTGGCCGGGTCCAGGGCGTGGCACAGGCTCCCGTGTGCCACGTCGCGAGTCCCGCAACTGCCGACCGCGCCTTTCCATCCGGTTTTGTCAGACACCCCTTCGTCCGCTCTTAGCTCTGGATCGATTTTCCGGCTCCCACAGCCTCGGCTATCCCGCCGGAAGCGACAGCCCGGCAATCCGCCGGAGCATACTGCCAAACAACTGTTTCGTCAGATGGCTCTCCGCCAACAGTAGCCAATAATAGCGGGCATGTTTCACAAGCCGTCCACCCGTCTTCACCAGCCGCTGCTGCAAGCTGGTCAGCGACCAGTTCTCGATGCGCTTGGGCAACGCCAGCCGCCGCCACAAATTGCCCAAGTTGTAAGCCAGCACACTCAATCCCAGCCGTACCTGGTTTGAGCGAAAACGGTGACAGGAGAGGCGGGTCATCTTCACCGCCTGCTTGCCCTCCTTGATCCATTGCTCTGCCGTCCCCCGCTTGTTATAGAACCGCACTACCGCTCGGCTCGGAGTTTCCAGGTTGGTCACGATGAATCCG
>DATCCF010000401.1:0-4285 GCA_036511435.1 Terriglobales bacterium | reverse complement strand
GCAGCCCGATACCAGCGAAGAGACGCTGATCTTTGCCGCGGTTTCGGCGCTGATTTTTCTGTTATTCGTAGCGCTCACGTTCGTCTTGCTGCGCACTCTGTTGCGGCTCTACGCGGAACGCAAGACCGGCGTTCTCGGCTCCAAGTTTCGCAGCCGGATGGTCCTGGGAGCGTTACTGCTTTCGCTGGGACCGGTGATTTTCTTGTTCCTGTTCTCCTACGGTCTGATCAATCGCTCCATCGAAAAATGGTTCTCCCGGCCGGTGGAAGAGGTGCAGTACCGCACCAATGTCATCATCTCCTTGCTGACGGAATACGCCTCCACCAATGCCGGGGTTGAGGCGCAGCGCATTGCCTCGATGCCGGACGCGCACAAGTCGTTCCAAACGGGAAATTTCACTTTGGTGATGGACGAGTTTCGCCGCAGTGAAATTACTCTGCAAGGCGGCTTCGCCTTTGCCATCGTTGATGACCGTGCCGAAGCCAGCTTCCATGCTCCGGAAGCGTGGCCCCTGCTGCGCCACAACCTGCCCTTGAAGCCCGCCTTGCCGGGCCAGGCGAAGTCGTTTGAAATTCTCGGTGAAACCTATGTCCTGGGCCGCGCCCGGGTGGGACCGAACGGGCAGATCCTGGTGGCCATGCCTTTGCCGGCAAATTATTCGTCCACGCTGCGCGACGTGGAACGCAGCCAGGAGCAATACGGTAACCTGCGCGTGCAGCGGCGGCGCCTGCGCCGCACCTATATGGGTTTTCTGTTGCTGCTTACCGTCGCCGTGCTGTTCGCCTCGACCTGGCTGGCTTTGTATCTGTCGAAGATGGTGACCCGTCCTTTGGTCGCGTTGGCCGAAGCCACCCACGAAATTTCCCGCGGGCGCCTCGACTACCGGGTGGACGTGCAGGCAGGCAACGAAATCGGACAGTTGGTGGAATCGTTCAACCATATGGCTGCCGACTTGGAAGCCAGCCGGGGAAAGATTGAAGCCTCACGCCGCGACCTGGCCGACGTGAATGTGCAACTGGAGCAGCGCACCCGCCATATTGAGACCATTCTGGAGAGCGTTCCTTCCGGCGTGCTTTCGCTGGACGCTTCGCGCCACATCCTTCATTCCAACCGGGCGGCCCGCCGCTTGCTCCGGCTCGATGAGGACTCGACTCATTCCGAGCAGACCCTGCACGACCTCTTTCCAGAAGAAGCCGTATCCGATCTCGAGCACCTGCTGCGCAAAGCCGACCGCATGGGAACCACGACCAGCCAGATGGAGATCGTCACCTCGCGCGTAACCCTGAACGTAGCGGTGACCGTCGCCTCGCTCGATCCGCCCTTGTCGCCTGCCAACGATGGCCCCCGCCAGCGGATGGGATACGTGTTGGTGTTTGAAGACCTCAGCGATCTGTTACGCGCGCAGAAGCAGACCGCCTGGCGTGAGGTGGCTCGCCGCATTGCGCACGAAATCAAGAACCCGCTCACTCCGATTGCCTTGTCGGCCGAGCGCATTCGCCGCCACCTCGAACGCGGAACGCCTCCCGATGCGGCTTCGCTCAAGGTAATCCGGCAATGCTCCGAGACCATCGGCTCGTCGGTGGAAACGGTCCGCACCCTGGTGGACGAATTCTCTGCGCTCGCCCGCTTCCCAGCCTCGCAGCCACAGCCTTCCGACATCAACAGCATCGTCAATCAGGCGCTGGCCATGTTCGATGGCAGACTCGATGGGATTCGAGTACAGAGATTCCTGGCGCCCGACTTGCCGCCGGTCCAGGCCGATCCCGACGCCATGAAGCGGGCTATCGCCAACCTGGTGGACAATGCCGCCGAAGCCATGCAGAATTCGTTGCTGAAGGAAATCCACATTTCCACTACGCTCATTGGGGAACGGGACTCGGTCGAAATCGTGGTTGCCGACAGCGGACATGGTGTCACTTCCGAGGTGAAGGAGAAACTTTTCCTGCCCTACTTCTCTACCAAGAGGCGCGGCACCGGGCTCGGTCTCGCGATTGTCAGCCGCATTGTGGAAGATCATCGCGGGTCGATTCGCGTGGAAGAGAATTCCCCCGTGGGAACCAGATTCATCGTAGAGTTGCCCTTGGCCCAGGACATGGCCGCGGCGGCTGGCCAGCAAAATGCAAACCATTCTGATCGTGGATGACGAGTCCCAAATCCGCAGCGCGCTGCAAGGCGTGCTGGAGGATGAGGGCTACAAGACGCTCCTTGCGGGAAGCGGCGAGGAGTGTTTGGACACGCTCCGCCACAAGTCGGTGGACGTCGTGCTGCTCGATATCTGGCTGCCGGGAGTCGACGGTCTGGAAACCTTGGAAAAGCTGCTCGAGACCGAGGACCATCCCGAAATCATCATGATCTCGGGACATGGCAACATCGAGACCGCGGTGCGGGCCACCAAGCTGGGCGCCTTCGATTTTCTCGAGAAGCCGTTGTCCATCGAGCGCACGTTGATCGTCCTGAAGAACGCCATCGAAGCCAAACGGTTGCGCAGCGAGAACCTGGAATACAAGAAACAGTTCCAGGCACGAAGCGTCATTGTCGGCGACAGCATCCCCATGAAAGCGCTGCGCCAGCAGATCGCGCTAATGGCCCCCACCAACGGCCGCGTCTTGATCTACGGCGAATCGGGCACCGGCAAGGAACTGGCGGCGCGCGCCATCCACGCGCAGAGTCTGCGCAAAGACGCGATGTTCGTCGAGGTCAACTGCGCGGCGATTCCCGAAGATCTCATCGAGAGCGAGTTGTTCGGACATCGCAAGGGCGCATTCTCCGGCGCGGCCGTCGACAAAGAAGGCAAATTCCACAAGGCCGACGGGGGAACGTTGTTCCTCGACGAGGTCGGCGACATGAGTCTCAAAACCCAGTCCAAGGTGCTGCGTACCCTCGATGAAGGGCGTTTTGCGCCGGTCGGCGAGGAAGAGCCCATCACCGTGGATGCCCGCGTGATCGCGGCCACCAACAAGGACCTGGAAGAGGAAATCTCCAAGGGAAACTTCCGCGAAGATCTTTTCTACCGGCTGAATGTGATCCCGTTTTATGTGCCGCCGCTGCGCGAGCGCAAAGAGGACATTCCGCAGATCGCACGATATTTTCTAAAGGAGTTTTCCCAGACTTATAACCGCCGTCCGAAGGAGATCGCGGACGAAGCCCTCGATGCCCTTGTGCGTTATTCGTGGCCAGGCAACGTTCGCGAATTGCGCAACTTGATCGAGCGCATCGTGATTATGAATCCAGCGGTGATCAAACTCGATCGCAAGCATCTGCCCACCCTCATTTACCGCGAGAGTGGCCGCCGCAGCCTGGGCGATTTCTCCAGCCTGCACGAGGCGCGCGCCGCTTACGAACGAGACTACATTCTAAAGAAGCTGGATGAAAACCACGGCAGCGTCAGCCGTACCGCCGAGGTGCTGGGACTGGAACGCAGCCACATGTATCGCAAGATGAAAACCTTGGGGATCGCGGTGAAAGAGTAGGGGCTAGGGGCTAGAGGTTAGGGATCAGGGGCTGGGGGCTAGGGGTCAGGGGCTAGGGGTTCGGCGTTAGACCGGTGTCAGCGTTGGTGTAGACCCAGTGCGGGTAGAGCAGATCTTCGGCCCCGCATTAAGGGTATCGAGATCGATCGCCCTTAGACTTCTCAAGAAGTGACATTCGGGTGGTGCGAGCCTTTATAGCGTATGTGAGAACTCGTTTTGGGTTGGCACGGTGGAAAGATTACGCAAAATCCAGCCCCGAATGGGGCGAAAGCGCTTTAGCGCTGGGTAAGCTGGAAAATAGATCCGAGTCCCTTCAGGGACGGCACAGTTCACACACACGCCCTTTAGTCCAATCTTGAAATGGGCTTCAGTGAGAACGACACTTGGTATTTGCCAGTGGAATCTGCTAGCCGAAAATCCAGCGCTGTAGCCGGGGCCCCCACTTCGCGCCGCTTTTGCGCGAAGTGGGGTGGTGGTAGGCGCGGCTCAGTTTAGCCCAGCACGGAGCCGCAGGCGGAGTGCTGGGAAGAGTGGCAAGTAGATCCGAGTCCCTTTAGGGACGGCACAGTTCCTACACACCCCCTTTAGAGCCTCTGTGAGAACTCGTTTTGGGTTGGCACGGCGGAAAGATTACGCAAAACCCAGCCCCGAAGGGGGCGAAAGAGCTTAGCCCAGCGCTTTAGAGCGGTTCCGGGGTAGCTGTATCCGATAATAAATACCCACAGTGGCGAAACCAAGCGGTGGCGTTGTGAGGCGTAACGGCGGCGATCGCTGTCGCCACGGCCTTCTCCAGCAGATCGACCGCCCGGGTTTTC
>DATCCF010000400.1:0-18913 GCA_036511435.1 Terriglobales bacterium | reverse complement strand
ATGTTCAGCCGTCACAAGCAAGGCAATCGAACGACACAGAAATTATGGCCTTGAGGGGTGTGTGAGAAGCGTGCCGTCCCTCAACCACCCCAACAAGCCCGCCACGGCGGGGTGCTTGTTGGGGACCCCGGCTACGGGACTCGTTATTTTTTCCCACTCTACCCAGGGCTTCCGCCCTGGGCTAACGGCAATTTCGCCCCTCCTCCACCCCATTTCGCGCAAAAGCGGCGCGAAATGGGGACCCTGGTTGCGGGGCTCGATTTTGCGCCATCCGTTCCACCGTGCCAACTCGAAACGAGTTCTCACACATCCTTAAGGCACAACAAAAGGGCGGCCATTTGCGGGCCGCCCATGCTGCGATCGCTTGCTCAAAATGCGTTATCGATGTCCGCCGCCTCCGCTGTGGCCGCCTCCACCACCGCCACCGCCACCGGAGGAGTGCGATCCCCCGCCACCTCCACCGCCTCCTGAGGAGCGATACCCTCCGCCAGAGCCGCCCGAAGAGTGCGGAGCCGAGTAAGCTGGCGCGGCGCCACGGCTGCTGTAAGCCGGGCTGGATCCATAGCTGCGGCCCGCGCTGGAGCCAGAAGCTGCTGGATACGATCCACGGCTGCTTCCTCCCGCATAGCCATTTGTCGAGCCGGCCGATCCATATCGCGCCGAAGGCGAGTACGCCGGCGCTGCGCGATACGCGTATCCAGCAGGCGGCCTTGACGCAGAAGCCATGCCCGACCCCTTAGGTTCCGATCTGCTCGGAGCCACGCGACCTGCGGGCGCCGAACGCGAAGCGGGCGCCGATTGATGCGATGGAGCCGACTGCTGCATCGCCGACGGCTGGTGCGGCACTCCGCTGGCCGGACGATTCGGTTGGTACGTCTGCGGTGGACGCGGCACAGACGAGTTGTTAGGTGTGGAGCGCCCCGTCGAATAAGCCGGCGGGTTGTGCTGAGGAGTGGTCGCGGGCGTGCGCCCGTTCACATTATTGGTGTTGCCTCGCGCGAAGTTGTCGTTGCGCTCAGGGGGCCGGGGCACAGCGCGACCGGCTGGATTCCCAGGTGCCGCGGCCTTTGCCTCTTGGGCACGGTTGGGTGGTCTCGGTACGTTATGCGTCCCTGCGCCGGCATTCGCTGTCGGAACGCCGTTAGGCGAGTGCGAAGAATTCACGTTATGCTGCGCTGGCGAAGCCGCATTCCCTCTCGCCATCGGAGATTGGTTCCCGTTGAAGCCAGCGGGGCGTGCCGGAGGCGTCATGTGGGTCACGACGCTGCGGTTCGTTGCCGAAGCTGGAGGGATGCCACGGGTCGCGGGAGTGTGTCCGCCAAGAACGGATTGTTTAGTTGGAGACACATCGGCACCGCTGACAAGTTGTCCCCTACCGAGTGCTGACTTCGGAACCACCGTGCCCACCCGGTTGATCGCTGCACCCGAGGTAAACGCAGATCTTGGAGCGGCCGTGACCGCACCCGCCGCGTTACGGAAGCCGTAGTGCGTCCCGGCAAAATTGTTGTTGCGGTAGTTGTTGGTGATGTTGTGAATATTCGAAATGTGCGTATTGGTGACGTTGACATTGCGCAGATAGGCGTTGCTTACGTGTCCGCCGCGATATCCCCATCCGCCACCATGTCCCCATCCGCGCCGTCCCCAGCCACAATAGCGGGGAAAGAACGGTTCACCCCAGCCCAACGGGAACCAGCCAAAGCCGCCGCCGATGCCCCAGCCTCCGCCGAACCCAAAACCGACTCCGAAGCCGCCTCCCCCGATCCAGCCTACCAGGGCCGGAGAGTAATAAGGGTTCCAGTATCCGCCAGGTCCAGGAGCCCAGCCCCATCCGCCGTTCCAGTCCACCCAGCGTCCATAGTGGAAAGGCGCAAATCCCCAGGGAGCGTCATCCACCCAAGTCCATCCCCAAGGTTCAATCCACGCCCAGTGACCGTAGCGGTAGGGCGCCCAACCCGCTTGAACCGAGGTGGGTACCCAAACCGAGCCGTACACGGGAGAGTTTTGCCAGACGCCATAGGAGTCGAGATCCTGATAACCGATTACCCCCGGCGAAACATAGCGCGCGGACACAGAATCGGCCAGTCGTTTGTCGCGCACCTGCGCCCAGTCGTCGAAACCATCGCGAGCCGGCGCCGCCTCGGCTATGTGCTGCAAAGAATTGCTGCCACTGAAGCGCATCTGTTGACCGGAGTTGACCCGCACCGCACTTCCCTTGCCAGTGGCTTCGCCGTATCCACTCCTGACGGTGACCCACGTCTGATCTTGAGTCGGATTGACGTCGAAACGATAGACACCGGGCTTCATCACGGTGAAGGCGAGGTTAGGCGTATCAACTTCGTAAATCTCGCCCCTCTCCAGGTGGCGGACCGTGACTTCCAGCACACCCTGGTCAAGTTCGAGCTGGACCGTATTGTCGCTGACGTTGCTGAGCGTCAGGCTGGTCTCGGAATTCATGCGGAGGAAACCATCACCCGCATTCAACTCTGCTCGCGAGTTCTTGTCCGTCCAAACCCGATCGGCCGTCGTAAGTGGCCGATTCGTGCTGGCCGCAACCCAATCGTTCACGCCGCCGGGCTGCATGGAAACTTCGCCGGACATATATTGCACGCGCGCCACTCGTCCCGGAGGATCCTGCACTTGCTGTCCGGGAGCATTGTCCGGTCCAGGAGGGTTGTTGTTGTCCGGAGCGTTGTTCTGCACCGACGCATTGGCCGGTGGCGGAGCGTTCTCCTGGTCCTGGTCTTGCGCCAGAATTGTTCCCGCTGAACTCGCAACCAATAGCAGCACCGCGAGTATCCATCCAAGCCGCCGTGATTTCATTTTGAAACTCCTTCCGCCTCCGACCCTTACTTCTGTTCCTTATCTCAGAGGCGAACTTCCTGTAAACCGCAATCGCTGAGAACGAACATCACTGACACTCGCTTAAACCCTGATCACACTCCGGTGTTTCGCGCCTCTCATTACATTAGATGCGACTACCGATATATCGCAACTATGTGTTACGAAGCTGAAGCCAACCTTAAAAACCGGAGCGCGGCGAAAGTACTTCTCCCTACACCTATAACCCCAAAGGGCCCGCTTTCGCGGGCCCCGGTGAGATGAGTTTCCACACCCGCTCTACGGCGTCACCGGCGTCGGTGCGGTCTTGGGAGTAGCCAGATACCCGGTGATGCTGTTCTTGGCAGCGGTGAAAATCACCAACTCGTACAGCATCTTGTCACGCCCCGTATAGAACTGCAGCGGCTCCCCAACCGTACGGTCCTTCTTCTCGATCATATGATCGTCCGCGATCACGTTCAGCGTGAACTTACTCTTCTTGGGGTCCACTTTTTTCAATTGCAAACTGATAGTCGAGACCGGAGTACGCGCGCCCTTTTGCAGGGTGAAGTCGTAATAGTTACGGTCCCCCTTGCGCTTCAGAATATCGAGCTCCGCCGCAGTGTGCGCGATGAGTCCGCTCTGCACGCCGAGATCGCCAATAGCGCGCTCCAGCTTGGCATTGGTGGCGGCAAGATCGGTCTGCGTCCTCTGGATATCGGTTTTGGCTGCGCCGACTTCTGTCTTAACTCCACTGACTTCGCCACTCACCGCTGCAATTTGCTGTCCTTGCTGGCTCTGTGCCGCGGAAAGCTTGGCGGCTGCAGCCTTCTGTTGGCGATCCAATTCGGCGGCCCGACGGGCGAGCTCCTGCTTGGTCATGCCCACTTCCGAACTTAGGGCCTGTTTGAACTCCGACGATGTCGTGTGAATGCGGTTTCCCAGTTCGACCTGAGCGGTTTCCAGCGTTCGCTGTCTTTGTTCCATCGCCGCCAAACGTGTCCTCATGTCATAGATGAGGTACAGCGACGCGATCACATAAATGATGCCGACAGCGATAAGGACGTACTTGAGAATTTCGCTCCGGCGCGATGGCGGAGGAACGTAAGTGTTTTCGGGAGAATTACTCTCACCTTCTAGGAGCATCTATAAATCCTTTCCTGCTATTGCCAATTCTCGGGGAGTAAGAATGCCCTGTCAATGAGCATCTTACAGACGAGTCAGTAACCCTTTGGGCAGCAGGTCGCAATAACAGCAGATTCCTCGCTTCGCTCGTAATGACAATTCCAGAAGCGAACTGCCGCGATGCAGGCTCGTCTTCGCCACCTGCACTACAATCGAATCGTGAAAACTTGGGACGTTGTGATCATTGGCGGAGGTGTCATTGGACTTTCGCTGGCGTGGCGCTTGCGGCGTGACGGCGCCGGCGTGCTGATCGTAGAGAAGAGCGAGCCGGCGCGCGAAGCTACCCACGCCGCGGGAGGCATGATTGCGCACTGCGATCCGCACAACCCGCCCGCATTGGCTTCGCTGATTGCCGCGAGCGCCCGCATGTATCCGGAGTTCGTCCGCGAGCTGCGCGAGGCATCGTTCGAGTCGCCCGACCTGCGCAACGCCGGCACCCTGGCGTTCTTCGAAGAGGATGAGTCGCCAGGCTGTGAGGGGGCTCGCGCCATCGGCGACGAAGAACTCGCGCGCCTCGAGCCGCTTGTCAGTCTGCGCGGGCGAAGCTTCTTCCTGCCGGAGAGCAGCGTCGATCCTCGAAAACTGGGCAGCGCGCTGGAGAAGACTTTGAGACATTCCGGCGTGGACTTCGTCACAGGCTCGCCTGTCAACGAAGTGGCTGTGCTGGCAGGTCGCGCCGCCGGCGTGCGCACCGCGAAATCTTTTTACGCCGGCGACGTCGTCGTGAACTGCGCTGGAGCTTGGGCGTCGATGATTCAACCCTTCGGCGTGCCCACTCGTCCGGTGAAAGGACAGGTGGTCTGCGTGGTGCCTCCACCGGGACCGCATCGCCCGGGGCCGCTGATCCAGCACGTTATCCGCACGCCCGAGGTGTACATCGTTCCGCGCAGCGACGGGCGCATCGTCCTTGGCGCGACCGTGGAAGAGGCTGGCTTCGACAAGCGCGTGGATCCCGTCACCGTTCAGCGATTGCACCGGGCCGCTGCCAATGTCGCGCCCGCGATCGGCGACATGCGCATTCATGAAGTTTGGGCCGGATTGCGTCCAGGTTCGCCCGACGATCTCCCCATCCTCGGGCCAACCGCGTTGCCAGGATATTTTGCGGCGACAGGTCACTATCGCGATGGAATTTTGTTGGCGCCGATCACCGCGCATGTGATGAGCCAGCTATTGAGCGGGCGCGCGCCGGATTTTGATTTGGGACCATTCTCGCCGCTGCGGTTTGGGTGAAGTTCACCACGGAGACACAGAGAGCACGGGGCGGCTGTCCGGTTTCGCTGCGGTGCAGTCTAGACATCACGAGAGAGCCTCACACCGCGTCACCAACCTGGTTTTTTCTCGCACTCATCCACCGGCGTTGCCAGTCCTTCCCGGATGGATTCACGCATGCCTGGGATCGACAGAAAATGAAGGGTCTCCTGGATGGCGTTCCAGTCTTCTTCGCCAACGAGTACGCCATTGGAGCGCGGGCCAGTGATGAGAACCGGTTCGTGGGCGGCCGCCGTTTCATCGAGCAGCCGGTACAGCTTCTCGCGGGCCTCGCCGGCATTGATGGTGATCATGTCTACAAGCGTGCGCTTTTTCGTACGTTCAGGCAAGCATTTGCGCGGGATTCAAATACCCAGTTCTTCCTATTTATTCTTTTGCGCGGGCAGGGACTGTGTACCTGGGATCCAGCCCGCGAAAGAGAACCTAATCCAGCTTCTCCGGCTCCAGCGCGATACCCTTCTCGCCGGCGGCCTTCCTCTCCCAATACTTGCGGACCCACGCTTCCCAGCTCTTGCCGGCGGCGGCTCTGATCATGAGCCAGCTATTGAGGGGACGCGCACCAGACTTTGATCTGGAGCCGTTCTCGCCGCTGCGGTTTAGGTGAACGAGTTTTCAGTGGTCACTTGCCTATACTGGGTACTGCTTCAGTCCCAGTTTCAAAAGAACCGAAAATGAACTAGCATAGCCATCTTAGGCATTACACCATCATGCCAAAAGAACGGCAGTTGATCGCCCAGCCCGGCCGCAGCATCGTGGTGCAGGGCCTGTCCTTCGTAGAGGATGTTGTCTACATAGGTCTCGGCGTTCTTCTTACAATTGCTTCGGTCACGCTGCTATGGGTCGCCGCGAAAACGTTTGTTATCGCGATTGTGACGCGCCAGCTCCAAGGTCAGGTAGTCGGCCTGCTGGACCAAATCCTTCTCATCCTGTTGATCGTTGAGTTGCTGTACACGGTGCAAGTGTCGTTTCGGGCACACGGCTTGCTAGCCGAACCGTTCCTAGTGGTGGCGCTGATCGCCGTTATCCGCCGGATACTAGTGCTCACCGCCGAGGTCCCCAAACTTCCCGAGGCAGGCGACGTCGTCTTTCGCCACACCCTGCTCGAGTTGTCCCTGCTGACGGTGATGGTCCTGGTGCTGGTGGGATCGCTGATCCTGTTGCAAAAGTATTCCCGCAAAACCAGTGAAAGCGCGTTGGACAGTTAAGCGCAGGCGAGAATGAGAGTCGTTACTCCAACTTCTCCGGTTCCAGCGCGATGCCCTTCTCGCCGGCGGCTTTCTTCTCCCAGTATTTGCGGACCCAGGCTTCCCATCTCTTGCCGGCGGCGGTATCTCGTCCGCTGAACGCCAGGGCGGCGATTTCGGAATAAGGAATGGAAATTTTCTGCGAGGAATTCTGCGGAATCAGGCGCACAACCGACGCGTCGAGCGTCGGGACAAAAGAAGCAACGATCGCTTCAGCCTGGCCGACCGGCGCTCGGAATGGGAGAGTCACCTGACTCCCGGAGAGCGACCGGCGATTCAACTCCCAGGCCGGTTAAATAGCGTGCCGCAATTACCGCTAACACGAACACGAGAGGCATGAAGTTACGCATTTCCACGAGAAAACTAAAGAAGAGGCCTGACGTGAAGAGCACCGGGAACAAAAACAATGCCAAGCGTTTAAGCGACCGGGGGGTGTCGCGCCAGCCGAGCACCAGGAAGGGCACGAATGCACCCACGGTAAGAAGAAGTCCTTCCGGCCAGCGGGAATCGTGCCAATTGAGCGATACCATGTTCGGAGGGGTTCCGCTGATCTGACCGTAATGCAAGTTCCCCTGCAACACCAGCATGCGCACGCCGAGATATATACCTACACTAGCAACACACAGTGTAATGGCCTTCAGTAAATAATTCTTTTCTTTCCAGCAGAAGAGGACGTAGTACCCGGACATCGCGAGCACGGTTTCTTTGGCTAGCGAGCCAACAACAAGTGTAGTCAGCAAGAGCGCAAACTCCTCGGTTTCCAGAAAAATAAACGCGAGAACGAATGACAAATGCGAGAGTGGGTCGGTTAATTGCCCAGCGTAATACTCAAAGCTCACTGGATATATAACCGCGACGAATAGCATGGCTATAATCGCACCCAGGTAGTGCGTATACAGGCGGGCATACTTGTAAATCGCATAAAAAAGTAAAATGCCAAAAATAAGCCGGTAGAGATCGCGCGCCGGCTCGTATGCTAATCCGCCCATCTGGAACCAGCGCACAATCGAGTTAGGCAAGAAGCGATAGGAATGAGGCAGAGCGGCGGGCGATAACTGAATTACAAGGTCATTCACCAATCCTTGCCAGAGAACATTCGAAACATATCTAGGCAGGTAAGGCACACCGTGGTCGACGTTGACACTGTGAATGTTATTCACGATGCAGGTCAACAGAAACACCACAAACACCAGGAGGATGCCCCGAGAGCGAGAGAGACGTCGCGATTCGCGGCGGTAAATGTAGCCGCAAATCGCGGCGGCAACAACATATCCAAAATATTGGATGAGTTTCCCGTCAGATTTCGGAGTAGCCGTCCAGCGGCAGATGGCCGGTAGGACCGCTATGATGGCGAGGGCCCAAACCAAGATCAGGATCCATAGCTTGCGCCTACGGTCTCCGGTGGGTATGTTCTGGTGTACGGCATCTGTCAGCATGGGTACGGATTCTCCTAGAGTCAGTGATCTCCAGAGATAAGGCGCGGTTCGGATACTGGAAGAATGACGGCTTTCTTAGCCATGGTAAAACGAACGGCGTCGGCAGCGTCGATCGAAATTGAGTCTGGCTTTTGGGAAACCCAATCCAGCGGCATAGCCAACAAACGCAAGTGCGTGATGGGCGGGCGCGGGTCAGTGCGCCAGCGAGTTTCGTCTGCGGCGAAGTAGGGTGCGAGATCGGCGTCGCTCCAGGGGTAAAACCAGATCTCGGATGAGACATTTGGTTCCACCAAGAACCCCTTCTCATCGCGGCTGCCATCGGCGCGCGTCATCTCAAGTTGAAGGCGCTCGGGCTTGCGCAGCCTCCACCAGAAGCTGTAATGGGCCGTAATGCGAAGCCGCAGAAAATCGCTACGTCCGCTGGGCCACGCTGGAACACCCAAGTCCAACACGGAACTGCGTTGCCGGATCGGAAAAGATTGCCCCGCTAGATTGAGAGACTGTGTGTGCATCACGATCCGGGCCGCTCGTGAATCGTCGCGTTGCAGCTCGATGATTCCTGGAAGCACTTCATCTTCCGCTCTGTAATGGCGAAATATCCAAAACCAGACTTCTGGATTGCGTGTGAAATTGGCAATTCCATCAAGGGGAAAGCTTGCGTCCTTGTTTGTTCCGAGATTCGGATCATTGTCGAGCCAGTAAAGGCCCACCGGAGCGGCTGCCCGGTCAAGCCCGGAGATGTCGACTTGCGACAACTGCGAACCACTCGCAAGATAGGACTGCATCACCCCTCCGGCGACATTTCTCCGGGAAGCGATCCCAAACATAGTCTCGTAAGGGAAAACGACTACGTAGTCCTGCGGCCCAGTGCGTTGCTGAATGTGCCGGGTAATGATTTCAAAGTCCGCGGCCCATGCCGCGGGCCAACAGGCACCGTCGAATTCGCGGGAGCCAGTTGGACATGCAACATCGGGGTTGCGTAGGTGCGCGTAATCAATTCGCACGAACGAGGGGGGAAAGGTCTGGCTTCCGAGCAGTAGTGAGCTAGCGACTGCAACTAAGGCTGCAATCGCGGATACTACCCTCGACCCAAACGAAAACAGGAAGGTCCCGGCGAAGAATACCATGGGAAATGTGGCGAGAATAATGTGTCGTGCATCGGAGCGGACCAGCCCGCTTTGCATAAGGAGTACAGCAAATGCGAACCCGCCAAGCAGAAACCCCGTGCGGGCGGTGAAAGTGGCATGGCGATTGCCGGGCATGGCGCGGCGCAGAAGAAAAATCATACCTCCGACACCCAGCACGACCAGCAAGCGAAGTGTATCGGGGTTGGCCATCCTCGCAGGTTCAAACCAGCGGTATCCCGCGACAATCGCCAGCGAGTTTTTCCAGAAGCGAAAATCCAAGGGTTTGGCCACGATGGCGTTAATAACGAAGACGAGCCCGAGCGAAACAACGGTGAAAGCCAACAGAACCAATCCATAGCGACCGATGGATTGCCGGTTGCGAGGGCTTTCCCACGCAGCCCCACCGAGCGCGAGCAGTAGAGCTGCAATCGAATACACGCCGCCATCGGCGGAACACGAAAATGCCAGGGTACACAACACTGCGGCGCCGCTTCCTGCCACTAGCGGTTTAAGCCGCTCCTGCCGGACCGCGTCCCAGCCCCTGGAGAACAACGCGAACAGAAATATTGGCATTGACGTCTTCAGCGTCGCACCCAAATCCTGCGGATCCGATGGTGACCAAAAGACGAAGAGCAGTAGCAATAGCAGAAAGCGTTTCCACGCCGGCTGTTCGGGGATGAGCAGCCTGAGTGTCAGATAGCCAAGGACAAATGTGCACCATAGCGGCAGCGTGTAATGGGTGGCGTTAACAGATCCCATGGAGAGACCCATCCACCGAGCCGGAGCGCTCGAAAGCCATTGAAACAGCGGCCCATAGGTGAATGCTACGTCGCGGCCAAACCACAAGCCGCGCGACGCCTTGAAGCTGGTGTCAAGCATCCATGAGCCGTCGAGAAGGTTTGGATAGCGGATTAGGAGAAGCGTTCGCCGGGACAAGAACGTCGGCGGCAGCGAAACCAGGATTAGCAGCAGGACGGCGAGGATATCCCAGTGTCTGCGAAATCGCCCGGTCGGTTGCTGCGCGAGCGACGGTTGGGCGTGCCAAGTTAGCTGGGCACTGGCCGGACGATCGTTTTCCATCAGGCAGCCATTGTAATCCGGAATTTCCGTTACAGTTCCCGACAGCCCCACACGATCGAGGCGACATAACCATCGCAACCTCACGGTGAAGATTGCTGACGAAAACGCCAGCCGTATTGGGATTTACACGGGCAGAGCAAGAAGTCCGCAAGCTCAATGAAGAGCTGGAAGGACGGGTGGCGGCACGCACCGCCGAACTCCTCGCTCTGAACAAAGAATTGGAGTCTTTCACCTACGCGGTGGCCCACGTCGCGCGCAAGGTTAGTTCAATGTCGTATTCGTTGTCTTCCACTGCACGAGGACCATTTGGGTAACACCATCCACGTTGCCCGCGACGGCGAAGAAGCCCTGGCGTTTCTTGCAGACTGCGAGGCTGGCGTCAATGGAGGCGAGGGGGCAATGCCTAGACACATGTTGTTGGATCTGAAGCTGCCCAAAGTTGATGGTCACGAAGTGCTGCGCCAGACCAAGAGCAATCCTGCCACCAAAATGATCCCCGTGGTGGTTCTGACCTCCTCCAAGCAGGATGAGGACATGCTCAAAGATTATCTGCGCGCGCTGTTGGTGCAATCGGCGCATTACATCCTGGGGCGCTTCGGACCGGAATCAGTGGCCGCGGCGAAGTTCTCACTGCGGAACGAATGAGTTATGATTTGGTTCGTTCGGCACGAAAGGAATCCCGGGGTGCCGACCGTTCCTGCCATGAAAAAAATTGATTGGGACAAACGCATCCAGCGGGCAGTCGAACTTGGCGAACGCTACCCAAGCGCCGCCGAGATCCTCGCCTTCTATCGGCACATCCTCGATTTTCAGAAGACGCTCTACGCCAACGTTCCGTCCCCGGCTCCTACTACTGTCCACAGCGAAAGTGGTTTTCGTGAACGGCTCGACCTTGACATCGCGGTGCAACAGTTGCCTGCATTGCTCTCACTCGTTCAGCGTACGGGGCCGCCAAAGCTGGCGCAAGAAGCTGCGGAAATCGGTGCTGGTAAACTGCATCCCTTCTCGCCCCCTTGCCATGCCTCTTCGGAACAGCAACGCGAGATGCTTCGCAGTTTCCTGTTGTCCACGGACGGCAATGGGCCGGAATCGAATCATTTCTTCGCGCGGGTTTTGCTCCAGCCCCAGGCCGAGCATCTTGCGGCGACACAGAATGCACAATCTCCAGGTTTCTCCGGCTCGGTTTGTCCGGTTTGCGGTGCGCGGCCGCAGGTCGCGGTTCTCCGTCCTGAAGGTGACGGCGGCAAGCGCTTCCTGGTCTGTTCCTTCTGTGTGACGGAATGGGAGTTCCGGCGGATTCTGTGTCCCGTATGTGGCGAGCAAGATCATCAAAAACTTCCGCGCTATTCAGCGGAAGATTTCGCAGCCGTGCGTGTGGAGGCTTGCGATAGCTGTAAGTACTACCTGAAATCGGTGGACATGACGGTTGACGGACTCGCAGTTCCGCTGGTGGACGAGATTGCGACTGCGCCACTGGACCTGTGGGCGGCGGCGCAAGGATTCAACAAAGTTATCCCAAATCTCATGGGTTTCTAGTCCGCTTTTCCGACTCCCAGCCATCTTGCTCAACGCATCGAGAATCCATTTGACCAGCACAGGTTTCCGGGTATACGCTTCGTTGCATTGTTTGGGTCCCTCGTCGTAAGCAAATGGCTTGGTGAAGATGTGGACTACACCGCGTACACTTTTATCGCTGCTTCGCCTTTGCGCTTCCCGAGCGCTTCCGTTCCATCCCTATACCTATTCACGGTTTCGAGTCTTTCGTCATGGAGGGCTGCGTAATGGATGTATCTAGATGAGCATTCTTCAAGACTGGCATTGCAGGCGCCGTCGGGATTACCGTTTTCGGCTTCGATGCGCGGCCCCTGCTGGCGCAGGCCGGGAGCCTGAAGATTTCGCGTTCCACGGAGACGCGCAGCACCTGCCCCTATTGCGCGGTGAGTTGCGGCGTCATCATCCACACCATCGGCGACAAGGCGAAGAACGTCACGCCGCAGGTCATCCACGTGGAAGGCGATCCCGATCACCCAATCAACCGCGGTACGCTCTGTCCCAAGGGTTCTTCGCTGCAGCAGGACATTCAGAACGAGCGGCGGATATTGAAGCCGCAAGTGCGGCGTCCCGGCTCCGATCGCTGGGAGGACATCCCGTGGAACCAGGCGATCGACGAGATCGCACGCTGGACCAAGAAGACCCGCGACGCGACTTTCATAGGGACGGACGCCAAAGGGCTGACGGTGAACCGGTGCGAATCGATCGCCTTCACCGGCGGCTGTACCGACACTAATGAGTTCAATTTCCTGGTGGTAAAAACCATGCGCAGCATGGGAATCGTCCGCCTGGAAAACCAGGCCAGAGTTTGACACGGGCCCACGGTCTCAAGTTTGGGACCAACTTTCGGGCGCGGGGCGATGACCAACGGCTGGATCGACATCAAGAACACCGACATGATGTTGATCATGGGTGGAAATCCAGCCGAAAACCACCCGTGCGGTTTCAAGTGGGCGATCGAAGCGAAGCTAAAGCGTAACGCCAAGATGATCGTGGTCGATCCGCGGTTTACTCGCACCGCATCGCAGGCTGACCAGTTCCTGCAGATTCGCGCGGGCGCCGACATCGCCTTCCTTGGCGGATTAATCGACTACGCTATCGAAAACAATCGCGTCGCCAAGGACTACCTCGTCAATTACACCAACGCGGCGTTCATCATCGAAGAGGGTTTTAAGCTTCCGGAAGATGGTCTGTTTTCCGGCTTCGATCAGGCTACCAAGACCTACAACAAGAGCAGTTGGAACTACCAGGAAGGCGGTAACGAAACCGGCAAGGCCGTGCCGGCCTCGGCGGCCGCGACGCCGGCGGAAGGTCACGAAGCGAAGACCTCGGTCATGCCGGTGTCCGCTGCCGCGAAAGGCGCGGCGAGTACTCCACCTCCACCGCCCTCTTTGCCACCGAACGTCGCCTACGACCTGTCGCTGCAGCACCCGCGGTGCGTGTATCAACTTTTGCGGCAGCAGTACTCCCGCTATACGCCGGAGATGGTGTCGCGCATCACCGGCATTCCCCAAGACCAGCTTCTCAAGGCCTACGACCTATACACATCGGTGCGCAAAGACGGCGACATGAAGAAGGTCGCGACCATCATTTACGCGGTGGGCTGGACGCAGCACAGCTTTGGAACCCAGATTATCCGGACGGCGGCGATGGTGCAGTTGCTGATGGGCAATGTTGGCCGCGCAGGCGGAGGAGTGAACGCGTTGCGCGGACACTCCAACATCCAGGGTGCGACCGACATGGCCGGCATCTTCGATATCCTCCCCGGCTACCTCAAGGTACCGAATCCTGCCGATATAGACCTGAAGACCTATCTTGATCGCATTACGCCCAAACCAGCGAAACCGAACGAATGGGAGTCCTTTAATTACTGGTCGAACACGCCGAAATTCATGGTGTCGTTCCTGAAGGCCATGTACGGCAATGCCGCAACCAAAGACAACGATTTCGCCTTTCAGTATTTGCCGAAGGTCGACCGCAACTACTCGTGGGTCGAGATCTGGAACGACATATATGAAGGCAAGGTCAAGGGAATTTTTGCCTTCGGTATGAACGGGGTGATGATCGGCCCGGATTCGCAGAAGAACATTGATGCGTTGAAGAAGGCTGATTTCCTGGTGGTGTGCGAGATTTATCCCGACGAGACTAGTGCCTTCTGGCAGGCGCCGGGCACCACGCCCGACGACATGAAGCAGATCAATACGACGGTCTATCGCCTGCCCGGGGCTGGCTTCGCCGAGAAGGATGGCACCTTCGTCAACTCGGCGCGCTGGCTGCAATGGAAGAGTGTTGCCCTGCCGCCTCCCGGAGATTGCCGCCTCGATCAGGACATTCTGGCGCAAATCTTCCTGAAGGTTCGTGAACTGTATCAAAAAGAAGGAGGTAAATTCCCCGATCCAATATTGCAGGTTTCCTGGGCGTACACGCTTCCTGACCATCCGTCGCTTTCAGAAGTAGCGAAGGAAATCAACGGCAAGGCGCTGGCGGACATCAGCGACGAAAAGACCGGAGTCTCGCTGAAGGCCGGACAGCAACTGCCGGGGTTTGCCATGCTGCGGGACGATGGCACGACCTCGTCCGGAAACTGGCTCTATTGCGGTTCGTGGACCGAGGCGGGAGCGATGATGCAGCGGCGGGGAACCGAGGACCCTTCGGGCCAGGGAATTTACCCGAACTGGGGATGGTCGTGGCCGGCAAATCGGCGCGTGATGTACAACCGGGCATCCTGCGATCTCGCGGGCAAGCCTTGGGACCCGCAGCGAAGCCAAGTCTGGTGGAACGAGTCGGCGCAGAAGTGGGTAGGCAACGACGTTCCTGACTTCAAGCCCGATTCCAAGCCGGAAGAACACATGGGTCCGTTCATCATGAATCCCGAGGGGGTGGGGCGCATCTTCGTGCCGCTCGGCGCGATGGCGGATGGTCCATTCCCAGAACACTACGAGCCCATCGAGAGTCCCATCGATAATCCTTTGCACCCGAACCAGTCCAACAATCCGGTGGTGAAGAAGTACAAAACTAAGATGGACAAGTACGGCACGGTGAAGGAAGGGTACAACCTCATCTGCACCACCTACCGCCTGACCGAGCACTATTACTACTGGACCAAGAACAATCCCATGAATGTGGAACTGGTGCCGGAGCCGTTCGTTGAGATACCCGCTGAACTGGCTGACCAAATGGGCATACGTGGAGGCGAGAAGGTGAAGGTGACCAGCGCACGCAGCGATTACATCGCCAAAGCAATGGTGACCAAGCGGATCAAGCCCATGATGGTGGACGGCAAGAAATTGTACCAGATCGGAATGCCGATTCACTGGGGCTTCCTGGGAATTTCCGAAAGCGAGGGCAGGACTTCGAAGATGCCGGCGAACCGGCTCACACCTACCGTTATCGATCCCAATGCTTACACCCCGGAATTCAAGGGATTCCTGGTGAAGCTGGAGAAGGTCTAAAGGAGGCGCGGGATGAGCGATCGCGGCACATTACGAATCCAGCAAATCTCGGCCCATCCTGGGCCGGTCGCCGGCGAGGGCACGCAACGTCAGGATAAGGTGTGCAAGCTCATCGACACCACCACCTGTATCGGCTGCAAAGCGTGCGAAGTGGCCTGTGTCGAATGGAACGACATGCCGTTCCAGACGACTTACTTCGACAACACTTACCAGACGATGCCCGACACCGACTGGAACTACTGGAACCTCATCAAGTTCAACGAGGACCAGCACGACAACGGCAGCTTCGCATGGCTCATGCGCAAGCACCAGTGCATGCACTGCGAAGATCCCGGCTGCCTGCGGGCCTGCCCGGCCGATGGCGCTATTGTGCAGTACTCCAACGGCATCGTCGATTTCCAGCAGGAAAACTGCATTGGCTGTCAGTTCTGTGTCTCGGGCTGTCCCTTCAATATTCCGAAATTCAACCCCAAGACAAAAAAGGTGTACAAGTGCACGCTGTGCTCTGACAGAGTAGGAGCAGGGCTGGAGCCCGCCTGCATCAAAGCGTGCCCGACTGGCTGTCTGCACTTCGGGACCAAGGACGACATGAAGTTCATGGCCGAAAATCGCGCTACTCAATTGCGCGAGGTCTCGGGATTTCAGAACGCAGGGGTTTACGACCCCGATACCATCGGCGGCACGCACGTGATCTACGTGTTGCACGATGCGACCAAGCCCGAGCGCTACGGCAACTTGCCTGCGAAACCGCGCATTCCGCTAAGCTTCACGGTTTGGAAGGACATCTTCAAACCGATTGGACTGTTCGGCGCGATGCTGGGCTTCGTCGGCGTGGTCATGCATTATGTTTTCGAGGGTCCACGGCGCGAGCAGCCGACTCCTCCGGTAGTGCGAATTGACCCGCCACCGCCTCCAGCGGGAAAGGAGAACTAGATGGCGACTTCGGCCAATCGCTTCGTACATCGCACCAACGTGATTGATCGTCTCGGGCGCACCGTCGTCTACGCCGGCGAATTGTTGCGCCATCCCGTGTACACGCGCTTTCTGCACTGGATGGTCGGGATCTTCTTCTTCCTGGCTCTGCTGTCGGGCTTCGGAATCTATCTGCCGTGGATCTTCCGCTTCTTCACTCCTCTTTTCGGCGGAGGCGCGACGACACGCTTCCTGCATCCCTGGTTCGGCCTGGGCTTCGTGATCTTCTTCGCTTTGCAGGCGTTGAACTGGCTTGGCGTGATGCGCTGGACTCCCGCTGACTCTCGCTGGATGAAGCGCGTGAAGGAATATGTCACGGAAACGGATTCCCCGGAACCCGCCGATGTCAGCTTTTTCAATGCTGGCCAGAAACTCCAGTTCTGGGAGATTGTTTGCGGCTGCATCGCCTATGTCATTACCGGCGTCATTATGTGGTTGCCGGAGATTTTCGGGCGCATCCTGGTCGCGATCTCGTATGTGGTCCACGATATATCTGCGCTCATCATGCTGTTTGGGATTTTCTTCCACGTCTATCTCAGCACCTTTGGCGAGCCCGGAACCATTCAAGCGATGACGCGCGGCACGGTAAGCGAAGGTTGGGCTTGGACGCATCACCCTGCCTGGTATCGAGCGGTAACTGGGCGCGATCCGGCCGAAGCCCTGGAAGCGGCCAGGCGGCGCAACACGCCTCCGGCCCAGCCTCCTCCGACGCTCTAAGCGCTCTGAAACGGTGCGGCGATCGACTAAGTTGGTTACTTGCTATGCTTCACCGTGCGTCCATTTAAGGGCTGCACGGGGCGGGCATTGTCGGGATAGTACTTGGCGAAAGTCGCGATTTGCTCCTTCGACAACGACATTGGCGTGTCCAACACGAAGAACACAATGCCTTCGGTGCAGGGCGGAGTCGTTAGGGAGCCTTCGTACTTGTAATAGCTCAGCTTTGCGGGGATCAACTGGATGGCATTGACCTGGACGGTGTCCGAGTCATGCTCTTTATCCATCTCAGGCGGCAGGTTGTTCCAGAGCGTGCCGATTAACGGATTGGGAGGCCCTTCTTTAATCAGAACGGCAATCACCGCATAATGGCCCTCTTTGTTCTGATAAACGAAATGCGCGACCATGTCGTACTTTTTTCCATTGATGGTCTCTTCGCTGGGATGATGGAAGTGGAATTGCGTCAACTCATACGTTTGGTCGCCGACCGTGATGGTGTTTCCATTGCCCGGAACATAGTTCTGACGAATGTAGTGGCCGGTATTGATAATCTTGAGCGGAGCAGGACGGTTCTCAATATGGATCGCCGGCAGGTCCGCAGTCGGCGGGTGATTGATATCAATGGGGGACTGCCGTTTTCCGGTCTTGCAGACTGCGAATTCTGGGCTTAGATCTCCCCAATGCTCCGGCCCAGTGGAGCCTGAATAGCTCCAACTGTGAGAACCGTCCTTGGCATGTTCGTTTGTATGTTCCTGTGCGGTGACGACAGCACTCAGCAAGAACATGCCAGCTACTACGACGGCGAGCGCTTTCTGCAAGGCGAAAAACGGTCTCATCATGGCAATCTCCTTCGCATTGATCGTCAATTCATTGCGCCAGCAGCAATTCCGGTTGAGGATGACATTGCAGCGCAGTTTATCCGTTCCTCGCCGCGCGGACAATATGCAATAATGGCGCGTCTATGAATTCGAGAACCTTCTTCCTCCATTACGCAATAGCGCCCCTGTTGCTTTCGGGCGTCTTTCTCTGCGCACAACCTCAGGCGAGTCCGGCGACCGCAAAAACGGACGACGCAATCGAGCTTGTCAAACAAGGCCAAAAGCTGAATAGCGAGGGCAAGCAGGATGAGGCCCTGGCGCTTTACGATCATGCTCTGCAACTCTCCCCCAATCTCTTCCAGGCAGACTTGGCAGCAGGGATGGCTTTGGATTTGCAGGGCAAGTACGCGCAAGCGCGCCAGCGTCTGGCAAAGGCCATTGAAGAAGCCCCGCCCGCTTCGAAAGTTCAGGGGCTGAGGACGATGGCCGTATCCTACGCCTTCGAGCGCAACGCGGACGAGGCGGCAAAGTACGAGCGGCAGGCGTTCGATGCGCAATACTCGGCTAAACAATACTCGGATGCGGCGGGTACAGCCGATGAACTCGCCCGCATCTATCTCGAATCGGGTGACGCTGACAACGCTTTTCAGTGGTACCAGAGCGGGCACCTCACTGCACTGCGTCAGCCCAACCTCAGCCCGGCCGAAAAGGACCTGTGGGAATTCCGATGGGAGAGCGCGCTGGCGCGTATCCGTGTCCGACAGCTAGGCAGGGGCGCAGAAGCGGAGAAGCACTTGGCTGCCGCCAAAGCGATATTGGACAAGGGCGATAATCCCGACCAGTCACGTTTCTATCCCTACCTCAGCGGTTATGTCGCGTTCTATCGCGGCGACCATAAGGCGGCGATCGCGGAGTTGCAGAAGGGCGATCAGCACGACCCATTCGTTCTGAGTCTGCTGGCGCAAGCTTACGAAAAGTCCGGAAATCGAACGCAAGCGTTGGACTATTACCGCAAAGTCCTGGCCGTCAACACGCATGGTCCGACCAACGCGTTTGCCCGGCCCTTGGCAAAAGAAAAGGTCGCAGCGCTTTCCAAATAGATGCTGATGGTCTGAGCGATTTGGAGCGGGGTACGGGGATCGAACCCGTGACATCGAGCTTGGGAAGCTCGCGTTCTACCGCTGAACTAACCCCGCTCAGTCCGGTAGGTGTGCAAAGTGTACCATCTGTGCAAATTGCCTCGCAAAC
>DATCCF010000399.1:0-5698 GCA_036511435.1 Terriglobales bacterium | reverse complement strand
TTCACTGTCACCCTTAGCGGTGACTACGGTCTTTTCCGGTACAAGAAAGGCATCCAGCATGGCGAATCTATTCTACCGAAGGGGCGAATTGAAGGATGGTGACAAAGATCACAAGGCGCGAGCCGGCCTGGAGGGCTAACGGCGCAGGACTTCGTCGAAGAACGTCCGCAGCAAAGATCCGAATTCCGCCGGCTTCTCGAGGGCGGCATAGTGGCCTGCCTGGGAGATGACTTGCAATCGGCTGCCGACGATGTGTTGCCGCATCAGCTCGAATTCGCTGAGCGGAATGCTGTCTTCATCGCCTGCGATGAGCAGTGTAGGCACGTTGATCGTCGACAGTGTTGCCACCGAATCGGGGCGCTCCGCCATCCCGCGTTGCACGCCAGCGATGTCTTCGGCAGACATGCTTTGCATCATCTTGCGCGCCGCATCGACGATGTCCGGGCGGTTTGTGCAGGTCGTCTGAGACAACAGCTTCGGCAGCATTTCTTCAATGAACGTGTCCGTTCCCTTGCGCAGCACCCTATCGGCGAGCTGCAACCGGTTCGCTTTGCCCTCTGGCGTCTCGGCTGCGGGACGAGTATTGGCCAGCACGAGCGCTGCGACGTGGTCGCGGTATCGGCGCCAGAACTCGAAGAGAAGATAGCCACCGATGGATACACCGACGAAGAAAGCCTTGTTGATGCTTTCTTCGCGACACAGCCTAGACAGGTCGGCGGCGAGCTTCGGCATGGTGGCCGGACCTTCGCCGAGTTCGGAGTCGCCATGCGCGCGCAGGTCGGGAAGGACCAGCCGATATCGCGTACTGAGTTGTGCCGTGACCGAGTCCCAGAAGTGGCGGTTAAGCGGAAACGGGTGCAACAGCACGACGTCGGGACCGCTGCCGGCGATTTCGTAGGAGAGATATGCGTCGCCGCTGAAGAAGGTGGGCATGGTTGAAAGACTAGCACTCAGCAGTCAGCACTCAGCAGTCAGCCGTCCAAGTACCTTCTCATCCTGAATGTCACAAGGGCCTGCCGAGGGTGTGTGAGAACTGTGCCGTCCCTAAAGGGACTCGTTAATTTTTCCCACTTTACCCAGGGCTTAACCACCCCAACACGCGCAAAAGCGGCGCACGTTGGGGACCCCGGTACGCCCTGGGCTAAAACCAATGTCGCCCCTGCGGGGCTGAATTTTGCGCCATCGTTCCACCGTGCCAACTCGAAACGAGTTCTCACACACTCCATACAATCCAAAACTCCGTGCCCTCCGTGTCGGAGCCTGCCCTGAGCCCGCGACGATCCTTCGGAACGTCAGTGATGACAGAAACTAAACGTGTTACATGTTTAGTCTCTGGAGAGCGAAGCCGAAGGGTGGTGAATGATTTTCAGAACGAGCGCCTTTTGTTCGTGCGGAGTCGAAGAGCTTGCCCCGAGCGAAACCGAGGGGACCCCTACCGGCAATGACCATGCGCGCCGCCGACGTTCCCTTCACGACCCCTGGTACGGCTGGACGTTGGTCGCGGGCGGAGCAACCGGCATGTATTCTGGCTCCTCAGGCATCACGATCCATGCAATGATGTAGGCCAGTACGCCGCCGCCACCGAACAGTGCAACGATCAGCCAAACTACGCGAACGACGGTCACGTCGAGATCGAAGTATTCGGCAAAGCCCGCGCACACGCCGGCAATCTTGCGATCGGCCCGCGAACGCATGAGCTTGCGGCGACCCGCCACGGCGCCAATGCGGCGTCCGCAGTAAGGGCAGAGATTGGCGTCGTCCTGGATCGCTTTTCCGCAATAGTTGCAGTACATACAGCCTCCCTACACAGGTGATACGGATAGCATAGAAGGAAGTTCCCGCGCCTGCCAAGCCGATGTCGAGTGGGGCTTTTAAGAGCGTGCGTGAGAACTGTGCCGTCCCTACGGGACTCGGATCTATTTCCCACCTTACCCAGCACTCCACCTACGGCTCCGTGCTGGGCTAAACTGAGCCACTGCTGTCCAAATTAGGGTAATAATATACTTGACAAAATAAGATTCCTGCTCTAAGATTTGAGCATGGAACCGAAGAGCCTGCAAGAAGCGATCGTCTACTTCGCCGATCCGGTGAACTGCCGCGAGTATCTAGTAGCCCGTCGCTGGCCGAACGGCGTCATCTGCCCGCGTTGCGGCAGCAAGAACGTCTTATTCTTGGAGAACTACAATCGCTGGCACTGCCGCGAGAAACATGACGCGCCACAGTTCACGCTCAAGACTGGCACCATCTTCGAGGACAGCCCGCTTGGGCTGGATAAATGGCTTACTGCCATGTGGATGGTGGTCAACTGCAAGAACGGCGTCAGCAGTTGGGAAATTCACCGCTCGCTCAAGGTCACTCAGAAGTCAGCATGGTTTATGAATCACCGAATCCGCTATGCCTTGCAGAACGGTTCCATCCTGAAGCTAGCCGGCGAGTGCGAAGTTGACGAATCGTTCATCGGCGGCAAGGCCCGCAACATGCACATGGACGTTCGCAAGCGGCGCATCACCGCTACCGGCCCGACTGACAAGACTGCCGTGTTCGGAGTGCTGGAGCGGGCGAAGGACGACGCGACTCACAGCAAGGTTCGCACCAAGGTCATTACCGACCGCAAGAAGAAAACTCTTCAAGCCGAAGTGAAGACCCACGTCCAAGCGGGCTCTGCGCTCTACTCGGATGCCCTGCTCTCGTATGATGGCCTTGAATCGGAATACGCGCACCAAGTAGTAGACCACGCGGTTGAGTATGTTCGCGGTCTCGTACACACAAACGGACTTGAAAATTACTGGTGCCTGTTCAAGCGGGGAATCAACGGAACATACGTGAGCGTAGAGCCGTTCCACTTGTTTCGTTACCTAGAGCAGTTTAAGAATTACTGTAGTCGAGCGAGCACGGGTAGAGCGGCGCTTCAGCGCCGCGTTCCCGCTGATCCTTCACCTCCGAGCCGGCTTCAGCCGGCGGCACCACCTAGACTACACAAATAACTAAACCGCTCTAGACGAGCAGGAATTCAGGTTTAACAATCGCGGCACTCGCAAGAATCCGATCCCTGACGCCGACCGCTTTGACCTTGCTGTGCGTCAGATCGTCGGGAAGCGCTTGACCTACTCGGAATTGACCGGGAAGGAGGGTGAAACGGCGGTCTTCTAATCCTTTGCGTTTGAAACGAGGGAAGCGGAAGTCGTCTTAGGCTTCCGCTTCAAAAAAACTGGTGCGTGTCACCTTCGGTTTTCTTGCCGGATTGCTTCGGGTGACTCGGTATGCACTATACCCGTCGGTGAATTTGATTTTAGCACCGAAGGGTGGTTGTATGCCTATGCTCACAAAACCAGCGGGAGTTCGACCGAGGCCCGACGGACTTGAGTCTCTGTTGTTGGCCAACGCTCTCACCGTAAACGGAAATGAGGAGCAAGTGGATCAACTAAGCGAATATCTACGGTCCTGGGTGTGGGTGTGTGGATTTGCATTGATAGGCACGGGGGCTGCTTTGATGCACTACTGGGGCACGATACCATTAGTGCACGGTTTAGCCGAAGCTGTAATTATCGCCGGAGTGCTCGCGGTATTCGTTGACCCACTAATGAAACAGAGCCTTTTGCGACAGGCATCCCGTGGTATCTTCAAACACCTTCTTGGCTTTGATCAGCGTCCAGAGATAAAGGAAAAGCTGCAAGACATCGTATTTAATACAAAGTTATTCCGGAAGTCGTGCAATCTCCGATGTGCAGTCGAAGCACAAAGCGACCACTTTCGTTTTACCGTCGAGTATGACTCCGAGATCATAAATCCAACCCACAACGCTTGTGATTACACCCCGCGTCTTGAGTTCGACAGCGCCCACGAAGCAGCCGTCCTAAGCATGTCCTTTACCTCGTCGGATGGTTCTTATGTGTGGAACGCCACGCCGCCTAAATCCAGCGACGAACCAGGGGTTGATCTCATAAAAGGGAAACAGTTCTCCATCAAACCGGAGTCCAAGGGCGTAACGTACAGGGCAAGCGGCAAATATCAAATCAAACCAAAGCACGGATTTCACACGTTTAACGCTGGGATACCAACTCTCAGCATGAGCATTCGAGTGATTGCTCTGCCAGACGGCTTTGAAGCGGGCGCAAGCCCACCCACGAGCGAGAACATTGATTATTGGCAGTATGATCGACTCCAGATGGTAGGCGACCACGTTACTCTACGGTGGAGAAAGAAAGGTGGAAAGTGGCTTTAATGCTGCTATCACCCTAAACCGTTTCAAAGAACAGCTTTTCGAGGGCCATTCTGCGCACCTGCCAGAGCAATGGCATGGCGGGGATTGGAGCACCACGATCTTGCTTAGAACACTTTGCGCAGTAGGAATCCCGCAGCATCCTCCATCGACGCAAAGACATTCCCATTATCCGGATACACAAGTTGGTCGCGCTGTCTGTCCGGTCTCAGCATTCCCTGTGTTCCGGTCTCTCGCAGGTGCCAAATCACTTTTCTCGTGGGAACGTCAAGCGATAGATCAAGCGGCTCTGTTCCACCAGCGATAGTGAATTCGTCTTGAGATGTCGGCATGAAAGTCAGGCTGGCATTAGCGCGTGTGCTTAAATGCTGACACGCATCGCCGATCTTTCGCGTCAAATCCTGCCAAGCACTCCAACCTTCCGACTGGATGAACTGGTCATGGTTCTGTCTTCGTTGTGCCTCATCCTCGGCGCTTTTCCGTTTGGCGCGGTACTCCTGCTCAAGTTTATCTTTCCAGTCCGTCATGATCGCAATTATGCCATAATACCCGCATGAAACCACTACCGGCCCCGAGCGTTCCCGGCAAGACAGAGTTTGAACGGTTCGACAATGCGGTGCGCCAAGTGCTCAGCGTCCCGAAGGAAGCACTGCTCAGGCGGGAAGCGCGAGAGAAACGAACGCGGGAGCGCAAGAGGAGATCCAATAAGTCCTAAATGTCGCCCCGCCTGTCACGGCAGGATTCCAGCCTAATCCGTACCTTTCATTTTGCCAAGTATATTATTACCCAAATTAGGGGAATTATCCCTTTAACTCCCTAACTCCAAAATCGACGATAGCTTGCGTAATGCGAGCCAAGGCGTCGTTTTCCTTTTGCTCTCGATCAGCCCGCGACGTATTGAAATAGACCTCAGAGCAGTGAACCTCCATGCTCCACGCATAGCCCGTGCCGCCATGCAAAAGCATGTCTTCCCCGGAACCCGGTAACAGTATTTCCTTTTGCCACATCGTTAGGTAGGGGCGATAGTCACCGCATTCGGACCCCTTGACAAAACGCGCCAATCGCTCAATTCTCTCGTCGGTGCTGTGCTCAAAGCAGACGTGCGGCCAGCTATGCCCGTGCCCAACACATGATGATGTTGTAACGATTCCAACGGCATTCAAAGCATCGCAAAGCGGGATAATTTCGGCATCCAGCTTCTCTTCGTAGCTGGGATCGAATCGAACTGTTTTCCAATCAGCCATTCACCCTCCAAGGGAGTTAAAGGGATAATTCCCCAAATTAGTCGCGAACGGGTCATTAAGGACGCCTTAAGCCATTGATTCTATTGAAGCCTGTTTTCTTCCCCGAAACCAGGTTCCCGGTCGACCTTCAGGTGCTGTCCAAATTACGCCACGCCGTTGATTCCCTCCCTCCGAGCCTAGAAATGATGCCGGGAAAGGGGTTTTGCGGTGCTCCCAACGGTCTCTGGAGCCGACC
>DATCCF010000398.1:0-11277 GCA_036511435.1 Terriglobales bacterium | reverse complement strand
GCGAAAACCCGGGCGGTCGATCTGCTGGAGAAGGCCGTGGCGACAGCGATCGCCGCCGTTACGCCTCACAACGCCACCGCTTGGTTTCGCCACTGTGGGTATTTATTATCGGATACAGCTACCCCGGAACCGCTCTAGAACCGTTTTCTTTTTCTCATCCCTCGCGGGCTTCAGCCCACGAAGAACCTGCTTTGGGAGCAATGTCCTCAGCGCTCTCCATCGGCTCGGTGAGCGGGAACCCCAGGCGCTTCCACTCGTAAAATCCCCCCAGCAGCGGACGCACGGGGCGGATGCCGTGCTTGCGTAATTGCAGCGCCACCCGGGCGCTGGTCGCTTCGTTGGGTCAAGTACAGAACAGCACGATCTCCCCATCGCGAGCGATCTCACCGTGCCGCGCTTCCAGTTCCTCTGGCGAGATCTGTAGAGCATGAGGCAATGTCCTGGGATCCGTGAGCCGATCGAGCGGATGCCGCAAATCAATGATGGTCAGCGACTCGCCCGATTCCAGCTTGTGCTTCAACTCGTCGGGAGTAATGCGGTCGCCCTTGACCTGTTCAATAAAGCGTCGCCGCTCGTTCCAGCGGTAGAAAACGTACGCGATCACCGCTGCGATGAACAGTAGGATGAGCGAGCCCCCGAAGCGCGAGGCCCCGGCGGCAATAACGTCAAGCTGCTTGCTGAACAGGAAACCAAGTCCGGCATAAGCGCCGGTCCACAGCAGCGCTCCCAGGAAATCGAAGAGGACGAAGCGGGGGAAATCTACGCCCACCATTCCAGAAAGGGTCGGAGCCGCGGTGTTGAGACCAGGAACGAACTTGCAGATAAGCAGGGTGCGCGGTCCGAACCGGGTGAAAGTCGTTTCCGTCTTGCGTACGCAGGAGTCGGGTTCGAGCGCAATGCGGCAGAGTAGGTTCAACACCATCGCGCCGCGTCGCTTGCCAAAGAAGTACCAGAAGGTATCGCTACACAGCGAAGCCAACGCCGGAACGAGCATCGCCAACGCGAGATGCATGCGGCCTTGCCCCGCCAGGGCCCCCGCAGCCAGCAACAGAGGGGTTGCCGGAATAGGCAGTCCAGCCTGCTCGAGCAAGACCCACACGAAGAGCAGGGCATAACCGTAATGAACTACGAATTCGAGCATCTCAGTCATGGGATCCAAGGGAGCAATGCAGACTTGGTTGGATGCGGGTCAGCCGGAAAGGTTCCGGGTTCGCTACAGAGTCCGTGTGAGAATCAAGTGTGGCATCGTCGGCAGCGTTCACGGAAAAAAATCCAGCGCCGTAAGCGCGAAACAGCTTAACCCAGCACGGAGCCGTAGGCGAAGTGCTGGGTTAAGTGGAGAATATATCCCAGTCCCGTAGGGACGACAGACGTCCTACACACGCTCTTCAGCCCGCGAGGAATCTGCCGTTCCTTCCCCTTGCAACGACTCTTTCAGGCACCCTCTTCCACCGCGCTAGCCGCTGATGCTTGTGTTTGCAAAACCGAGCAGCTTCACCATGCGGCTTTCGTCCGTATGCCAGTAGTCTGCCTCCTGTACGTGTACCTTCAACAGGATGAGGTTGGGATCCTCGATGCCCCTGGGGAACCAGGTCTCGTAGACTGGCTTCCATAGCTGCTTTGCTTTGACATGATCGCGCACCAGTTCACACCGGCCAGCGATCGAGACATATCGCTGGCTATCGGCATCGGAATAAGCCAGATTGACACGGGGGTCGGTGCGTATGGCTTCCACTTTCTCAGTATTGATATGGCTAAAAAACCAGATCACGCCGTCAGCGTCCACTTCCTTGGTTGCCATCGGGCAGCTATGTAAACTGCCGTTAGTCCGGATGGTAGTCAGCATCGCAAAATCGATGTCCCTGATCAATTCGTTTAGCTTGGCCACTGGGTCGTAGGTCTGCGCCATGTAAGCTCCTTAGTTGTTGGTCTATTGAGGCTCGCACAATGTAGTGACATTTTGTAACGTTTGTCATCGCGAGCGCAGCGAGGGATCTGCTTCTTGCCTTTTCCACCGAACAGCAGATTCCTCGCGCCCAAACCCAGGGCGCTCGTAGTGACAATTCTTAAGTGATGAGCGGCTCATTTTTGTTGCCGACGTGTCACTATAATTCGCAATCCTCAATAACTATGCGGCTGGAGGCCGTAGGGAGTCCTCTGTCTGGCTGGCTGCCAATGCAGCGCCTACGCGCCCGACGCGGCGATGAAATCAGCGGCCACGTCGTCGGGCTTCCAATCGTTTCCAGAGTATACCTTGGCTACTTTTCCATCCTTGCCGATCAGGACCGTGCGCAAACTGTGGACGATCTGCCCGTCCTTCTGGTTGTAAGCCAGTCCGAAGAAGTCGGCGGCCTGGCGCACCTGTTCCGGCGAACCGGAGGCGAACTCCCAGTGGGTGAAGCTGGGATCGACGCGTCCCACATAATGTTCGCCATAACTGCGCAGGACCGCGGGCTTGTCGTTCTCCGGATCGATACTGACGCTGAGCAATTGCGCTTGGTTGAACGCCTTCGGATCTTTTTGCAGTTGCTGCATGACCTGGCCGAAGTTATTGCTCATACGGATGCAATAGTCGGGTAAGGGACAACGTGTGTAGATGAACGTGAGCAACAGCGGCTTGCCGCGGAATTGATGGAAGTGGATGGGCTTGCCACTCTGGTTGACCAGCGTGAAGTCCGGCACTTCCTCGCCGGGTTGCGGAACGTGCAGCGCTGAGGTGCCGTCGCTTTCCGTGTTGCTGAGCCGAGTGAAGCTGATGTCCTGCAATTCGGCATGATCGCTGAGCACCAGGGTCGCGTGGATGTGATCGCCGGGCGCAATTGACTTGAAAATCCAGTTATTTGCCTTGCCCACGGTGAACGGCATGGTCATGGCTTTCATCAGGCCGGGAACGTCCTGGTGAGCGATGGTCAACTGGCGAGCGGCGGGATCGACTGCCACCACACGGCCTTCCAGCTCGTAGCGTTTGGCCGCGGGAGCATTGGAGCAGACGGTCAGGGAGAGCAGTAAAAGTAGAGCGAACACACTTCTGCCGTAAGCGAGATGGTTGGAGTCCACAGGAAAATTCATGCCGACTTCATTGTACGGAAGGCGCAACGTGTGCGCATGGCCGCGCCAGGGAGCCACTGAACAAAACTAGGCCTGCGTAGAGCCGGCCTCGGAGACTGAGTTGCTCTGTTGATATTCCGCTTTGAAGGAGCCACCGCTGCCCAGAACTCTCTTCCTTGGTGGCTTTGAAGGGGCGCGCCTTTCGGCGCGCCGTAAACCTGCCGCAAGCCGTTGGCTTTAGCCACCGAGGGAAGCTGCAAGATTCGAGTTCCATCAGCGGCTAAAGAGGCTGTCGAAAAAGTCTCAAAAAGCAGATCCCTCACCGACTAAAGTCGGTTCGGCATGACAAAAATATAAGGACTTTATAGCGGCGCACCTGAAGGTGCACCCCTTCAAATGCAAGCCACGTCTACTTCGCAACCGCATGAAGCAGGTCGTAGAAGTCCTTCAGGCCGTTGAACATGATTTGTATGCCGATACAGACCAGGATGAACGCCGACAACCGGATCAGGATGCCGGTACCTGACGGGCCCAGCAGCCGCTCCAATTCGTCCGAAAAGCGATAGCACAAGAAAATCGTTACCCCAATCAGCAGGATTCCAATCACTGCGGCCAGTGCGCTGACGATGAGCTGCAGGTGGGTCTCCTCATGGATGTTGCTGCCCAAGGTGAGCGCCACGGCGATGGAACCTGGACCGACGGTAAGCGGCATGGTGAGGGGATAAAACGCCTGCGAAAGAATGGCTTCTGTGCTGGGCGTTGATTCCAGTCGGCGATCGTTCACATTGCTCTTGCGGTTCAATATCTGCCAGCCTGCCACCGTCACCACCAGGCCGCCGCCCAGTTGTACCGCCGCTAAACTTATGCCGAAAAACTGCAGAATGTACGAGCCGATGAACAGCGACGAGACCAGTAGCACCACGCCGTTGACCGCGACCCGCATCGCCACGGTGCGACGAATGCCAATGTTGTAGCCCAGGGTCATTTCCGCAAAGATGGGCGCCATGCCCAGCGGGTTCACGATGGGAAGCAGCGCGGCAAAAACCAGCAGCACGTTTCGGATGATGGCGTTCATGCTGAGACACACAGCATAGCGCAACGCATCGCCCGGCGCTTGCCAGGCCTTCCTGGATTGACCGCATTACATTTTAAGGGTTGAATGTTAATGCGCGCGAAACGTGCGCGTGCGGTCACAACTTATGGGAATCCCGCCCCGCACATACGGTGCGCTTCAAGTCAGGCTGCGTGAATCGCTGGTGACCCGCGCCCTAGTCCTGCCCGTCCAGCAATTTATCCACATTCAAGGCATCAGCAGCGTGCTTTTGCTGGGCGCGGCGATCGCCGCTCTGGTGTGGGCCAATTCGCCGTGGCAGGAATCCTACCACCATGTTTGGGAGATGGAGTTGACGCTCTCCCGTCTGCGCTTGCCCGTGCACGCCTGGATCAACGATGCCTTGATGGCCATCTTTTTCTTCCTGGTCGGCATGGAGATCAAGCACGAGATCGTACACGGTGAACTCGCCGACATGCGCCGGGCCGCGCTGCCGATTTTCGGCGCCCTCGGCGGGATGGTTGTTCCCGCACTATTATTTACGGTCCTCAACGTTGGGCATGCTGGCCAGCACGGCTGGGGCGTTCCCATGGCCACCGACATCGCGTTTTCGCTGGGCGTGCTGGGTATGGTCAAAGGAGTTCCCCAGGACCTGAAAATCTTTCTCCTGACCCTGGCGATTGCCGACGACATCGGCGCCATCGCCGTGATTGCCATTTTCTATAACCACTCGTTGAACTTGGAATCCCTGGTCATAAGCCTGCTTCTGCTTGCGGTCATCTTCCTGTTGCGCAAGGTGGGCATCGCGCAGCCGGTCTTGTACTTCGTGCTGGGTGCGGGTTTCTGGGTGGCGATTCTGCGATCCGGCATTCACGCCACTATCGCGGGCGTGGTACTGGGATTCATGGTCCCCACCACCGCAACCTTGTCGTTGCGCGAGTTTCAGGAGATCGGGGCGGGAATCGTGGAGCAGTTCCGCAGGGCACTGGCCCAAGGCGACGAGAAAACAGCGAAAAATTTACTGGGCTCCATTGAGCAGTTGGTACACGGCACGGAATCGCCGTCCGACCTTTTGACTCGTAAGTTGAATGACTGGGTTTCGTTTCTTGTCTTGCCCTTGTTCGCTCTAGCCAACGCCGGAGTAACGTTTTCCGGAGGAACGTGGCGCGGCTTGCTGACCAGCCGGATTGCTTGGGGAATTCTGCTCGGGCTCGTCGTGGGAAAGCCGCTGGGAATCATAGGATTTGCCAGGCTGGCGGTTCGCTCGGGCTTTGCTCAAGTTCCTAACGGGGTCACATGGCGCCAGTTGAGCGCGGTCGGAATTCTCGCGGGCATCGGCTTTACCGTCTCCATTTTTATCGGCTCGCTGGCGTTCGACGATGCATCTCAGCTAGTGGAAGCGAAGACAGCAGTGCTGGCGGCTTCACTGTTGGCAGGAACACTGGGGTATTTCGCCCTGCGTGATCGCGGATGTTCAAACCAGTCCTCGAATGCGGGTGACCCTCACCTTAACCTGGATTATTCATCTGTTCCGGCAGCGGAAGAGAGCAAACTTTGACGGGGCGCGGCTTTACAGGCTGCGGAAAAAGTCGGTTTCAGCGGGTGTTTTGAAGGGGCGTACCTTTAGAGCCTGCCCTGAGCCTGCCGAAGGGTGCGCCGTTAAGCTCTTTATTTTTGTCATCACGAGCGGGCTTCAGCCCGCGAAGGATCTGCTGTTGTTTGCGCCTGGAACGACGGATGGGGAAAACAGCAGATCCCTCACGGCCTAAAGGCCGTTCGTGATGACAACTCAGAGATAGCAAGAACCGGACATAACTTATGCAGCACTCAATAGCCCCTGAGGCACCCAACTGACTTAATCAGACCTTCTCTAGCTACTTCGCACCGTAGGGTGGCGATGCCGGGAAATCAACCGCGATGGCGCGAAACTAAAATCCCCACCCAAGCAAAAGCAGCTTGGGTGGGGCACCCTATTTCTCACTGGCCACTGACTACTGCCTACTGGCTACTGACTCCTGCCCCAATATCTGGAAGAACCGAATGATCGACTCGATCCCGCGATAGAAGTTGGGGATGTGGAACTTCTCGTTGGGAGCGTGCAGGTTGTCGTCGGGCAGACCCATGCCCATCATGATGCTGGGAATCTTCAGGTCTTCCTCGAACTGGGTCACGATCGGAATGGAACCGCCGGAGCGAATGTACACGGTGTCCTTCCCGAAGATCTCGTGCATGGCTTCCACCGAGGCGCGCGCGAACTTGTTGTCGGTGTTCACTACGCACGCCGGGCCCTTGCTGTGTACCTTGATGTTGATCTGGATGCCCTTGGGCGTAAGCTTCTTCACGAACTCGGTGTACTTCTTCAGGATGTCGTCCGGGTCCTGCTTGGGCACCAGCCGCATCGAGACTTTGGCCGACGCGCGCGCCGGAATCACCGTCTTCGCGCCCGCGGCGACGAACCCGCCCGGCATGCCGTGTACCTCCAGCGTCGGGCGCGCCCAGGTGCGATAGAGCACGGAATATCCCGGCTCGCCGGTCAGCACGCTCGATCCGACTTCGGCCTTGCGATAGTCCTCTTCATTGAAGGGCAGACGCTCCCAGGCTTTCAGTTCGTCGTCCGTAGGCTTTTGTACGTCGTCGTAGAAGCCGGGGATCAGGATTTTTCCGTCCGCATCCTTCAGCTTGCTGATGATCTCGACCAGCGCGAACAGCGGATTGGGCGCCGCGCCACCGTATACGCCAGAGTGCAGATCGGTCTTCGCTCCCTGCGCTTGAAGCTCGGTGTAGAGCAGGCCGCGCAGGCCGACGCACAGCGTAGGAAGATCGGGAGCGAACAGCTCCGTGTCGGTGACCAGAGCGAAGTCTGCCTTCAGCCTGCCCGAGCTTGCGTTCTTTTTCACGAACTCTTCGATGCTCTCGCCACCCACTTCTTCTTCGCCTTCGATCAGCACGCGGACGTTGATGGGTAGCTTGCCGTTGCCACCCTTGAACAGCGACTCGAATGCCTTGAGCTGCATCCAGAGCTGGCCCTTGTCATCCACGGCGCCGCGCGCGTAGATGTTTTGATTGCGCTCGGTGGGCTCGAACGGCGGAGTGTTCCACTCGTCCAGCGGCTCGGCGGGCTGCACGTCGTAATGCGCATAGCAAAGCGCCGTCGGCTTGCCCGAGGCGTGTAGCCAGTCGGCATAAACCAACGGGTGGCCTTGGGTAGGAATGATCTCGACATGCTCGAAGCCGATGAGCTTCAGATCGGTGGCCACCACCTCGGCCGCTTTGCGGACATCGTCTTTGTGTTCTTCGGCGGTGCTGACGCTGGGGATGCGAAGCAAATCTTTCAACTCGTCGAGAAAGCGTTGCTGGTTCTCGCGTGCGTAGGAAACGGCTGCGGATGACATAGGGAAAAGTTCTCCTTCCAGAGATGGATCGGCTTGCGTGCTACGGCTCGCAAACATTCGATGGGCAAACCCCAAAGTATATCGCAATGGGGGGCGGGGAGTTTCTGGGGGGTAACGAAAAGAAGCAGCTGCCGGTCGCAGCGGAACATTCAGCGAGTCGGTTCTTTCGAGCGCGCGGTTTTGATGATCTGGTCGATCTTTCTTGAGGCGAGGACATCGGTGCGGTTGCGTTTTGATTCTTCGCCGATGAGCTTGAGGGTTTTGGGCTCGGATGCGGCAAGGCGAACGCGCAGGGAGGAGATAACAACGGCTTCAGTCGTATCGCGCGGCATCCAGCAGATTCTCCGCTCAATTATCGGGACGGTAACAGTTTAATCCGCAACTGGGCCAAGCGGAATAGGCTGCCCGGCGTGCAAATGCGTATGTCGCTGCTCGCGCTGGAACCGGCAGGGCACTAGTCCCGCGCATGCGGGACGAAAGAGCTGAGCCCAACGCTTCACGGGGATTATTCATGACCGCACGTAATTTGTTGGAGTGTCATCCTGAGCGACGAGGTCGCCGTGGCGACCGAGGAGTCGAAGGAACCCTTTGGCCGCCAAGCAATTTCGGAGTTGTTGCTGTGCCAGGTGTCCAAACCTTGATTTCTCGCAACTATAGGGGGCCTTCGACTTCGCGCCCGCCTGATCCGCCAAAAAAAAGCGGGTCGGAAAATCCTTGCGGGCGCGCCGCTCAGGATGACACCTCACATTCATAAGTTCCGATGAAGCGGTGCTCCACCCGGATACACCAACTCAGAATCTGCCCTAGCCCTGAAATTGCGTGTATGCTTGCATCCCGAGCCCGCCTGCTCGGGGTCCCGAATCCCATGCTCACGCTCACCCAAGCCGCGGAACAAATTCGCACCGGCCAACTTTCTCCGCTGGAGCTCACGCGCGCATGCCTCGCGCGCATCGAGCGGCTGAATCCGGTCCTGAATGCTTTCATCACCATTACGGCGGAGCCTGCGCTGGAGCAGGCGCAACGGGCTGAAGCGGAGGTCATGGCGGGCCACTGGCGAGGGCCTCTGCACGGCATTCCAATCGGGCTGAAAGATCTTCTCGATACGGCGGGCGTTCTCACGACGGCGGCCAGCAATCAATTTCCAGACCGGGTTCCGAGCGAAGATGCTGCCTTGGTTCGCCAGTTGAAGCAGGCGGGTGCGGTGCTCGTTGGCAAGCTAAATCTGCACGAGTTCGCGTTTGGCGGCAGCGGCATCGTGAGCGCTTTTGGTCCGGTGAAAAATCCGTGGGATTTGCAACGCATCACCGGAGGATCTTCGTCCGGCCCGGCGGCCGCAGTTGCAGCGGGGCTTTGCATTGCAGCCATTGGAACCGACACGGCGGGCTCGATTCGGTGTCCGTCGGCGCTATGCGGGATCGTCGGACATCGTCCGAGTGCGGGCTTGCTAAGTTGCAAAGGAGTTGTCCCGCTCTCCACATCGTTCGATACGGTTGGGCCGATGACGCGCACGGTGCGAGATGCGGTGCTTCTGCTCGGGGCGCTCGTAGCCGATACGGGGTCTAGCGCGCCTAACGATTGGGCTGGGCTCGACGACAGCGTGCCCGGGCTAAGAGTCGGGGTTGCACGCAAGAGTTTCTTCGACGACCTCCAGCCCGAGATCGCCGCTTGCATGGAAGAGGCCATCGCCGTCATCAAGACGCTGGTTGCGGAAGTTGCCGATGTGGAGCTCGAAGCCGGTGGATACCGCGCCATTTTTAACGCCGAGATTTACGAGTACCACGAAGCCATGGTGACCAAAACGCCAGAGCTCTACCAGCCGCACACCCTGCCTCGGATTCTGAAGTGCGCGGGCATCAGCGCCGCCGATTACATTCGCGATTGGCGAAGCCTGGCCAGCGAGAGAAACAAGGCTGAAGAGCTATTCCAGCGAGTGGATGTGGTGGTCACGCCAACGGTTCCGGTGGCCGCGCCCCGAATTTCGGAACTCGAAGCGCTGGGAATTAATGACCTGCGGCCATTCGAGACGAAATACCTGCTGCGCAACACTTCGCCGTTCAGCGTGCTCTATTGGCCCAGCGTCTCGGTTCCATGCGGATTCCAGCGGGAAGGATTGCCGGTGGGATTACAAATTTCCGGCAAGCCCGGAGCCGATGCGACCGTGTTGCGCCTCGCTCACGCCTACGAGCAGGCGACGCAGTGGCACAAGCGCGTGCCGAGCGAGTGAGTGAGTTAACGAACGAGCCTGTTTTATCGCTGTCATTCTGAGCGAAGCGAAGAACCTCTATCCTGGTAGGAATCCACGGATCTTTCCGGGGATAGGATTCCTTCGACTCCGGCGGCCAACAGCAGGCCGTCTACGCTCAGGATGACAAGACTTAGGATGGCAACGCTCAGATGATGAGACATTCACCACGGAGACACGGCGAACACGGAGAAGACTCGATTCAAAAACTCCGTGATCTCCGTGGTAGATTTTCAGTCCTATGAGTGGGCCGCTCAAATGAGTGGGCCGCTCAAAACCCCACAAACACCGGTTCGGGTTGCAACTCAATTCCAAATTCATTCAGCACACTGGCCTGAATTTCGTCTTTCAGCGCAAGGATGTCGGCGGCGGTTGCGCCGCCACGATTGACGATTGCCAGAGCGTGCCGCCGCGAGATGCCCGCCGCACCCTTGCGGTAGCCCTTGGCGAATCCGGCCTGCTCGACCAGCCAGGCGGCGGGCAGCTTGCGAAAACCGTCAGCGGCTGGATAGCTGGGCAGCTGCAATCCGCGCGACTCCAGACGCGCCGATAGCTCTTCGAAGAACGCCTGCGGCACCATGGGATTCTTGAAGAACGAGCCTGCGCTGCGCGCATCCTCATCGCCGGGAACGATGAGCATGGCCTTGCGATGGCGGATTTCGCGCACGGCTGCTCTGACCTCCGCCAGAGTCGGACCGCTTGCAGTCTGGGCAAAGAACTTCTGGAGGTCGGCGTAGCGAAAACTCGGTTTTCCACCGTGACGCAACGCGAACGATACCTGCAGGATGATGTAACGGTCGCGCTCCGTGGTATTGAAGATGCTGGAGCGGTAGGCGAAACCGCACTCCGCGTTGGAGAGGCTCCGGACTTGCAGAGACTTCAGGTCGAGGGCCCTCACCTCGCGAATGGTCTCCGAGACTTCCTGGCCATATGCGCCCACGTTCTGCACTGGCGTGCCGCCGACCGTGCCAGGGATACCGCTCAGGCACTCGAGACCCGCGCAGTTTGCCTCCACGGTGCGAGCCACCAGGGTGTCCCAATCCACGCCCGCACCGGCAGTGAAAAGCACGTTTTCGTGGGGCGTCGTGAAATTCGACGAGCCGGCGATCGCGACCTTGAGCACCAAGCCGGCGAAGCCTGCATCCGCGACCAGCAGGTTGCTGCCGCCGCCCAAAACGAACAGCGGCAACTTACCCGAACGGGCGAACTTCACCGCCTCAATCACCTCGGCCTCATTCCTTGCCTCGGCAAAATAGCGAGCCGGACCACCGACGCCGAGCGTAGTGAACGGAGCCAGAGCAACGTGTTCGCGAATCAGCATGCTTTTTCCGCCGGTGGGAGCCCCCGCATTTATGCGGGGGAAGGAGCGCTTCAGCGCTCTGGGAAAAGCTCGACTGCAATCATGCGCTTTAGAGCAGTTTAAGAATTACTGTAGTCGAGCGAGCACGGGTAGAGCGGCGCTTCAGCGCCGCGTTCCCGCTGATCCTTCACCTCCGAGCCGGCTTCAGCCGGCGGCACCTAGACTACACAAATAACTAAACCGC
>DATCCF010000397.1:0-18676 GCA_036511435.1 Terriglobales bacterium | reverse complement strand
ACGCTTACGCGCCTTACGGCAACTTCGGGTTCCCGCCTCCGCCTACCGACCGGCCGTGGATCTACGCCAACTTCGTGCAGTCGCTCGACGGCATCACCACGCTGCTGGGAAAGCATGCTTCCGGGGGCGAGATTTCGCAGTCGCCCGAGGACCGCTGGCTTATGGACCTCTTGCGGGCTCATGCCGACGGCCTGCTGATGGGAATGAACACTCTGCTTGCGGAACAGCGCATTCGCGGTCCGCAGAGCCGTGGCATCGTGTTCCAGGTTGCCGACCCGAGGTTGCGCACGCTGCGTGACCGTCTGGGCAAAGGACGCGAGCGGAACATCTTCGTGACGCGTGCGGTCGACCTCGATCTGTCACGGCACAAAGTTTTCGATGGCAATGTGGTGGACGCGGCGATACTGACTTCTCCAGCCGGGGCTGAACGATTGCGCGCGCAGGGCTCGCATCCGCATGTCGCGATCCTTGCCGCCGGCGAAGGCGAAACCTTTGACTTGCCGCGGGCCATCGGCAAGCTGCGCGAGGAGTTAGGCGTGAAGTATCTGCTATGCGAAGGCGGGCCGACTCTCTACGGCGGTCTCGCGCGTGCCGATCTGGTGGACGAAAAGTTCATGACCGTCTCGCCGATCGAAGTGGGACAGATGGTTCCACCCGAGCAGGAACGCCTTGCCAGCGAGCGAACCGTTCCGGTCTTGCTACGCCCCACTGTCTTCGGCGGGCCAGGCTTCATCCGCGAGGGTGTGACCCGCTGGACCTGGCTGAGCTGTCGCAAGGCCGGCGACCACCAGTTCAATCGCTACCGGCGGAAAGGCAGGGGCTAGGGTCAGGGGTTAGGGGTCAGTGTTTAGCGTTTGGGAGAGCACCTAGAATTGGCATCCGGCAGCGTGACGGCGAACTGCGCTTCTTCCATGCCGAAGATGTGAAGTCGGGCACTCTGGCGAAGTACATCAAAGAGAACATCTCGCAGGACGTTGATGTGATTATGACGGGCGAGTTTGGTGGATACCCGACTGCCGTTGCAAAGGCTGGAGTGCTCGCAGAACACAAGATGATCAAGCACAAGGATGGCATCTACGCCGTTGGCGACGTGTACACGAATACCGTAGAATCTGCGTTTTCGCTGTTGAAGCACGGCACCATCGGAACGTGGCATCGTGTTAGTGCAAAGCATCTGCAAGCCTACCTGAACGAGATGAGCTCCCGTTTTGATAATCGCAAAAATCCGTTTCTGTTCCGCGACACACTGTTGAGACTTCTTCAATCCGACCACCTTGAGTACAAGCAACTCACTGCGAAAGAGGCGGCGTAGCAACCCGTTTATGTAAATTGCCTCTACTTGGATAGGCAAATATTTTGGTGATGTGAGGAAACTTTACTGGGCTGTTGATTCCAAAGTTCATACCGCCGTCGGACAGAGCAATCTTTCTGCCCTTTGTTCCTAAAAACAACCCCTTTATGGTCACAAGTCTTCTACCGATCCTGTCAATCTGGAAATATGGAACTTGATTTTCATCGACCACCTCAATGCCGTTGCTGTCCCAGTTGTAATCCCAACCTGGCTTGATAACGGCTATTTTGGTCTTACGCAGCTCGACTGCCATGCTTCCGTCTTGGCTATATACCGTCAATGCCGCCTGAATCCGCCCACTCTTGTCAAAAGACATCGAAAACGGGAAATCGCCACCCCACTCTATTAATGCCATATCTTGCAGAGGGCCTGCTTCGCGAGCCGCTCGGCGGGATACGTGTACCGATTGTCTCCTAAAACAATCTCAACCAGTGTTGGGATTCCAAACTCCGAAGGAGGGACCTCTTGAAGTTGAAATTCATCGGGAGCACTAGATGGACCTCGCTTTGGGGCAGTCGTGGTGTTGGGCTCAGCAAAGGGCTGTTGGTTTGTTCTTGTATCCCGCCCCGATGTCGGCTGTGGAAGGATCTTAACGACATATGACGCAACAAGTCGGGCAAGGCTAGTGTTGGCCTCTGCGAGCTTCTTGTCCAACTTGACATGCAAACCGTAAAGACCTCCGAACACCAAAGCGCACAACAATACGTATGCGGGAACCTGTATCTTCCACGGCGACTCACCGGCGACAACTTCCGCCCTATGAAAGGCGAGAAGTACCGCAAGGGCGCACAATCCAAAGATGGGGGCGTAGAAAACGAATCCCACAATGCCCCCTATGATCCCGAGAGCAGCGATAAAAAGCGGCTGTTCTATGAATGAAAGCATTCGCTGTGAAGGGGGTTTGCGCACCTGTGGTACTTTGGACGGATTGTTAGCGATAGTGGGTCGGGGCACTTGCGGGTGCCGGTTGTACCATCGATTGCTGTGATGGCTCGGCTCTTGCTTCGGAGTATCGGCCATATTATAGGATTGTAGTGCCTTACGTAGATGCGCAATCCTACTAAAGTCGTGCCCTGATACAACCCCAGAACGATTTATGAGATGAGTTCTAGTAAATAAACATTGTGGAAATGGACCTAGCGCTGGATGAAAATCGGCGGCTCTTACTGTACTGTTCCCGCTGTAGCGCTCGCTTTGTGCCGCTTACTTCGCTCTTTCCAGCAATTCTGCGGCGCGGTTGATGGCGCCCGTCAGCAACTGTAACTGCTGCTGCATCGTCGTCAGGTCTTTCTTGTCGATGGCTTCATTCACTCCGGGAATGACCACAGCCGCATAGCCGGTGTATTCGCCCGGCGCATAGATCGCATGCTTGTACCAGAGACGGTCGGGTAGGCCAGGGATGAGAAACGCTCGCTCGGTATTGCGAAGAATCAGGTTCAGGCCTCCGGGATCTCCCAGCGTGGCGTTCTGCAGTTGCAACACGCCGGCCCCGGCCTTCTCCAGCCGTGCCGCCGCTTTCGAAGCCTCGCCGAACGATGGCGACTGTTCGCCGAAGGCCTTCTTTGCTTTGGGCTCGGCAGCCTTCAAGTACTCGCCGATCTCTTTGCCGTAGTCCTGATAATTGAAGGGCAGAACGTCGGCGGAGGCGATGCGAATAGCTTCCACTCCATAGACGCGCGCCATCTCCTGCTCATAGACGAATGTGGGATCGGCAAATTTGGTGAACCAGGCGAAGTTGTCGAAGGCCGAGTGATAGACCCCATAAGGGCCGCGCGATCCAATGTCGGCGGAAGGCACGCCCAAGTGCTGCAAGAAGGCGGTGTAGTCGGAACCGCTGCCGAGATTGCCGACGTGAACATCGTGCTGGACCGGGGCTGCCGGCTCGGCCGCCGGAGCACCTGAGGACTCAGGCTCCGGAGGCTTGGCCCGCTCCTGCTCTTCCTTCTCGGCAGCGGCCTTCCACTGGTCGTACACGCTGCCACCCTTCGGACTGGGCACTGACTTGGCGACATCGCGCAGGTACTGCTTTAAACTCGGCACCGACGAAGCCCCGAAGTCGGGCCCCGCAACGGCCACGTCCATGTTGAAGTAGGCGACGGCCCGGCTGAGTTCCTTAGCGTGCTGCTCGGCAAATTCCGTAGAGCCGATCAGACCCTCCTCCTCCGCATCCCAACTGGCGAAGACGATAGTCCGCTTGGGCCGCCATCCAGTCTTGAGCAACTGTCCCACGCCGTGCACGGCTTCCAGTTGCGCGGCAGTGCCGCTGTTCGGGTCCACTGCGCCATATACCCAGGCATCGCGATGATTGCCTGTGATCACCCATTCATCCGGAAGCCGCGATCCGCGCACCATGCCGATCACGTCGAAAATGGTGACGAACTGATAGTTCTGCTTCAGCGCTATGTGGACCTTCACCGGCCCAGGACCGACGTGATAGGTGAAGGGCAATGCCCCTTGCCACTCGCGCGGCGTCTCCGGTCCACCGAGATTGGCCATGATGGGAGTGGCGTCGGCGTAGGAGAGCGGCGTGGTCGGAATCTTCGGCATATCGGTGGCGCTCTCGGGCGCAATGCGCTTGCTGTCGGGCAGATCGGGCACAGAGGCAATCCCCGGCGTGGTGGGATCGCCGGGATAGCGGAATAGGTATTGGATGGAACCGCGCTGCACTGCGGTATCGGGTCGCCACGGCCCCTTGGGATACTTGTCGCCTTTGAAATAGCCATCGTCCCAGGGATCGGAGTAGATGATGACGCCTGCCGCTCCGAATTGCTGCGCAACATACGCTTTCACGCCGCGAAAGTTCTCGCCGTAGCGGACGATGACGATCTTGTCCTTCACGTCAACGCCCATCTCCTGTAGCTTTTTGAAGTCCTCAAGACGGCCATAGTTCGCGTACACCACATCGGCGGTGACGTCGCCCGAGGGCGAGAATTCGTTGAAGGCCGGCAGAATGCGCGGATCGTCCTGATAAGGGTCGCCGCTGACCCGCTCGGGCGATGGGCCGATCATCGTGACACCCTCAGGTGCAACCACCTCGACCTTGATGTCGAGAGGCAGGTTCATCCAAACCTTGTACTGCTGAATGTAGGCATCGAGCCCGGCTGCCTTGTATTTGTCCAGGACGTACTGGGCCGTCTTCAGGTCTTCCGGCGATCCGGCGACGTGGGGCGCGGAGGTCAGAAATTGCAGATGCTCCTTGGCCAACTGCGGGTCAGGCACCGACAGGAATGTCTTCTCCGCTTTTAACTCAGGGCCGGGATCGCGAAACCCGAATATTTTTGTAGGCGGGGTGAATGGCTCAGCCTGAGATTTCTGTTGACTGAGAACCAGCGGTGAACAGCAGAGAGCGCAACCGAGCACAGCAACGAAGAAACGGATCAAATCGATACTCCTCGGGAAGATGGCGGCGAGCTTATTCCAAACACAGCCACAAGGAATAGCAGCTTACATCATCGGGAACGTGTCGCGAAGGCGCCGATCGGAAATTCCCGCCCACAACGCACCCCTGAAAGTCTGCAGAAAAATGTTCACACACTGCTCGGGTAGTGCGGGCCTTCAGCTGGATTATTCATCTGTTCGGTAGCAGAAAGGCAACAAGCTCTGAAGGGGCACAGCTTTAGCCGTGCCGTAAGCTGCTCTCATCATGGTGGCTTTAGCCACTGAGGAACTTCGGTGTTGGCACGAGATGCGAATTCCCTCAGGGGCTGAAGCCCAACTCTCCACGCCCACGTAACGGCACGGCTAAAGCCGTGCCCCTTCAAAGCGTGAGTTCCTCCCTCGTGAATAATCCAAGTTCAGGCCCGCACTACCCGTACAACCCGCTGCACTAATCCTAGAACCAACTCTAGCCTGCGGTCGCGTGGTGCACTTGCGGTTGCGCGTCCTCGCGTTCGCGCGCGTGCCGCACCAGCACCTTGCCGCGGCTGGTCAAAAAGCGCGCCAGCATGGCCGCCACACCTTCCAGGAGCACGCGATCCAGGCTGCCGAAATTGTTAGGGCGGTCGCTTTCGACATCGATGACGCCCAGCGTCCGTCCGCCGATGCGGATGGGCACCACGATCTCCGATTTCACCTCCAGAAAGCACATGCTGTAGGTCGCGTCCGCGGTGACGTCGGGGATTACTTTCACCAGTCCGCTCTGTCCCGTGGTTCCCACGTTCCCTCTGCCAAACTCGAACACGTGGCACGGCGGCACCGGTCCCTGCATCGCCTGGCGCACGACTTTGTCGCCCAGCACAAAGTAAATGCCAATCCAGAAATACTTGCGATGATCGTAGAGCAGCTTGAGCAGGTCGTCGAATGGCGGTGCATCGGTAGCGGGCGAGAACGCAGCCAGCACTTCCTGGCAAACCTTCAGTAGTTGTCTGGGAGAGTAATAGCGTTTTGACAAGAAATGGTCCTGAGGAAATGTCCACCACCAGTGTAGTCGCGGGCGGGTGAGACTCCAATTGCGCTCAGGCGAAAATCATTCACCACGGAGACACGGAGGACACGGCGTTTTGGTTTCCTAATCACCGAGAACCAAAGTACTGCCGGTCGCAGGCCTAACGGCAGAGTCTAAGATCTACTTACTCGCCCGTTCTTGATTAAGGCTCAGCAAGCGTTCCAAAATCTCGGGGTCGGTGAGGGTGGCGGGCCAGCCATAGGCTGCCGCGACCGCTTCGTCGAGTTTGCGGTGGGGCGTCCGTCAGCCATGCGGGGCGGGCATTGTAGAGCTTGGTAAGGGTGCGGGTGACGAGTTCTTGCTGGGTAGCGCCGGGCGGATTCAGCCAGGCATCGCGTTTCTCCACCAGTTCTTTCGCCGCCGTTGCGATTGCCTGCACGCGTGCGTCTTCAACCGGCTCCTTGCCGGGGGGCCATGGGAAAGGGAAGGTCTCGAATGTGGATGTAGGGGTATAACGCGGCCTGTCCTCCAATGCAGTGCCCATGTGTAGTCCCCAGACTTCATGAATATGAGAATGCAGGACGCCGAAGAAATAGTTATCTTCACGAGCGAAGACGTTGAGTAGATTTTCAGGAACTGTGCCTGATGCCAGCCAAGCGAAGATTCTGTATTTCGAAACCAGCGGTGTAACGATGTAGCGCTTCAATGGATGTAGGGCACTGCGCATAGCCGGTCTTGGTTCCCCAAAAATCTACCATTTCCTTCGATAGGTCTCGCGATTATTTTCCTGCCGCTTATCGTAGACATACCTGCGCAAGTGCTCGAATGGCTCTTCGTAAAGGGCTGCTTCGGCCTCCGGCATGTCTGCACCGAAGTCAACGACATACATACCGCGAGGGCGGCGCGTGATGTCCATTGCATTTACCCAAAGCTTCACGACATCCGAGTTGGGCCTTCCGTTTGGATTCACAGGCGCCGCCAGCATTTCGCGAGCGACATCCGGCGCGAGATTGAAAGCTCCGATCTTGGTAGTGCCCATGAAACAGATGCCTGAGTTTTCAGGCAGAATTCTTGCCGTGGTCGTGTCTGCCTCGCTGGTTAAGTTCGCGTGAATTGCCGACACAGACTTTTCGTCGAGGATTTTCTTAGTTTCGGAGCCGTCATCAAATCCAATCATGGAAACGTGCACATTGACACCATCTTGTACCCAGTCCCGGTCCGACTGTGCCCAGAAAATGTCACCCGTATCCTTGATGCGCTCCAACACAGCACGATTTGCGCCGCCGCGAATTCCCTGTGTCGCCAGCAGTCCCACTCGCTTAACCTTGCCTGCTTCCACCAGAGCGCGAGCCTTCTCGTACCAATACGTCACGAGGTCAGCTTCCGCCGGAACACGTCCGTCATAAACTTCGAAGAGAGCGTCCACATACGCGTCGCGCAGTTCACTGCGAAGGCGTTTGCCACCCAGGAATGGCGGGTTGCCCACGATGAAGTCCGTCTCCGGCCATTCGGGTTCGACGGCCTTACCTTCCTTATCGAAGTCAAGGATGGCGTCGCGGTGTTGAATGTTCGTCAGGTGGCGCAGGATTGGCTCGGTGGGCATGCGATGCCGTTTTCCTTGAGCCATTGCAGATAGCCTATCCACACCACTACGGAAGCCAATTCATGCGCATAGATGTTCTTCTCGATTCCGTAGAGCTGCGACGGATTCACCTGCTGGGGAAGGAAGGTGGGCAGGCCTCGGTGCGCGCTGAAGACCTGCGCTTCCTTCCACAAATCGAGCATGCGCTTGAGGGCAAGGTACAGAAAATTGCCGCTCCCGCAGGCCGGATCGAGGACCCGCACCTCCGAAAGTTCTTCGACCCAGGCGATCAGCTTCTCCTGCATCTGGGTACGCAGCTTGGCGTAGGCTGGGCCTTTCGTCTTCTGAGCCGCCTCATCCAGAGCAAGGGCCTCGGTTTCGACCTTGGCCCAGCGCTTGTTGAGCGGCTCCATCAGTACCGGCTCGATGATAGTCAGGATGTCCTGCTTGCTGGTGTAGTGCGCGCCGAGCTGCGAGCGCTTGCTGGGATCGAAGCTGCGCTCGAATAGAGTGCCAAAAATGGCAGGTTCCACATACGACCAGTCGAGCGTCGCCGTAGCGCCAAGAATCGTTAAATCGGAAGCCGAGAGTTCGATGATGGCGTCGTCGGCGAACAGACCCCCATTGAACAACTTGACATCGTAGACGCCGAAGCTGTCTCCCTTGGCCATGGCCGCAAACAACTGGCGCAGCTTGCGGTTGAAGTTGGCGGGGCGGCCCTTGTCGATCTCCAGCATCTTGCGGAACAGGTGATCGGGCAGCAGGTCGATGCTGTCGGCAAAGAGGCAGAACAGCAGGCGCATGAGAAAATGGGCGCCCTTCTCAGGGTCTACCCGCCGGACTTCCAGATTCAGCGCCAGCTTGGCGAACTCGACGGCGGCTTTTTCGGTAACCCGCGCAGAGGACGCGTCAGGCCGGAGTTGCTCGGGGTCATCGAACACCGCGCGCAGAACGTCCAAGGCCCGAAGGGCAGAATTCGGGAGCGGCGCGTCCGAGAGCAGATCGTCAAGCGAAAAGCGGTACACCTGCGGCCGCGAGCCGGTGAAGTTGGTGTGCACCTCGAAATTTTCCAAGTCACAGACCACGAGCAAGGGAGGGCTTTCCAGGTCGTCCCGGTAGTCCTGAAGCTGGAGGTAGGCCTCGCGCAAGTCTATGTGCTTGCCCTTGTATTCCCATCCAAAGTAGTTGCGCTTCCAGACGTCGGCGAAGCCTTTGCCGCCATGGGTGCGCGAGACGTGCTTCTCGAAGGTAAAGCTTTCGCCGGTGTGGTCAGCAGCCGCAGGATGAGGATGGCCGAGGACTTCACACAAATCGTTGAAATGGGTTTGTGCGCCGGCGCGCTCCGACAGCGAACTGGCTTTCCAGCGTTCAACGAATTCCAGCAGGGAGAGAGGCATTAGCGTTGGACAGAGTTAACCGCCGATTCTTGCAGAAGGGGAAGGTTCTGCCAAGTGGCGAGGCGAGCCCGGGACTTTTCCTGGTCGAGAATGAACTCCATGGTGGCGGCGGCAACTCTCTTGATTCTGTGTCATCTCACCGGGAACCGGCATCGCTTTTGATTGTCAGCGTCCCCATTAGTCTGCCAAACTAGCCGGTTCGCTGGCGGACGCTTATGGTGCGCGAATTCTCGGCGGGAGGTGTCGTGCTGCGGAAGATGCGAGGCCGCTGGTTTGTGGCGGTCATCGAGCCGCACATGACACGTCCTAAGAAGTCGAGCAAGCCTTCGAACCGCCCGCAAAAGACAGTGGCCGCACTGGTGGCCCTGCCCAAGGGCGCCATAGACAAGGGCGAGAAGCCGCAACAAACGGCGCTTCGCGAGGTCAGCGAAGAAACCGGAGTACAGGCAAACCTGGTATCCAAGCTCGCGGATGTCAAGTACTACTACGTGCGCAACTGGGGCGACCGCGCGCACGTGTTCAAGATCGTCAGCTTCTATCTCTTGCTCTACCGCTCTGGCCGCTTGGGAAACATTGCGCCCGAGATGAGGATCGAAGTTCAACACGCGTTCTGGCTCCCGCTGGAGGACGCGCCCACCGTCTTGAGCTATGCTGGCGAGCGCGAAGTGGTCCAGCGCGCACTGCAATATCTGAAAACTCACCCGGAACTGGGAGACCATGCCACAGACACCACACATTGAGCGCCACTTCACCGCCGGCGAAGTTGTCCGCGACGTCGTCATCGGCATGTCCGACGGGCTCACCGTGCCCTTCGCACTGGCCGCCGGTCTCTCCGGCGCGGTCGATAACAGCCACATCGTGGTCGTCGCCGGACTGGCCGAGATCGCAGCCGGCCCCATCGCCATGGGACTAGGCGGCTACCTGGCCGCGAGAAGCGATGCCGAGCACTACGAAAGCGAACGGCTGCGCGAGATGCGCGAGGTGCAGGAGATCCCCGACGAGGAAGCGCTCGAAGTGCAGAAGGTCTTCGCCGATTACGGCTTGTCGCACGACGAAAGCGTTCCCGTGGTGCAGGCGCTGACGCGAAAGCCGAAGAAGTGGGTGGACTTCATGATGCGCTTTGAGTTGGGTCTGGAAAAGCCCAATCCCAAGCGGGCCATGCAGAGCGCGTTAACCATCGCCGCTTCGTACGTTTGCGGAGGCATCATCCCGCTGGCGCCTTACATGGCGGCGCACAGTGCGCGTATGGCTCTAGTCTGGTCCGTGGTGGTCACCCTGATCGCGCTGGGAGTTTTCGGCTACATCAAGGGGCGTTTTACGGGATCGAGGCCAGGCCGTTCTGCCTCCCAAACTATTGTGATTGGCGGACTTGCCGCCGGAGCGGCCTTCCTGCTGGCCAAGTTGATTTCCTAACCCAATATGGGAAAAGAATTTATGCGGATTTTTCTTGACTGAATGAGGATTCATTCAGTACGATCAATTCAACTTAATACGGCGCGCGCCGTTGCCATCCTCACCCCACATCTTACGGCGCGCGCTGCTTGTATTTTGGGCCGTCATATGTGCGTTGCCGTTTTGCCTTTGAGGAGAGCCGTCCCGATAATGTTGTCGAGTTCTACGTCCCAGTCAAACCAACCAACTTCATACGTAATTCAACCGCCGTTCTCCATTGATCGAAGTTAGTCGTTCTTTGATCGCGTCCGAGCAGGACGCGGCTTTGCTCACGCAAGCTTTCAGACAATGGTAGGTTCTAGCGCTGGAGTCATTCATACATCCCATGACGAAACGAATTGAGAAGGTCGCTGTTCTAGGTGCGGGCACCATGGGCGCTCGCATCTCCGCGCACCTGGCCAACGCCGGTGTGCCCTCATATCTGCTGGACATTGTTCCGCCCGACGCCGACGGTCCCGCGCGTAACCGGTTCGCTGCCGCCGGGCTCGAAGCTGCGGTGAACTCGAAACCTGCGGCGTTCTTTAAGCCTTCGCTAGCCAAGCTGGTCACCATCGGCAACTTCGAAGACGATCTGAAGAAGCTGGCCGAGGTGGACTGGATCATCGAAGCGGTGGTTGAAGATCTCGAGCTTAAGCGCAATCTGCTACGCAAGGTGGACGCGGTCCGCAAGCCCGGAACGATCGTCACCACCAATACCAGCGGGTTGCCGGTCGCGAAGATAGTCGAAGGCTTCCCTGACGAGTTTCGCCGCCACTGGTTTGGGACGCATTTCTTCAATCCACCGCGTTACATGCGGCTGCTGGAACTCATCCCCACTCCCGACGCCGATCCCGCCGCGATGGACGTCATCGCGCACTTCTGCGATCTGCATCTTGGCAAGGGCGTGGTGCATGCCAAGGACACACCGAACTTCATCGCCAACCGCATCGGCACTTTTTCAGCGCTCAATGTAATGCGTCTGATGCAGGAGATGGACCTCAGCATTGAGGAGGTGGATGCCCTGACCGGACAGGCTGTCGGCTGGCCCAAGATGGCGACCTTCCGCCTTACAGACATGGTTGGGCTGGATGTGCTCGGCCATGTAGTCCGCAACGCGAGCACGAATATCAACGACGAGCGCAGCGATTTGAAGCTGCCAGACTTCTTCGCGGCGATGCTAGAGCGCAAGTGGCTGGGCGACAAGACCAAGGGCGGCTTCTACAAGAAGCAGAAGAGCGCCGAGGGTGAGCAGCGTCTGGCGCTCGACTGGAAGACGCTCGAATATCGTCCGCAGCAGAGGCCCAAGTTTGCCTCGCTCGAAATGGCCAAGACCGTGGACAGCCTGCCCGAGCGGCTAAACATGCTGCTGGCGCCGTCGAAGGACAAGGCTGGCGTCTTTCTCTGGTCGGCGTTGTCAGACCTTTGGACGTACGCTGCCAACCGCATTGGCGAGATCGCCGACTCGGTGGTCGAAATCGATCGCGCCATGAAGATGGGCTTCAACTGGGAGATGGGGCCGTTCGAGCTGTGGGATGCCGCCGGCGTTGCCAAGACCGTAAAGCGAATGAAAGTGGACGGTAGGCCGGTTTCGCCCAACGTCGAGAAGCTGCTCGCCTCGGGCGAGGAGAGTTGGTACGCCGACGATCCTAAGGCCGCCAGCGGACGCGTTTACTTTGACCTGCGTGGCGGCAACTATCGTCCGGAAGTTGTACCACCGGGAGTCTGGTCGGTCACGGTTGCCAAGAAGTCGAACTTTGTGGTGAAGAAGAATGCGGGCGCGTCGCTGGTCGATCTCGGCGATGGCGTCGGCTGCATCGAGTTCCACTCCAAGATGAACGCGTTGGGCGGCGACATCGTGCAGATGATCACCCAAACGCTGAAGCCCGGCGGCGCAGGCGACAACTTCGACGCCTTCGTCATTACCAACGACGCCGCAAACTTCTCTGTCGGCGCCAACATCATGATGCTGCTCATGGCGGTGCAGGAAGAAGAGTGGGACGAGGTTGACCTCGCCATCCGCCAGTTCCAGGGCATGACCCAAGCCATCAAGTTCTCGTCCAAGCCGGTGGTGGTTGCACCGTTTGGCATGACGCTAGGCGGAGGCGCCGAGGTCACGCTGCATGCTGCAGCGCGCCAGCCACACGCGGAGCTCTACACCGGACTGGTCGAGGTCGGCGTTGGCCTGCTGCCCGGTGGCGGAGGCTGCAAGGAGATGACTCTTCGGGCGCTCGATAAGGCCTATCACGTCCGTCCTCACGGTCGCGGCGAGAGCGTCGAGCTGATGGAAGCCATGAAGCAGGCGTTCGAGACGGTCGCTATGGCGAAAGTCTCCATGTCGGCGTTTGAAGCGCGGAATCTTGGATTCCTTTCCAGCGGCGACGACATCACTATGAATCGGGAGCGTGTGCTCACGGACGCCAAGGAGCGGGCGCTGGAACTAGCGCGTGAGGGGTATCGCGCCCCCGTGCCGCGGACGGACATCCCCGCGCCCGGCGAGAGCATTCTGGCGACGTTGAAGCTGGGCGTACACATCATGCACGAGGGCCAATTCATTACCGATCACGAGGTAAAGATCAGCAACAAGGTCGCGGAGGTGCTGTGTGGTGGCGCGGTCAATCCGGGTACCTTGGTGAGCGAGCAGTATCTGCTCGACCTGGAGCGCGAGGCGTTCAAGTCGCTCTGCGGCGAGAAGAAAACGCAGGAGCGCATCCAGTACACGCTGAAGACCGGTAAGACGCTGAGGAACTAAGAACCAGTTGTCAGTAGCCAGTTGTCAGTAGCCAGTTGCGTGAGTGGTCGGTTTCAGCCGCATACGATTGCAGACGCTTGTATGGGCTCGGGTAGTTGACTAGCGATGGCTGAAGGCTGGCACGTCGAGGTCGGTTCCGTGGTCATTCGCGCAGATGTGCGAGTCACGGCGCGCGAGTCCCGCTTGCGGGACGAAAGATGATAGCCCAGCGCTTCAGCGCTGGGTAGGCGGTGTAAATAGATTACGAGTCCCGTAGGGACGGCACAGGTACGAAATGGATTCGAGCGAGTTAGAGGCTGGGTACAAGGAAATGTCGCAGGACGCTGAGCGCGAGGCCGAGGCGCTAGAGTGGTGCGAAGCGCTGATTGTGGATGTTTCGTGCGACGATCCCCGTAATGAGGACTGACACCTATTGAAGGTCCGAGATGTTATCAAGCGGCTTGAGCAGGAAGGCTGGAGGCTGGTGCGCACAAGAGGAAGCCATCGCCAGTTCCAGCATCCATCGAAACCTGGAACGGTCACAGTCGCTGGGCATCCGTCGGTGGAAGTGCCGCCTGGCACGTTGAATAATATTTTGAAACAGGCAGGTTTGAAGTGAAATACCTCATCGTCTATGAAAAATCCAGTAATGGTTGGGGCGCATATGCTCCTGATCTTCCCGGCTTGGGGGTGGCGGGTAAAACATTGGAAGAGACCAAGCAGCTAATCCGTGAAGCTATCGAATTTCACCTTGAAGGCATGCGGCAACACGGCGATCCGATCCCGGTTCCCAACTCACAAACGGAGTACATCACCGTTTGAAGAGTGCCGTGCTACAGCCCTCGGTCGGGATGAGAATTGAAAATGAGAGTCGAATGTAAAGCGAATTCGGTTTAGCTGACGGCTGAAGGCCGACAGCTGATGGCTAAAAGCTAATTGCTAATTGCTAATTGCTAGTAGCTGAATTGCTAGGAGCTGAATTGCTAGGAGCTTCGAATGCGTGAAGTTGTAATCGTCAGTGCCGTGCGCACGCCGGTGGGCAAGGCTTACAAAGGAACCCTGCGGGCGACGCGTCCCGACGATCTGGCCGCTGTGGCCATCAAAGGCGCGCTCGAGCGCGTGCCTCAACTTGATCCCAACGAGATCGAAGACGTCATTCTCGGCTGCGCTATGCCCGAGGCTGAACAGGGCATGAACGTCGCGCGCATCGCATCGTTGCGTGCCGGTCTGCCGGTTGAAGTGTCGGCCATGACCGTCAACCGCTTCTGCTCTTCCGGGTTGCAGGCGATTGCCATGGCTGCCGAGCGCATCATGGCCGGCGGGGCTGAAATCGTCGTCGCTGGGGGCGTCGAGTCCATGACCATGATTCCCATGGGCGGGCACAAAGTTTCGGCCAACCCATGGCTGGTGTCGAATTATCCCGACGCGTATCTCTCGATGGGCCTCACCGCCGAGCGGCTGGCGAAGCGCTTCAACATCACGCGCGAGCAGTCGGACCAGTTCTCCGCCGATAGCCACAAGAAGGCCATCGCGGCCATCCAGGCGGGCAAGTTCGACGAAGAGATCGTTCCCGTGCCGGTCAGTTTCACCACCCCGAACGGCAACAAGCCGAAGCGCACCGACATCGTATTCAAGATGGACGAAGGCCCACGTGCCGAGACTTCGCTGGAAGCGCTGCTGGCTCTCAAGCCAGCGTTCCATGTGAAAGGCACCGTGACCGCCGGAAACTCGTCGCAGATGTCCGATGGCGCCGCCGCTGCGGTCGTAATGTCCGCCGAACGCGCCAAGGCGCTCGGATTGAAGCCCCTGGCGCGTTACGTGGCCTTCGCAACGGCAGGCTATAAGCCGGAAGAAATGGGTGTTGGCCCGGTTTATGCGATCCCGAAAGCACTGAAGCTGGCCGGGCTGAAGCTGAACGACATTGACGTCATCGAGTTGAACGAGGCGTTTGCCGTGCAGTCACTGGCCGTCATCCAGGAAGGCAAGCTGGATCCGGCACGCATCAACGTCAACGGCGGAGCCATCGCGCTGGGGCATCCTTTGGGATGCACGGGCGCGAAGCTGACCGCAAGCATCATCCGCGAACTCAAACGCCGCAATGGGCGCTACGGCATGGTGACCATGTGCGTCGGCGGTGGCATGGGCGCGGCGGGTATTTTCGAATATTTGCAGTAAGGCAATTCACCACAGAGACACAGAGGCACAGAGGAATTTCAAAGCACCACAGATTTCACGGATGCACACGGGTTGTAGGCGGCGAAGAGTTTATTACAACGGTTGAAATAAGATCGCTTCGCGCCTGAGCAAAGAGAACCGGTCTTTGAGTTTTTAGAAATCATCTTCTCTGTGCCTCTGTGTCTCTGTGGTGAACAAGATTCGCAATAGAGGAAGGATCACTATGGCAACCACGGTATCGGCAGGTCCGAAGATCAAAACTACGGGTGGAAGTTTTCTGCTCGAAGATCACAACCTGGAAAACGTCTTCACTCCGGAAGACTTTAACGAAGATCATCGGATGGTCGCCAAACTCGCGGAGGAGTTTGCCACCAACGAAATCCTGCCCAATGCCGAGAAAATGGAGCACAAGGATTGGGCGGTCTCGCGCCAACTGCTTCAGAAAGCCGCTGAAATGGGCCTGACCAATGCCGACGTCCCGGCCGAGTATGGCGGATCGGACATGGATAAGACCTCGTCCGCGATCATCGCCGACTACATGTCCAAGTACGGCAGCTTCATGGTGAGCATGGGTGCACATAGCGGCATCGGCACCCTACCTATCGTCTTCTTCGGCACGGAAGCACAGAAGAAAAAATATTTGCCGAAGCTGGCCACCGGCGAAATCATTGGCGCGTATGCGTTATCGGAAAGCACCAGCGGGTCGGACGCGATGAACAGCCGCACCCGCGCTGTGCTGTCGCCCGACGGCAAGCACTACCTTCTGACCGGCGAGAAGATGTGGATCACGAACGCCCACTTCGCCGACCTGTTCACCATCTTTGCCAAGATCGATGGGGAAAAATTTACGGCTTTCCTGGTTGAAAAGGATTTCCCCGGCTTCTCCGTCGGCAACGAGGAGAAGAAGATGGGCATCCGGGGCTCTTCGACCGCGCCGCTCATCCTGAACGAGTGCAAGGTGCCAGTGGAGAACGTGCTCGGCGAGATCGGCAAAGGGCACATCATCGCCTTCAACATTCTGAACGTCGGCCGCTTCAAGCTGGGCGCAAGCTGCGTCGGGGGCGCCCGCACTTCGTTGCAGCATTCCATCGCCTATACCAAGGAGCGCAAGGCTTTCGGCAAGAGCATCGCAGAGTTCGGCTTGATTCGGGAGAAGCTGGCGCAGATGGCCGCCGGGATCTACGCTAGCGAATCGATGGTGTATCGCACCGTCGGGATGATGGACACCGCACTCTCCGCGATTGAGCACAATCCCGAGGCCGTGCGCAAGGCGATTGAGGAGTATGCGGTCGAATGTTCCATCATCAAAGTGTCGGCGTCCGAGATGCTCGACATGGTGGTCGACGAGACCGTGCAGGTTTACGGCGGATACGGCTTCGTCGAGGAATATCCCGCCGAGCAGGCGTATCGCGACTCGCGCGTCAACCGCATCTTCGAGGGCACCAACGAAATCAACCGGCTCATCATCACCGGATGGCTGCTGAAACGGGCCATGAGCGGACAGCTTGCGTTGCTGCCGGCCATCAAGAAAACCATGGACGAGGTCATGGCGGGCCCGTCGACGGACGAGCTCGAAGGCACGCTCGCAGCCGAGCGTAAGCTGGTGGAAAACGGCAAGAAACTGGCCATGCTGGTGGCGGGAGCAGCCTCGCAGAAGTACATGCAAAAGCTGGTCGATCATCAGGAAGTCATGGGCGCCATCGCCGACATGGTGATCGAGACCTTTGCCATGGATTCCTGCCTGCTGCGCGCACGCAAGTACGTCGAGGCCAATGGCGAAGGCAAGGGCGCGCTGGTTGTCGCCATGACGCAGGTCTATCTGGAAGGCGCATTTGCGAAGCTGGAGGCTGCGGCCAAGAAAGTGATCGCTGCCGTCGCTGAAGGCGACATGCTGCGCACCCAGATGGCAATTGTGCGCCGCCTGGCCAAGCACGACCCGGTCAACGTAATCGCGCTGCAGGAGAGCATCGCCAGCCGCGTGCTCGAAACTGGGAAGTATGTAACGGCGTAAACGTTCACCACAGAGACACGGAGACACAGAGAAGAAAAAAACAACCACGGATTTCACGGATAAACACGGATTTTCTGAAGGCAAAAACCGGCGAGCGGGTAGGTACGTAGCGAACCATTCCTGCGGTCAGACCGCTAGACGTTTTGCTCTGCCCTTTGGCTTCCGGCGTTAGCTTTTAGAAAATCCGCGTTCATCCGTGAAATCCGCGGTTGTCTTTTCTTCTCTTCTCTGTGCCTCTGTGTCTCTGTGTCTCTGTGGTAATCAGCTCTCGGCTTCCTTCTGCTTCCGGATCTCTTCCATCACCGACGAGATCAGCTCCTTCGCGTCGGTAATGCCCTTCATCACGATCTGGATATCCATGGCCGGCATGCCCGGCTGGCGCGCACTCTGGCAATAGACGCCGTGCTGGCCCACCATGGTCAGCGCATCGGTCAAAACATCGAGCGCCACCGCCAGCCGTCCCCGCGGCACACCCATCATGAACTCGTATTGGTCCAGCTCTTCACGCTTTTCGTCCAGAATGCCCATGGGTTGAATTGTATCGTTCCGCGCTGGCGTGAATAATAGAGCGGCAACAGGAAGAGACAATTTGCAGTCAACAGGAGAGTGCAATGCAGAAAAGCCGTCTATGGATGTTCGTCATGCTGGTCATCGCCGTATGCACGACAGCCTGCCTGGCGCAGGAGAAGAAGCCACTCAGCCCTCCGGGCGAGGCGTCGGTCAAGTTCGACGACGGAAAGACAGTCACCATCCAGTACAGTCGTCCTTCCATGCGCGGACGGAAGATATTCGGCGGACTGGTTCCGTACGGCCAGGTCTGGCGCACCGGAGCGAACGCGGCAACCAGCCTCAAGACCGACGTTGACCTGACCATCGGCGGCGCCAACGTCCCTGCGGGCAGCTACACTCTTTACACTCTGCCCGGCATGAATAGCTGGAAGCTGATTATCAACAAGCAGGTCGGCCAATGGGGTACGGAATACAGCGAAGGCCAGGACCTGGCGCGGGTAGACATGAAGGTTAGCCAACTGCCATCGGGCATGGAGATTTTCACCATCTCTCTGGACAAGACGAGTGCGACCTCGGCTATGTTGAAGTTGGATTGGGAAAACACCATCGCCAGCGTGGAGGTGCAAGAAAAGAAGTAGTGCGCAAACGAGGCCGACAAAAGCAGTTTCAGAGTTGGCGTAGACCCGAGTAGAGCCAGCCTTCAGGCTGGCGTACCAAGATCGCCCCACAGAGTGTAAACGGTTCGTTTGTCCGCAGCGAATGCGGCGCTGAACCTGGATTATTCATGAGGGATCTCACGCTTTGAAGGGGCACGGCTTCAGCCGTGCCGTAACCTGCTGTCATTTATAGAGGCTTTAGAGCGGTTTAGTTATTTGTGTAGTCTAGGTGCCGCCGGCTGAAGCCGGCTCGGAGGTGAAGGATCAGCGGGAACGCGGCGCTGAAACGCCGCTCTACCCGTGCTCGCTCGACTACAGTAATTCTTAAACTGCTCTAGCCACTGAGGGACTTCGGTGTTGAGACCCGCCGCGGCGGGCGACTTCCCTCAGGGGCTAGAGCGGTTCGGGGTAGCTGTATCCGATAATAAATATCCACAGTGGCGAAACCAAG
>DATCCF010000396.1:0-15605 GCA_036511435.1 Terriglobales bacterium | reverse complement strand
TGAAGTTGTGTAGATAGAGTTGTCGCGCCGCCCAGCCCATGGCCTCCATTTCAGCGGGATGGGCCCACGCCCAATTCGCCTTTTCGGCGAAGTCGTCCGCGTTCTGGAGATCGAATAGCAAACCTGTTTTGTTTTCGATAACCAACTCCGGAATCCCGGCGATGCGCGCAGCGATCGTTGGCACGCCAGCCGCCGCCGCCTCCAACAGGGCCATGCCGAAGGACTCATACCAGCGACTGGGAAGAACCAGAACCCGCGCGGCCTTCATCTGCGCTTGCGTGTCTTCCGCGCTCATGCGACCCAATAGCCTGATGTGCGTGCTGCCTGAGCGCCTTACCAGCAGCGAGGCCTCGTCATACAGTGGACCGTCGCCGACCACAATCAGCGGAATGTGTGGGAGGTGTAGCCACGTCTGGAGCATTTCCAGAACGCCCTTTTCCGGGTTCAACCTGCCGACGAAGAGGGCGTAGTTTCCGGGGGAGGAACGCTGTCCGGGATCGTGGGACAGGAAGTTGGGTTTCACCTGGATCTTCCTCGCGGGCAGGCCAAGCTCGACGAAGAAGTTGCGACTGAATTGAGTCAGGGCGATATAGGCATCGACGGAGGAGGTCCAGGTTTTCCGAAAGCGATGGAATTCGAGCATCAAGGCGACAGTCGCGGATTGGAGGCGCGACCTCCGATAGCACCCCCACCTCACGGCATACGCCAGGCTGCGCGTGCAGTCTTGGCAAATCTGCCCATTGCGAAAGAAAGTGCCCGCCGGACAGAACAACCGATAGTTGTGCAGCGTCTGCACGACTGGCACTCCTGCCGATTGGCACGCGTAGTACGCCGCCGGACTTATTTGCGGCAGAAGATTATGGCAGTGAACGATGTCCGGACGTTCTTCTTCGAGGAGCGCGCGGATTTTCGAATATGCCGTTCGATTCCAGGTCGTGGTCACGAATAGAGCGGCCTTCTCGAGGGGCGTACAGTTTGCGAGCGACCGGTTATTTTGCGTGAATTGAAGAACGCGATGGCCAGCCGTTCGCAACAGATCCACCTCGGCCCGCACCACGACGTCTTCGCCTCCCGGTTGCTGGTACTGGTTGTGGATTACAAGCACGCTAAGCTTGCGCATGTTTCGAAGCCCTCGGCTCCACGTTGCCAGCGCGTATCGCGGCCAAGCATCTCGCGGACCCGTAACTCACGAGCGATGTTTCCGCTGACCAATTTTCGTAACACGCGCTTGGTGCGATGTACATTGGCGAGAAACTTCAGCATGGAAGGCGAATACTGGTGCTCGCCGAAGCTGCGCTGCACCTGGCGACGTTCCTGCGCGCGCTTGTCCACTTGTTTGAGGCTGACGTTGCATCCATGCCAGCGAAAAGCTGCAATGAAACGCGGTACGTAGTGAAACTTGCATCCCGCATGGGCCAGGCGGGCGAAGTATTCAAAGTCCATGCATACCCGGTAATCGCGGTCGAGCAGTAACCCCGAGTCGATGACGCGCCGGCGAATAAATGTCGAGGTCGATGGAATGTAGCAACCGAAATACAATAAGGATGGCGGGATCGAAGTCATGCTCGACCTTCGACCGCACGATTTTTCCGGTGCTGTCGACAAATACGCAGTCGCCGTAGATGACGTCGGCCTTGGGGTGTTGTTTGGCCGCATGGGCAATCGCCTGCAGGCCGCCGAGAAGATAATAATCGTCAGCGTTCAGCCAACCCATCAAGTCGCCCGTAGCGCGCAGAAACCCCTTGTTGATGGCGTCGGACTGGCCCTTGTCCGGCTCCGAAATCCATTGCACGTGGGGAAAGCGGTTCAGAATCTCGAGGGTGTTGTCGGTGGAAGCGCAGTCCATGACGATGTGCTCCACGCATGGCCCCTGCTGGCCAACCACGCTCAGGAGCGCATCTTCAAGGAACTCAGCGCTGTTGTAAGAGGGGGTGATGACAGAAAGAGTTGGAAGCTTCATTGCGCACCAAGTACGAACAACCGGCCTGTCGTCGGCTGAAGCCGACTCGGAAAAACGGACAGCTTGAACGCGAGCCTAAACCCGGATTATTCATGAACGTCGAGGTGTCATCCTGAGCGAGCGCCCGCAAAGATTTTCCGACCCGCCTCTTTTGCGGGTCGGGCGGGTGCGGACTCGAAGGAACCCTATAGCTGCGAGAAATCACAGTGTGGCCGCGTGGCGCGGCAATAAGTTTGAGATTGCTGGCGGCCAAAGGGGTTCTTCGACTCCTCGCTGTGCTCGTCGCTCAGGATGACACCCAAGAAACTACGTGGCTCATGAATAATCCAGGTGAAGGTCCGAACTACCCAAGCGTCGTTTCGTTCATAGGCCTGTCCAAGCTGGCCTATGAATCTGTTTGCCCATAAAGGCTGCTGCCAGAATGAAGGACATCAAGGTGGTCAGCTGCAGCTCCGAATAGGGCCAAGGGGCGAAGCCGAGTGTCATCGCGAATTGGGCCAGCAGATAGGCAAATGCGGCATGCAAGAAGGCGGCATGAGCCGGTGCTGCGCGCTTCGATTGTTTATACAGCCAGACAAACAAGAGGACGTGAAACCACACGTAGCAAATCAGGCCGGCAACGCCATACTTGAGCCAGACATGAATGGGCGCATTGTGTACCATTACCGACTCGGATTTCCAGTTTCGGATCCGCCAGGTGGAATAGGAGGTGCCCACTCCAATGCCCATGATCGGAGATTGCCGGACTTGGTCCCATCCATCCAGCAGGTCGCCCAGATGATCGGCATTGTCGGCGCTGAACTCCGAATCCATCCGGTTGAGGTCGAAGCTTTGCAGGCGGCCGTAGAAAGGCTGTCCCAGCAGGGCTGCCGCGAGACCGACCATGGCGCAAATCACGATTGCGCTGCGTATCCGGTGATGCCGCTGAAGGAGCAGCAGCAGAAGGGTGCCGATCGCCAGTTCTCCCCAATAGGTCCGACGGAAACAAAGCAGTACGACGAAGCATGAGGCAGCGGCCAAGCCTGCCCAGAGAAGTTGGTGCGAGCGGTCGCGGGAACTTCCCGCATAACCCAAGGCGAGCAGAGCCGTGAATACGAGGGCCGATACAGCCGGTCCATCGAACGTTGGAATGGGCACGCCGGCGAGCGTTTCGCGATAGCCAGCCAGATGCAAGGCGTACAAAACGACAATGCGCACCGCCATGTAGATGGCAAAGATGTGGACTGCACTCTTAACGTCGGAGGCGGTTTGGATCCACACTGCCCACACGAAGTACAGGCCGATACCCAGGGCGAGGGCGCGCCAATCGAAGAAGAAGTTGGTCCCCCCGCGCAAGCCGCCGTACCAGACGCCGCTTACAATGCACGCCAGAAAGGCAAGGCCCGAAAGCGCAAGCGCTCGCGGGAAGCAGATCGTCTTGGTGCGAGAGCAGGCCAGCGCAGCCACGTGGCTGACGACCAGGACGATGATCGCCAGATCGATGAAACGCAAACTGCCGAGGGCTTTGGCGTACACCAATGACGCGGTGGTTGTATTTCCGCCGCGACTGAATTCCGGCAGGAGGATGACGGAAAACAACATGCAAAAGATCAATCCACGCCAGCAGCTTACGGCCCATTGCCGGGGCTCGTAAGAGGCGATCGAAAGGGGATATCGAGTCTCGCGATATGGGGACGCGAGACAAGAAAGTGTACTCATGTGGTTGGAGTGGCGCTCGGTAATGGGACAGGTGGATGCAGTGAAGCGACCAGACGCTCGAACTTGAATTGGCGCGCTCGGGCGCTTGCGCCCGCCGCCAGCGAATCGTGCAACGCCGGGGTGGCGGCAATCTCTCGCAACGCCTCGACGAGGCCGCTTACAAGTTGATCTCTACATTTGCGCGCGGTAACCACCACGCGTCCACAATATTGATTGACAATGACCCCCGGTCCGCCGAGGTCGGTGCATACCACCGGCAGCCCGTGCGCCATGGCTTCCAGAACTGCCATGCCGCCGGAATCCCGCAAGCTGGGAAACAAGAACACGTCGGCAGCGCGATAGTATTCCCGCACCATGTTGTGAGGTACCCAGCGAACCCATTCCACAATTCCCAAGAGTCCTAGTTCTTCCGCCAAAGTGTGCAATCGTGCCCGCGCTGGACCATCGCCAACGATGGTGAAGCGAATCGCCGACGGCGACTGACGAAGCTGACTGACTGCCTGGAGCGCCAGGTCGAGGCCTTTCCACTCCAGCAATCGACCGACATAGAGAAGGCGATAAGAGTTGCTGCTACGTGCTATCGGCACATCCACATGGTTCCAATACTCGCTGGTGAGGCCGATGGCTAACTGCGTGCTACATTTGTGACGCCAGCAGGGCGGGACCAGCGAAAGGGTGTCTCGGGTGACCAAGAGCTTATCAGCTCGCTGGAAAACCCAGCGCATCACCGGATCGCGCGGCACCACGAAATTCGACAAATCTCGCAGGCATTCACGGCATCGCTGGGCGACGGAAAAGCTCGAACGTATACGACGGGGAACGGTTTCGCCGCCGGAAACTGGGCCGAAATAAAAAGGAATGCCCAGCGAGGCCATAAAGCTGGGATACCGCCCACTCGCATAAGTGACGTGCTGTACCACGTCGAAGGGCAACGCGGGGAAGAGCTTCCGAATGTGGCGAACGGCATACCATTGCCACAACACGTAATACAAGATCTTGCCGAGGCCTTTGCGCCACCGTTGCGCGGACGCCGGCAGGTCAAAGTAAACGAAGTTGAGGTCAGGATCGGCTGCGAGCGCATCGCGTTCAATGGCAGGCCGATTGTCCGCGCGAGTCAGCACCCAGACCTGGTGGCCGGATCGAGCCAGTTCGGTGGCCCAACCCCAGCCCAGGGCGGGCTCTGACCCTCGACCGGGCTCGCAAGCGTAGGCAGAGAGCAAGATTCGGGCCATCTATTCGGCCTTCCTGCACTGGAGATCGTGAAGTTCGGCACGGTTTTCAGAAAATGGGGCCTCCCAAGGAGTAGAAGGCCCCTTCTCAGGGCTCAGCCGTCGTCCCTGCCGAGTAGACAGCCATTGGAGAATCACCCTGCTCGCTTCGTAGACACTTTCCTCGATCGACAGACTTCCGTTGAGATAAGAAACGGAACTATGGCTCACGAGTGCCGGTAAGCAATTGCGCTGGCCACGGGCGATGTTGGAGATTTCGCGATGACCGGAGGAGGTTAGAACCAGAACCAGGTCTGGGCGAAACATCAGGCGCATTGACATTGACAAGAGCCGATGTTGGCGCCCAGGCGCAAGAGCGTGTGCGGGAACGTCTGTCGTCCCTACGGGACTGGTATCTATTCTCCACTTACCCAGCACTCCGCCTGCGGCTCCGTGCTGGGCTAAACTGAGCCGCCCCTCCCCCACCCCATTTCGCGAAAAAGCGGCGCGAAGTGGGGACCCCGGTTGCGGGGCTGGTTCTGGAGCAAATTGTTCCGCTGTCGCGCACCAAGCGTAGTTCTCACACACCCTCAGAAGCTCACCGTGAGCGAGGGCGCAGATTGCCAAAGTCGAGCGCAGGCGAGCGAAACGGATTTTGAGGGCCAGCCGGGATAAGTTCAGAATCCTCAGATACCGCGCCCAGCGTGATTTGTGCGCATCGTTCCTGTGGCCGCGACAAGATTGCTCTGAGGCGACCTGCAGAGCGCTCGTCCATCGAAAGGCCGGTTCCAGAGATTGTTGAAGGGCGGTGGCAATGTTCCAAGTTTGGGTCTTATCTCGCCCCCATACGATTACGCACATCCCCGTCGGTCGCAGAACCCGGCTCATCGAGCCTGCGACTCTGCGCAGTTGGGACGCGAAACGATCAAGAGTCCGCTCCACAGGACGCGACGCCGCTAGCTCCGAAAGCAGGAGTTCGCTCTTTGATGCAAACCAGGAGAGATCTTGTTCGACGAGCGCTTGTTCAACAGCACCAGCAGTGTGCGCTGACCAGAACCGATGCAGCCGCTCGCCGCAGTCGTGCGGGGCACGTTGATGGAGGTCGTGCAGTCGTCGCAGTTGGCTGGCGTCAATCGATTGCTTCAGAACTTTTTTGATCAATAGTAGATAAATTCATCCGGGACCGACGGCACATAGAAGTTCTTGAAGGCCCTGCGCGCCGCCAAGGTCGCATCCGCTCGCAACCAAAGCCGTCCCTGCCTCCGGTAATCGCTGCAACAGTCAGGGTTGAGGAAGCCAATTTGTTGGCCGTCATCTTTGGCAAGCACGAAGTAACATGCATGGATTTCGTGCTGAATCGCCTGGAGCACTCGAGCGCCGCAACGGTCCGCGGCTTGGGCCAGCAGGGTGGACACTCGAGGCATATCCGCCGGACGAAGCATGAAGTCCACGTCTGATGGGATCCGGCTGGGATACTCCTCGTAGCCGCTGAGGATGCAGTAAGGCAATTCCGCCTGGTTGAATTGGGCGATCACTGCGGCGAACAAATCCGATCGCATGTGCAGCGAGGCGGGAGATACAGCGGACTCCGGTGGCGGCGCGAGCTGATTGCGATGGTACCTGCGCGCCGTGGCGGGCTGGCCCTCGCGTAAGACGACTCTGAGCGTTTCCAGTAAGTAATCGGAGTGGTTTGGTTGTTGTTGGGTTAGCCGTTGTAAGTAGGAATGAGCCAGATAGGCGATCTCGAGTTTGTGGCATTGGGCAGCGGTGAGGCCTATTTCAATAGCAAAGCAATTCAGTCTCTCGGCATGAGAAGTTGGGCGTTTGCCAAACAGGTAATCCTGGATATGCAGGAAATGAAACGCATCTTGCAGCGGCAACCCGCCGCGTCGCGCCTCCTCCCAATCCAGCAGGGCTGCAGGACCGTCCGACGGGTGCTTGATGTTCCAGGGAGCGAAATCGCCGTGGACCCAAAAGGCGGGCAGCGGATCCGCCTCGCACAATTGAGAGAGAGCTGCCGTTATGGTTGCGAGATCGCGCTCAGAAGCGGCTGAACACAGTAGTCGTTCCTGTAGCGTGGCGCCGTGTGCGGCGATAGACGCCTTCTCGCCGGGTAACCGGAGAGAGCGCAGTAACTGCAAATATTCCGGCAACAGCCGGCGAGAACCGGCTGCTCCCGGAACGACCGTTTGAGCTGAAATTCCGCGATCGCAGTCGACCGAGAGCAGCCGTGGGGCGAAGCTGTGTCCCTCCGCAGCTAGACTGGACAATGCATCCGCTTCGTGGAGAATTGCTGCATGGGCAGCTTCGTTCATTCCGACCTTGACGATGGTTTGGCAAATGCCTGAGGCAGGGTCGAGCAAGTGGATCACGGCTTTGCGCGACGGACCGGGAGTTCCCAGGTAAACCGCCGCGACGGGTGCGGCGTTACGGTTCCATCCTGCGGATGTCCAATCGATGCGATCGAACCCCACGACAGTTGCGGTTGTGATGCCGGGCAGTAAAGACAGGCATCCGATTCGACTGGCCGTGCGCACCGCATGCCACTTCAGTTGCGAATCCCAGCGATAGGGTGACCAATCCGCGAACACGGAATCGAGCTTTCTCTGCCGCGCCGGAAGAAGCCAGCGAGGCACTCCGTTCCCGGACAACACGAGAAACTTCTGTGCCGAGTTGCCGGACGGCGGAGACGGCAAAAGCGGCGCGAATACCTGCTGAGCGAAGTCAGGCGCGAGCAATTAAGGCAGTTCCAGAGTTGGTGTATCCGGCTTGTACGGGTAGAGCAGGCCTTTCAGGCCAGCGTCCAAAAGCAGGAAGAAGATGGTTTCAGAGGCTGCTGAAAAAGTCGGAAAAGCGGATCCCTCGCGGGCTGAACTTTACCCCAACAAGCGCAAAAACGGCGCTCGTTGGGGACCCCTGTTCGCCCGCTCGTGATGACAAAAATAAAGGCCTTAACGGAGCACCCTTCGGCAGGCTCAGGGCAGGCTCTAAAGGTGTGCCCCTTCAAAACGCCCGATGAAACCGACTTTTTCAGCAGCCTCTTCAGCCGCTGAGGTGGTCGACCCCAGCGGCTGAAACCGGAGTTGAGAGCACGCCCTTAACGCGGGCGTGAAGGCCCGCTCTACCCGAGCTACCGCCACTCTGGAACTGCTGTAGCGAAACCCCGATTCGATCTTGTGCGTGGTTTGCCAGTGTGTCGAGGATGACAGATTTCATCTGCTGAGTGACCTCATCGAGAGGACAGGAGGCATCCACGATGAACGCATTGGGCATCGACTGAAACATTTGCAGATAAGCGAGCCTTTGGCGATGAGACTCCGCGCAACTGACTTCAGGCTTTCTCTGTTGCAAAACCTCGGCAGGAACATCGAGCAGGAGGTAGAGATCGGGCGATGGGACCGACTGGGCAAGGACGTTCGCGAACCAGAGCGTGGAGGCAGGCAAGCGATAGCGCTGGGGATCGACCAGAACGTCGCGATAGTGACGGTCGAACAGGACCAAGGTTGAGTTAAGCAGGGCGGGACGAATTAAGGCCGCGTACCCGTACCAGTAGTCTGCCAGCCAATAAATAAGCTTGAGCATGGAGAGAAGGAAACCGCGTGGCGGTTTCCCGTGCGGGTCGGTGACCGGAGGTGAATTCTGCCATCGCCACCGGAGCATGGGACGGAAGTGGAAACGTTCAATGTCGCGAAAAGAAAGCGAGAGTTCTTGCGTCAGGCGTTGAATGGCGGTGGACTTACCCGCTCCATCGGGACCGAAGACTGCGATCCAGAGGCCTTGCCGTTTAATGAAAGAGCTGCGTCGATGCATGTTCAAAGCCTTCCGTAGATCACTACACCAACCGCCATTTGGAGGATGGAAGTCACACCTTTGTCGGCCCACTCTTTGGTGCCGCTGATGGGAACGAACAGAATGTCTCCATCCTGCAGTCCAGGATCGGTCGCCTGGTTGGCCAGGATTTTTTTCAACGGCAGATCGGTTTCGGTTCGTCCACTGGGCGAATTGCGAATTAGGCGCGCATCCAGCTTGGCGGTCTTGTTCAGACCTTGGGCGAGGGCCAGAGCTTGCAGCACGGTAACGGTGTCCTTGTTCTCGATCAGGTAGCCGCCGGGTCTGCCCACATCGCCGATGACATAGACCACGCCTGCGCGTGTGACCACAATGCGATCGCCGGGTTCGACCTCGAGGTCTTGCTGCTTCAGAGCTTGCGGAGAACTATTCAGATCGACGGTGACGACCTGTGCCGGGGAGTGCCGGTGGGTCAGGATCACGGTTTTGGAAGCCGACGGCGTGAGTCCTCCGGCGAGCGATATGAAGTCGAGCACCGTGTGCTTGCCCAGCAGGGGATAAACTCCGGGAAGTCTCACTTCTCCCATCACGGTTACGCCCTGGGTGGCGTATTCGAGCACCAATACCTCGACGTGCGGGCGGTGCAGAATGTCTCGCTGACGAAACCGATCTTCGATGGCGACCTGCACTTGTTCGGCAGTACGTCCCATCACCTTGATCGTTCCGCCTACCGGCAGAGTGATTTCGCCGAGATGGTCTGCGCGGACCTTGGCCGATAGTTCGGGCGTGTCGAAGACGCGGATGTCGAGCAGGTCCCCAGCACCCAGGAGCAGCGCTTTTCCGTCGCCAGTGTGTGAATTTGATTGTTCCTGCGGATCAGGAATGGCCGGCGGAAGTACCGCCTGCTGAGCCGCGTTGATAGGAGATTGGGAGAGGCTTGCCGTGTCCGGACGACGCTGTGCGTGCAATGGAGTGGCACCTCCGAATGAAATAGCTAACAGCATGAGCCACTTCAGGATTGCTAGCGCAACCGAAGCCAGGGAAGGATGCCGATCTGAATTGGTCTGGACGGTCAATTGATTGTGCCTTTTTCTTTCTTGCTGCGAGAGTCGTAAGAACGGTAGTAGCTGTTTTGGTAGCGGAGATCGACTCTATTGAGCACGATGCCTGCGATGTTTACATTCGCACGCTGTAACAAGTCGCGGCTATGGCGAAGTGCGTACTTGGTGGTGTCACACCGGAGCGGACAACCAACAGGGCTGCGTCGGCACGAGATCCGAGCACGACAGCGTCCGTGAACATCGATACCGGCGGCGTATCCAGGACGATATGGTCGTACTGGCTGCGCCAGTGCTGAAGCAGGTCGGCCATTTTCTGCGAGGCCAGCGTCTCCGCTGGATAGGCTGGTGGCGTTCCTGAAGGAAGCACCGTCAGATAAGGCATCTCGTCCAGTCGTGCGATGGCTTGGTCTTCGGAACAGTCGCCCGCGAGGATGCCGCTCAGTCCCGGGCCGGGCGGAATATTGAAGGCCTGATGCAGGGAAGACTGACGAAGATCGGCATCCACCAGCAGGACCTTCGACCCTTGTTGCGCCAGCACGGCGGCACAGTTGATTGCGGTTAGAGTTTTGCCTTCCGTGGGCATCGAACTGGTAATGACCAGCACTTGGGGAGGATTCCCGGCCGACGACAGCAACAGGGAAGTGCGCAAGCTGCGATAAGATTCAGCGGCTTGCGAGTGCGGACTTGTGAACGCGATCAAGCGAAGCTGGTCGGCGCGTTCGGCGGCGGGCAGCTTTTTGAACCCTGTCCCGATATCACTCTGGCGAATCCGCGGAATTACTGCCAACGACGGGAGGGCACTCGCACTTTCCGCTTCGTCGCTGGTCCTGATCGTGGTGTCCGAGGCTTCGAGACTGATCGCTGTTACAACTCCGAGGCCAAGTCCGACTCCGAGACCCAGCATAAGATCCAGGACTGGCCGGGGATCAACTGGTTTGGACGGAAGCTGGCCTGGCTCAACCACCGCAATGTTGGCGGAGGCCAAACCAGCCACGATGCCGGCTTGTTTCAGCTTCAATTGCAAAGTCTCGTAAAGATCCTGGGTGGCCTCGACTTCATGTTTCAGGATGGCGTACTGTGCCGCGCCCTCATTTAGGTCGAAGGCGTTCTGCTTCTGCTGTTCGAAGTTGGAGCGCAACATACTTTCGGTCTTCTCAGCCGCGAGATATTCGTTCTTGTAGCGCTGCGAAAGATTGTCCAGTTCGGAATAAATCGCGCTGTCAACCTGGGCGATTTCGTTGCCCAGCTCAGCCAGCTTGGGATAACCTTCGCCAAACTTGGTGCTTAAGCGGGCGTAATCAACCCGCAGCTGCGCCTGTTGCGAACGCAAGACTTCGAGAGTAGGCTCGGGAACTGTCGAGGCAATCAGCTCGGGATTTCCGGAAGCGGCGATACGGTAGCGCGCTTCCTTGACGATGCGGTCCGATTCCGCCACGGTTAGCTGCTCGTCCACCTGCTTGAGCTTCTCGGTTACGATGTTGTCGGTCTCGTCGACGCCGATGAGCCCTCTTTCTTTCTGGAGGTCGGCCAGCTTCTGCTGTGACTCGCTGGCCTTGATCTTGAGGTCGTCCATTTGCTTCGACAACCAGTTCGACACCAGGGTTGCCGATTCGTAGCTGCTGCGAAAGTTTCGTTCGGTGTAACGCCCGACCGTAGAGTTCACCACGTCCGCGGCCAGCGCCGGGTCCTTCGCCTGAAATTGCACCGCGATGATGTCGGTCTTGGGGACAACTTCCACGGTGAGGCCCTTGCGGAAGCGCAACAGCAAGGCATCGCGCACATCGGGAGGCAGATCGGGCAACCATGCGCCTGCCGGCTGCAACCATGGGCCAGCGAAGTCCTTCCGCTCCGCCATTTTCAACTGCTTCATGACAGCGAAAGCGATAGTGTTGCTCTGCAGGACGGTGACGGCGCTCTGCAGTTGGAGGGTTGGATCGGAAGGACTCAACACTCTGGAAGCCATCTGATCGAGCCCGAGCGAATTGGTTCCCACGGGGCTTACCTCGATTTGTGCCGTGGCTTCGTATCGCGGGCTCTTCAGCAGGATGTAAAGGCCGGCCAAGAGCAAGCACGCGACGCAACATCCCAGAATGAGGAACTTGCGCCGGCGCAACATGCTCCATACCTCTGCCAATACCTGTTCTTCCGGCGGCCCGTAGCGCAACGTGGCGTAGCCGGGATTGCCTGGCAGAGCAATTTGTTGCGGGTCCGATGTAGGAGGAAGAAGCATCTGGAAACACGTTTCTGTTGAGCACTAGTGGATTAAAGAGGCTGCGAGGAAGTCCCCAAAGCAGATCCCTCGCGGGCTGAAGCCCGCTCGTGATGACAAAAATAAAAGCACTTATTGGCGCACCTAAAGGTGCGCCCCTTCCAATACGGGTTGAAACCTACTTTTGAAAAGTCTTGAGTCAGGCGAAGACGCCGGCGCGATGGGCTGATGCGACTGGTATAGGCTGAGGTGCAAGATGAATCCCGTGCCACAGGTACGGCATGTTATCGGCGATCTGCAGCGGACGTCCCACGCTGTAATACAGGAAACCCGCCGCTGCCATCTGACTCGGCTGAAAGAGATTGCGGCCGTCGATGACGATCGGTTGTTTCAAGACGCTGCGGAGTTTCTGCAGGTCGAGTTTGGCGAATTGCTCCCATTCGGTTAGGACGAGGAGCGCGTCGCGCCGCGAGGCCGCCAGGCCGCCAGGTATTCGTTTTCAGCGTACTCGACGGTCCCCGGGGGTAAGACTGCCTGCGCTTTCGACATCGCCGCGGGATCGTACGCACAGACGCTAGCGCCCTCCTTGAGCAGCTCCTGGACGATGGCGATGGCGGGAGATTCGCGAATGTCGTCGGTGCCGCCTTTGAAAGCCAGGCCGAGGACGCCGATTCGCTTACCGCGCAGGGTCCACAAAGCGGTGCGGACTTTCTTCACGAAGCGCTGGCGCTGCTCGCTGTTGATCCGCACAATCTCGTCCAGCAGGGAAGAGTCGGTTCCGCACTGCGCCGCGACAGAGTGAAAGGCGGAAATATCCTTGGCGAAACAGGAGCCACCGTATCCGATCCCTGCCTGCAGGAACTGCGGACCGATGCGCGGGTCAGAGCCAACTCCGGCGCATACCTGATCGATGTCGGCGCCGACGGCCTCGGAAATGTTCGCGACCATGTTGATGAATGAAATTTTCATGGCCAGGAATGCGTTGGAGGCATGCTTGATCAACTCGGCGCTTTTGGCGTTAGTCACAATGACCCGCGCGCGGTCCTGCTTCCGGCCTGGGCAGGGAATGGCGTCTTCCTTCCGGTAGTAAGCGCCTTCCGCCAGGGGGCGGTAAATGCTGTACAACATGGCGGCGCTGAAGTCGTCGTCCACGCCTAAGACGATGCGGTCGGGATACAGGAAATCCGTGACCGCGGTTCCTTCCCGCAGGAACTCCGGGTTGGAAGCCACGTAGAACCTGGCCCGCGGGAGCGCCATTCATGGCCAGCACTTTGCGAATCGATTCGCACGTGCAGACGGGAACCGTGCTCTTCTCCACGATCAGCTTGGGTTCGTTGATGGCGGAAGCGATTTCCGAAGCCACGGACTCGACGTAGGAGAGGTCGGGCTCACCGTTCTCGGCCCGCGGTGTCCCAACGGTGATAAACACGACTTCCGCTTCCCGTACGGAAGAACTCAGCGAGGAGGAGAAACTGAGGCGGCCACCCTTGTGCCGCTGCAACAGTTCGGGCAAAAGGTATTCATGGATGGGTACCTCTCCCCGTTTCAGGGCAGCGATTTTTTTGGCGTCGGAGTCAACCGAGATGACCTCGTGCCCGATTTCAGCCAGACAAACGGCGGACACGAGGCCCACATAACCCGAGCCAACGACGGCAATGCGCATGATCTTCTCCAGGCCAGAGGGAATAACTGCATAAGAATTCACACTCCTCGCGCAGCGAAGAGGACCGTGTGCAGCAGAATGGCGACGTCGATGAATAGACTGCGATTTCGAATGTAGTACAGGTCGTATTCGATATGTTGGTGAATTAGAAAAGCCCGGTCCGCGCTTAGTTGCCACAATCCGGTGATTCCGGGCTTCACCGACAAGCGTTGACGATGCAGGGGAGTGTATTGCTCGACGATGAAGGGCATCTCCGGCCGCGGGCCGACCAGCGACATGTCGCCGAGCAGTACATTCAGGAACTGCGGCAGCTCGTCGAGGCTGGTTTTGCGAAGCAAGCGGCCGATGGGCGTGATGTGCGGATCGTCGCCGTGCTTCGGGGAATAAGCGTAGGGAGGCGCATCGTGGAACATCGTCCGAAACTTGTACATGGAGAACAGGCGGCCATCTTTGCCGACCCGATTCTGCCGGAACAGAACCGGCCCGGCGGAAGTGAATTTCACGAGCGCAGCGATGGCGAAGAGCAGAGAGGCAAGCAATGGCAGCGCCGCCACTACACCGGCGAGATCAAGAAACCGCTTCGCCGGTCCGTAGATGAATCCGGTCCGTGCTTTCGACAGGTGAGCCAGCATGACTCCATCGAGTTCGGCATAGTCAATCCAGTATCCCGGCTCGGAGAAATCCTTGGGGACGAAGTAGGTGTTAATGCCCGCTGCCGAAAGTTGCGTCAGTACCAGCAGCATCTCATCACGATCCGCGTCGGCAGTCGCAATTACCAGCACGGAGGCGTTCAGTTGGTGCAGCAGCTCTGGACATAGGGGTCCGGCCAGTACCTTCACGGGATACTTGTGCCGATAGGACGATTCGTAGATTTCCAAGCCCTGCTTTTGCGGATCGTCATCCACGAACGCCACTGGATCGAGCCCAAACTTAGGAGAGCGGACGAGGGCCGAGTAGACTCGTCTTCCCAGCGTCCCGGCCCCCAGGATGACCGCTCGTCTGGCGCCATAGCCTTTACTGCGCAGGATGCGCATACCGTGGTACATTTCCCATTTCTCCAGCGTGACGAAGATGGGAACCGCAATCGCGGCAAAGGCTATGACGAGGCGAGACAAAGGCACGGCAGAAAAGTAGGCGAGCAAGAGTGTGAGTAGGAAACTCTCCAGCGTGACCCGGAGAATCCGTTCGGTTTCCCGCACGGCAAGCAGGCTGTGGCCGATGCGGTAACAGCCGCGCCACTCGAGCAGGACCACGAACAGGACGGCGAATGCCGAGGCGCCAAGCAGTACCGCGGACGCCGGGTACTGGGCCTGCTGCCCAGCGCCCAATACCCGGTACAAAGCATAAGCGGAACACACCGCCAACGTAACGGCCAGAAAGTCGAGTGCTCTTTCCGCGGCGTTGAGGAAAGGTTCGAGCCAACTGCGTGGCTCGGCGACTTCTGCATGGCCGACGCTGACTTGAGATGCCGGACGGAAAAAACCCTGTGTCCAAGTTGGACTGGTCGGGAAGCCTTGAAGAGGAATCATGGAGGAGGGCTCGTCGCAGTTAGGTTAGGAGGTAAAGATGTCCCAGTTGGTAAAAGGAGTCCGAGAGTGGTTGCAGCTTTGGCAGTGCGGCTTCAGGCCCGCACTTGAGATGGTCCACACAATCCGTGGCTGAAGCGGTTTGCTTCCTCCCCCACGACGCGGTCCTGAATAGACTGTGTCGCAAGCTCTGCCGTCCCTACGGGACTCCGTCTTATTTCCGGCTTTACCCAGCGCTGAAGCGCTGGGCTAGGCTCTTTCGCCCCACTCGGGGCTGGTTTTTGTATGCTTCCTTCCAGTCTCGGAGGACCCGCACTACCGTGTAAGCCGGTTAGACGACTGCCGGAACTTTGCTAGAGCGGTTCCGGGGTAGCTGTATCCGATAATAAATACCCACAGTGGCGAAACCAAGCGGTGGCGTTGTGAGGCGTAACGGCGGCGATCGCTGTCGCCACGGCCTTCTCCAGCAGATCGACCGCCCGGGTTTTCGC
>DATCCF010000395.1:0-13444 GCA_036511435.1 Terriglobales bacterium | reverse complement strand
GCCATCTCGGTGCCGGTGGAAGTGGGCACGGCCGGCGGCAACATCAGCAAGCTGGTCAAGGGATTTCCCAACTTCCACTTTGCGGAAATCGACGGCACCGATCCCATCGTCAGCTATGCCGCGCTCAAGACGGCTGTGGATTATGTTCGCGGCGGCTATGGCCCGGCGTTCGTTCACGGCCACGTTATCCGTCCATACTCCCATTCGCTGTCGGACGACGAGAAACTCTATCGGCCCGAATCCGAGCGCAAGCTGGAAGTGGAACGCGATCCCATCACGCGCTTCCAACTTTTCCTGATACGCGAAGGCATTCTCGACGAGCAGGGCATTGACAATCTCGAAAAGGATGCCGAAGCAGAGATCCAGGAAGCGGCGGATCGAGCCGTCGCCGCGACGCTGCCCGCACCCGACTCGTACAAACAGTTTGTGTACTCCCCCGATCTCGATCCCGCGTCGGCGACGTTCCAGACCGAGGCGGTCCATCCTCTGCCCGCTGAAAAGGGTGCGCCTGCGGCTCCCGAACGGACGATGGCCGATCTCATCAACGCTTGTCTCCGCGATGAGATGAAGCGCGATCCGCGCATCGTGATGTTTGGCGAAGATGTCGCCGACTGCAGCCGCGTGGAATATCTCAAAGACAAGCAGGTGAAAGGCAAGGGCGGCGTTTTCAAGCTGACCGGAGGACTGCAAGCCGAGTTCGGCAGCGACCGGGTTTTCAACTCACCGCTGGCGGAGGCTAACATCGTGGGCCGCGCCGTGGGAATGGCAACCCGTGGCCTGAAGCCGGTGGTGGAGATCCAGTTCTTCGACTACATCTGGCCCGCCATGCAGCAGCTTCGCAATGAACTGCCACTGATGCGTTGGCGCTCGAACAACGGGTTCTCCTCGCCGGCGGTGGTGCGGGTCGCCATCGGCGGCTATCTTACGGGCGGCTCCATCTATCACTCGCAGTGCGGCGAAAGCATTTTCACTCACACGCCGGGCATGCGCGTGGTCTTCCCGTCGAATGCGCTCGACGCCAACGGATTGCTGCGCACCGCGATTCGTTGCGACGACCCGGTGTTGTTCCTCGAGCACAAGCGGCTCTATCGTGAAACCTTTGGGCGCGCACCGTATCCTGGGCCGGATTACATGGTCCCGTTCGGCAAGGCGAAGATCGTTCGTCCCGGTCATGACCTCACGGTGGTGACGTACGGGGCCCTGGTTCCGCGCGCGCTGCAAGCGGCGCAACGCATCGAACGCGAGAACGGCGTCAGCGTGGAACTGATTGACCTGCGCACCCTCAATCCCTACGACTGGGAGACGATTGCGACATCCGTGGCGAAGACCAGCCGCGTGCTCGTTGCGCATGAAGACATGCTGAGCTGGGGTTATGGCGCGGAGATCGCCGCCCGCATCGCCGACGAACTCTTCGATGAGCTCGACGCGCCGGTCAAGCGCGTGGGGGCGAAGGACACGTTCGTCGCGTACCAGCCAATCCTGGAGGACGAGATTCTGCCGCAAGCGGAAGATGTGTATCAGGCGATGGTGGCACTGGCGAAGTATTGAGGCAGGGGCTAGGGGCTAGAGCGGTTTCAGAATTGGTGTAGTCCGGTGAGTCCGGGTAGAGCGGCGCTTCAGCGCCGCGTTCACTGCGCACCAACGAACCGCATGAGCCGCTGCGGTCATTGGAAATGACAGCAGCGGCTCATGCCTTATGGTGTGGAACGATCTTGGACGCCAGCCTGAAGGCTGGCTCTACCTGGTCTATGCCAACTCTGAAACTGGTTTAGTTACCGCCCGCCTTTACTTCCCCACAGCCAATCCATCGCGATTGGTCCGGCGCCGCTCCAGATCAATGAAAACGCGATTGCAGCGCACACCATGGGAAATTCGAAGCCCCCGTTCTTGGAGAACAACCCGTTGTGCAGATGCACCTTGGAGATCGCGACCAGCATGTCGATGAAAATGGCGAAGGCCGCTAATCGCGTCAGAAATCCAACCACGAGCAAGATGCCGCCGCCAAACTCCGCCGCCACCGTGAGGTAGCCCATCCATGCAGGAATTCCCATGTGTTGCAGCATCTGCATGAGCTGAGGCATGCCCCCAAAAATCTTCTGATAGCCGTGCGCGATCATGACCGCACCCAGCGCCAATCGCAGAACCAGCAGCCCTAATGGGTGCAGGCGATTTAGAAAGTTCAATTAGTTCTCCTGTGCCGCGGCCAGAACTTCCCCGCGAAACTCCTGGACGGACCCGATACGATAGCGAATCACGACGTCGCGCAAAGCCATTTCATTGAGGAAGAGCTGCGCTGGAATGTCGACCTCCTGGCGCACAGCTCCGCGCTTGGAAATCTCGCCGCCAATCAGCATCTGCAGCACAATCGACGCCGGCCACGCCGTGGTCCGCATCATCGAGGTCGTCCCGGTCACCGGGTCGGTGTAATCCATCATGCTGAAAGACGCAACCACATCGTCGCGATGAGCTTCAACGCGCAGCAGTGTGACCTCAGGCTCCTGGCTGGTAAATTTCTCCTCGAACAATCGCGACATCATCTGGCGCGGCGCCACTTCGGTCCCGTTCACCACACGTTTCACGCTGGAGAACAAGCCAAGATCGTAAAGCGAACGCAACATGCGAACGTGTCCCGGATAGCGCAGCGTCTTCTCAAAGCACTCGCCAACCTGGCCCTGGAAAGTTTCGGGCAGGGTGGATGTACCCCCCGAAGTGTGGAACGCCTCCAGCTCAGGAAAGCCTTCCATCTGGAAGGGTTCGATTTCGGTGAGCGGCTCGACCGTCAGCAGCTTTCCGTCGCGCAAGATCTTGGCGGGCTCGCTGTACTCATTGATCAGGCCTTCGACGGAGAAGACAAGCTGATAATTGAACGGCGGGCGCGGCCGTTGTGGCAGACCGCCAACATAAATCTTCAGCGCGTCGGCCTTGCCGCCGATGCGGCGCAGCAGTTCACCTCCTAGGATCGACGCCATGCCCGGCGAGAGACCGCAATCGGGAGCGATCGCCACGCCTGCGGCTTGCGCTTGGAGGTGCAGCGCAAATTCTTGTTTCACCACCGTGTTGTTGCCGCCGAGATCGGCAAAGTGGCACCCGGCTTCAATCGCGGCCTTGGCCAATTCCAGGTTAAAGAAGTACGGAACGGCGGAGAGCACGCCATCGTGGCCGCGCATGATCTTCAGCACTGCCTGAGTGTCCGCGGCGTCAACCAGGACGGGTGTGACCCTGTGGTTGCCAGTGAGTTTGTCGATCCGAGCGACAGCCTCATGCAAGCGCTGCGAGTTTGAATCTGCGAGCGTGACTGCCTCGACGCGAGGGGTCCGGGCCATGTCAAACGCGGCAGCCCAGCCCATCATGCCTGCACCAATTACCAGAATCTTCATGAAGCCCTTCTATGAACCAAAATATAAGTATCTTGTAGAAATGCGAGCACTTGCTTTGTAAATTTTGGCCAGTACCGACAGGATAAATCAGTACGCGGGTTTGACAAAGCTCCACTAGAAAATGGTAGTGGAACACTCTTGGGAAGAGCCGAGTCCGCAGCCAATTAGGACCTTCTCCCGAAGAGGGCTGCTCGCAACTTTGAGAGTTTCGACTCGCTGCTCTACGGAAGCTGGCGCGCCATCTCTACCCCTAGGCCGGCAGGCTTACTTCCATTTTGATTAACCGTAGCGGCGCCGACATCATTCCCCCTGGCGTCCTTCAATTCGACGGCTTTCTTCTTTGCCGCCTTGCTTGCATGAGTCCCGAGACGACACAAACCGCCAGGGCGGCACTGACGAGCAGAGCGCGAATTGCGAGTGTGTAGTTCATAGCTTGGGAGTTTTATCCCCAATGGGCATCTCCGCCCAATTCGGGACCCCGTTGTAACAAACTCTTAATAGAGTTTGTTTTGATAAGGCGCTCCGGACGGGCCGATCTATAATGCACGGTTGTGCCAGAGATGCAGCGCTTTGGTGGCGCAAATCGGCACACATTAGGTGCAACCATGCCAATGAGTCAGGCTCGGCTTTCCCATCTTCTTCTCAGCACGCAATTCGTTATATGGGTGATCTATGGGGTTTTGGCAGGCATGGGGCATTGGCCGGTGGGAGTTGCTTTTGCCTCCTCGCCAACGTGTGTTTGCTGGCGTTGCAGGCCAGCCGCCGCATCAAGCTCAAGCTGATGGATTGGACGCTGCTGGGCTACTTCATCCTCGCCGCAATCGCGACGTTCGTGGTCCGCTCGACGACTTTTCCTAAGTACAGTTCCGTAATCATCTGGGCCTTGTACGCAGGGGTATCGTGGGGCTCGATCCTGTTTGGAGCGCCGTTCACCGTGCAATATGCCCGCGAATCCGCACCTCCCGAGCGTTGGCACAGTCCTGGATTTATTCGCGCCAACCAGATCATGAGCGTCGTCTGGAGCATAGCGTTTGCCGTCAACATCGTGCTGGTCACGGTTGCGCTTAACCCGAGAGACTATCCTCTGGTGAGCGGCGTCGGCGCTCCGATTCTTATCATGGTAGCCGCGTCGATTTTCACCTCACGCTATACGCGAATAATCCGCGAGCGCGCCCAGCAAGCCTGACTGCTAATCTAACCGAGACCGGCCGCCTGCCACATACCTGGCTTCTGGTATGCTGTCGGGTTTGCCTCTGCAACGAGAATCTCCTGTACGAAAGGTCCTGATTTGGCAGCCAATCCGGTAATGCTGGTCCACGGCGGAGCTTGGGCAATCCCCGACGATGCGCTCGAGGCGCACTTGCAAGGGGTGCAAGCCGCAGCTGCCCAAGGCTGGCAAGTGCTGCAACGCGGCGGAAGCTGCCTTGACGCGGTTGAGGCGGCGGTGGTCGCCATGGAGGAGGACGAGGCCTTCGACGCCGGTCGAGGCTCGTTTCTCAACATGGATGGCCGGGTGCAACTCGACGCGTTAATGATGGACGGGGCGACGCTGCGCGCCGGGGGCGTGGGCTGCGTGGAGCACATCCGCAACCCGATCCGGGCTGCCAAAAAGGTGCTGACCGAGAGCCCGCATGTGTACTTCGTCGCAACAGGAGCAGAACGGTTTGCTCAGGAGCACGGCATCGAGTTGTGTTCCAACGACGAGCTGGTCATCGAGCGTGAGGTACTGCGCCTGCGCGAAGCCAAGAAACAGAGTTACCTCGAGATGCCCGACGAGTTCGGCCCCATGCGCTCGAGCGACACAGTGGGGGCGGTGGCCCTCGATCGGGAGGGCAACATCGCGGCTGCCACTTCGACCGGAGGAACGCTGAACAAAGCGCCGGGCAGAGTGGGCGATTCGTCGCTCATCGGTTGCGGATGCTATGCCGACAACCGCAGCGCGGCGGTTTCCACGACCGGGTGGGGCGAACCCATGATGAAGTTGGTCCTCAGCAAGTGGGCGGCTGACCGGGTGGAGGATGGGCTGGTTCCACAGGAGGCCGCGCAGCGCTCTCTCTACTACCTGAAGGCGCGACTGAACGGCCATGGCGGAATCATCATCGTGGATGCCAGAGGAAGAATTGGCCTGGCCCACAATACGCCTCGTATGGCGTGGTCTTTGACCACCAAAGACGGCGTTTCCTCCGGCATCGAAGTCGGCACTACGAGTTCTTAGCCCGCACTCGCCGGGACTACACAAATTCTTAGAGCATGTAACAAAATCCTCCACAGACTCGCAAGCGAGTCCCGAAGGCCGGCACGCACCGGGTAACTTCCGGATTGCCGACCATCCGGGAGTTGCCCGTCAACGATCACAAGGGCGTTTGCCGTTACCAATTCTGAATGGCCTTCCAGTTGGTGGCCGAAGCGGATCGTACATCTGAGGCATTTCCAGCATGGGGCACGGAATCAGGCGACTGGATTGCCTGTACGCATCGCGCCGAAGAACGGGGTACCCTGCTGCTGCACACACTCAGCAGCATAGAGGTACATAGCGGCCGACCAAGTCTGCCAATCCCGCCCGCTGGGCTGACCAGTCTGTGCGTGAATCCACTCGTTGAAACCCCACTCCGCCTCGTTTTCGTGCCACGGCTTGACCAGTTTGGTCAGCGCCAACAGTCTCCTCGCCGCAAGATCCATCCGCCCCGCCGCCACGCATGCCGTCACATAGAAGCCGCAGACAAACGGCCAGACGCCGCCGTTGTGATAGTCGCCGGGCCGGTTATATCGCTCGTATCGCGGGTGCCAATCGGCATGATGGGGCAGGATATACGGAAACAAACAGGGCGGCAAATCCACGGCCAGCTCTCCGCGATCCCGCATGGCCTCGCATTCGGCTTCAATCCATGTCAAGAGGTCTCGTGCCCGGTGAGGCGAAGCAATCCCAGTCAGAATAGCCAGGCTGTTGCCCAGCAGATCGAAACGGTCGCTGTTCAGGACCTTGTAGGAGTAAAGCGCGTAGTAGGGCTTGGATGGCACTACAAGACCCTCGTGCTCATGGGGGTTCTTCTCCTTACCACAAACCTCCAGACGGTTCATCAACTCGCGCAGTTGAGCGGCGGACTCGTGCTCGCCATAAAGCAGAAGGTACGCATAAACCAGCGCATTCACATATAGCCCATAACCCATCACCCACTGCTCGTCACGCCAGTCGCTGGTCGGTAACTGGGAGACCATCACCCGGTCGTCAGGGCTCTGGTACTGCATCCACTTCAGGGCTTTCTGCGCTGCCTCGTTGAGAAACTCCGGCTGATTGGCCGATTTCCTGTACAGCGCCAGGCCAAAGAGGAATAGCGGCGTCGTATCGCTGGCGCCACGGTCATCAGGATCGTGCGCGAGTGATGGGATGTGGCCGCGCGGCGTCTGATTGGTTGCCAGCGCCACCAGTGTGCGCCGCAGCGCGTCCGCAAGCTCCTCGTTGCCGGTGACCAGAAAGCCCAGGGCTGAAATCATCAGGTCCCGGGTGTACGGTTCCGGGTATCCCCACCCTGCGGTCCGGGGCAGTCCTTGAAACTGCCCGTGTGCGTTATGCAACAGGACGCGGAGGGCCGCCTCTTTGGCCTGATCAATGGAGGCAAGCGACTTCTCGTCCATAAACATGGTCACCTCGATGGTGTGCAGGGCTGCGTCGACGAGCACTCGCACCTCGTCGCCTTACTCTCTAGTGAATTCCCAATCGGTCGGACACGATCTTCAGGAAGCGCCTGGCTACCTGGCGATAGTCGAACAACTCGACCATGTGTTTTCGGCCCGCTTCGCCCATTCCTCGCCGCAGCCCGCTGTCCTGCATGAGTGTAAGGAGGTACTTGGCGATGTCGGGCACGCTGGCCCGGTACTCCGCTGTCCGCGGGTTTGGAAACACGATACGATGGCTATCGTCGATCCCGTGGCCTTCCCCGAATACCGCCTCACCGATCTTCCTCTCCTCTGCTACTTTCGCCAGGAATGCCGTTTCACCGTGGACCATCGTGTCGAGAAATCCCATCGCGTTGATCGCGATCACCGGCTTTGCGCAGGCGTTAGCCTCCACATGAATCATTCCGAAACCCTCCAGCCGCGACGGTGCAGCGTAGATATCGCAGGCGGCCAACAAGTAGGGCATGAAATTGTGCGAGACCACGTTGGTCGAGTAGATGACCTTCTTGTCGATGCCCAGATGCACCGCCAGTTTGAGGTCGATCAGGTTCTGTTGGACAGTGCGGGGCTGAGGCCAAACCTTGCAGACATATCTCCAGTCGGGCGCCTCAGCATCGATCAGCGCCAGCGCTTGCATGATCTCCTGGGCGCCTTTGGACTTCGCGTCGCCGCCGACGGTCAGGATCATGATCTGGTCATCAGACATTCCCAAAGCCTCGCGGATCGATTGGACCTTCAAGTCATCGCGGCTGCGCGGCGCGAAGCCGTCCGTGTCGCAACCCACTGGCAGCACCTCGATGTTGTCTCCCCTGATGCCATCCCTGATATAGACCTCCTTCACCCAGTTGGAGGTGACCAGGATCAGCGGCAGAGCGTTCAGCACCTCGTGGTGTGCCGCGACATAACCATCGGCCACGAGCCATGGCACGGTCTTCATCCCAAACTGCTGCGGGTGTAGGACCAGGTGCGGAACATGGCCCCAGAACCCCACGCCGACCACCACGTCCGGCTGGAACCAGCGATAGTACCATTCCTTTTCCAGGGACGATTCGAAATGTACCGGGTGGACATCCACGCCGATCTCGCGCAGGCCCCTGCACAACAGCTCACCCTGCATCGCCAAGCCGGCGGCCGATGGTGGGTATTCGGTCAGCACAAGTACTTTCACGATTGTTCCTCCCAGAATGCCGCGCGCTTTACCGCTGCTTGTGCCGAGTCAAAGCACCAGAACCCTTCTTCCCGCGGAGTGCTCTGTGCTTCCCAACTTTCGGCTCCATACCCGTAAACATCCGTAATCAACCTGCGCTTTTGGAGCCAGATATCGTCCGTCAACGTGTCCCGCCAATCTGCATCGCCGCGAACCCGAGGCAAGTACGCCCGGCCCTCGTCTTCGTAAGCAAACAGCCACAATCGCCCTGTGTCGATACCGCCCGATCGCCAAAGCTCAACGACGGACTGGCAGCACTCCTCATGTCGGCGGTGCCGCGTGTACTCGCCCTTCGGGCCGTGGGTCAAAATCAGGTTGTAGCTTCCCCCAGCCAGTAGCCGGGCGGTGGTCTCCTGAACCTGCTCGACCGGCAGCGGCGCCTGGTCGGGCCCATCATCCAGGTCCGCCATCTCACCCTCCGCCGCCAATTGCTGCAAGACCTGGCGGAACTTTGGCGCACGGTCCGGATCCAGTGCTCTACATAAGGTGACGACACGCCAATGAAACTCCGGATGGGTCAGTATGTAGCCGCCGCACCAGAGTGTCTCGTCGTCCGGGTGGGCGACGACAACGGCGGCCCGGGGCCGAGTTTCTGACCTCACCTCTTCAAGCGGGACAGGGGTCATTGTTTTCCTCAATGGAAGCAAGAGCATGGACTCTGAGATATTTGCATGTCGGCTTGTACTGTTATTTTCGACAGATGCTTCCGAACCGTTTGGCTCTTCACAATTGGGATCATCAAGCCGCATGCCTCCCAAAGGATGGTCAAAATCGCACTTATATCCCGGTAGATCGGACTTGTCCGTTTGCTTTCCCATTGAGTGAGACCATCAGGCAGGCTTTGCAATGCGCTGCTGGGGCTGGACCTAAACGAAACTGGCTATCTACACAGCAAACGGCGTGATCCCGGTTGGCCGGTGTGCAGCTTCGCATTTAAATCTATTGCTTACAGCTTTCATCTAAGGATTAGTCCCCTGAAGTCGGCTTGTAGGAAATGTTCTTCGCACCAGATGCCAATTGCGGTTGGATCACGGGCAACCATTCCATCTGCTCACCTTGTGTCTCAATTACAATCGAATTTCTCGTGCGGCAGAAATGCTCTCGAAAGGATTGTGATGAAGAGGAAAGCCAGCGCCGACGCCACGCGCTGTGTGCATTCCGGAGAAGATCGGCACGGCCAAGCAGCGCCCTTGACCACGCCCATCGCGCAAACCGCCGTGTTCGTGATTCCCAGCGTCAAAGCGCTGCGCCGCTATGCCGAGGGCAATCGCGACCTGTATCTCTATTCGCGTTACGGCAACCCGACGGTCGCGGCGGCGGAAGAGAAGATTGCCGCTCTGGAAGGAGCGGAGGCCGCAGTCGCCACCTCCAGCGGGATGGCGGCGGAGCTGGTCGCGGCCCTGATAACCTGCCAGGCTGGCGACGAGATCGTTTCCATGCTCGACATCTATGGCGGAACGCTGAAGCTGTTCGAGCAGGTGCTGCCGCGCTGCGGCATCAAGACGCGGTTCATCCCGCATCACGACATCGCGAATGCTCATCGCTACTTCAGCCGCAAGACGCGAATGCTCTTCGTGGAGACGCCAACCAATCCGACGGTGCGCTGCGTCGATCTGGCTGCGCTGGCCGAAGTGGGCCGCAAGCATAAAGCCTGCGTGGTGGCCGACAACACCTTCGCCACGCCGGTGCTGCAAAAGCCGTTGGAGTTGGGCGCCGACATCGTGATCCATTCGGCAACCAAGTATCTCGGCGGTCACAGCGATCTCACCGCCGGCGTCCTGGCCGGTTCGAAGAAGTGGATGGATGCCGCGCGCCAGACGATGATCCTCACTGGCGGATGCCTCGACCCCGGCTGCGCCTACCTGCTGCTGCGGGGCTTGAAGACGCTGCACGTGCGAGTGGAACGCGCCTGCCGCAATGCCGCGCAAATTGCCGAGGCGCTCGAAGCCCATCCCAAAGTTGCGCGTGTGTATTATCCCGGCCTGGAGAGTCACGAGGCGCATCAATTGGCGCGCCGCCAGATGAAGGACTTCGGGATGATGGTGTCGTTCGATATTCGGGGCGGCGAACGCGCGGCCGAGCGCTTCATTGACCGCCTGCAGCTCTGGTATCTGGCAGCCAGTTTGGGAGGCGTGGAGTCGACAGTATCGTACCCAGTGCTGTCGTCGCACGTCGGACTAGGCGCCAAGCGACTAGACTTGCTTGGCGTGTCGCCGTCAACCATTCGGCTTTCCGTGGGAATCGAAGATGCCGGTGATTTGATCTCTGATTTGAATCAGGCACTGACCCACGCCTGAGCCAAACCTGTTGGCGCCTCAGCCGTCAAACCATTGTGCAAGCGGCAGTTACTGACAGGCTTCGGCTTCCGTTGACCCTGAATTTCGACGCATAGTAACATCACATTCACCGCCGACGGTGAAATGAGAGAGGGCTGTTTCGAAGTAATGAGAATCTTTCGCGGCATGGTTCCGGTGGCCCTCCTGGCAGGCCTGGTGTTCAGCACCGGATGCGAGACTAGTCAGCCTAAACCTGCCGCCGCTTCCCTTCCATCTCAAGCCAAGGCACCCGAGATCGCCCCTCCTGCTGCCCAACCCGCCGATCCAAAGCCCAAAACCCAGCCAGTCGTGGCCACGAAGCCCGATCCGGCCGAGGCGCTGATTGCGCAGGCCGAGAAGCAATATGCAGCCGGACAGGCCAACTATCGGGCAGACCATCTGGAAGCCGCCAAACAGAACTTCGACCAGGCGTTCAACATTCTGCTGTCCAGCAATCTCGACATCCGCAACGACGAACGGCTGGAGCGCGAATTCGACAAGATCGTGGAGGCCGTCCACGAGTTGGAAATGGCGGCGCTGAAGCAGGGCGACGGCTTCACCGAGCCGCGTTCCGAACCGGCGCCTATCGACGAAGCCAACGACGTCACGTTTCCCGTCGATCCCAACATCAAGGCCAAGGCCGAAGCAGAGATCAAGACCACCAAGTCTGACTTGCCACTGGTGCTTAACGACCAAGTGGCCATGTTTATCAACTACTACTCCAGCCCGCGAGGACGGGCCACGCTGGAGCGCGCGTGGGCCCGGTCGGGCCGTTACCGGGAGATGGTCTCGCGGATTTTCAAGGAGGAGGGCGTTCCCCAGGACCTGATCTACCTGGCGCAAGCGGAGTCGGGGTTTCAACCTCTGGCGCTTTCACGAGCCGGCGCGCGCGGCATGTGGCAGTTCATGGCCGCGTCGGGCGAGTTGTACGGCCTGCAACGGAACTGGTGGGTGGATGATCGCCAGGATCCCGAAAAGGCCACCCGTGCCGCCGCCCGCCACCTGAGAGACCTCTACAAGCAGTTCGGCGATTGGTACCTGGCAATGGCGGCCTACAACTCGGGGGCCAGCACCGTGCAGCACGCGGTGGAACGTACGGGCTACGCCGATTTCTGGGAGCTGTACCGGCGCGGTGTGCTGCCCCAGGAGACCCGTAACTATGTGCCCATCATCCTGGCCGAGACCATTATGGCCAAGAATCCGGAGCAGTATGGGCTGCAGCGCGTGGCCCCTGACCCCGCGCCGCAGATGGATCAAGTGACCATCAACTACCCTGTGGACTTGCGTCTGGTAGCCGAGTGCGTCGATACGTCGGTGAACTACCTCCAGGAACTGAACCCCAGCCTCTTGCGAATGACCACCCCCAAGGACCAGAGTTTCGCCCTCAATCTTCCCGCCGGATCGCGCGAGAAATACGAGAACGCCATGACCGCGATACCGCCCGACATGCGGACTTGGTGGCGCTATCACTACGTCGAATATGGGGATACCCTGGCCTCCATCGCCCACAAATATCACACGTCTTCCGCGTCGATTGCGGATGCCAATGGCTTGACTGGCGCGGAAGTCAAAGTCGGCTCAAAGCTCATCATTCCGGTGGCGCCGGGTCGCTCGAACACGGAAACGGCCTCCTATTCGCACCACGCTACGCATTACAAAGTGCGCAAGGGCGACACCCTGTATTCCATCGCCGACGATTTCGAGGTTCCGGTGGATAAGTTGCGGAAGTGGAACCACCTACGGGGAACGGCGGTGGCTTTAGGACGGACCCTGGTTATCTACAAGCTGGTCGCTGCGACCGGTTCAGAAGAGGCGTCTTCCGATGGCGGCAGCGCTCCGGTCAAGACCGCCAAGGGGGGCAAATCGGCGTCCAAGTCATCGCGGAGCCCTGCTGCCGCGAAGTATCACAAGGTTAAGAAGGGCGAGACCCTAAGCAGCATTGCCGAATCGAATCACACCTCCGTGGCCGCTCTGAAGCGCGACAACCCCAAGCTGGCCGCAGATCTGCGCGCTGGCGAGGTGCTGCTGATTCGCAAGTAACGGCAGTTGTGTCGCTCCTGTGCGATTCATCCATCATTTTCTATTTGCTCTCTTCCCTTAGCGCGGATGTTCTGTTACAACAAGCGCGTTACGATTTTTTGCGGCGGCGCGACTGTGGCGGATCAACCATCCTGCTGTGCTATAATCGCGCGCTTATCGCAGCAGTATTTTTTTTGGTATAAATCTGAATTCAGCCTTACGAGCTGCCTCCGTTCAGTTCTGCGGAGCCGGGCAAAATCAGGAGGACACATGACGTTTTTCGATGAGACGCTCTACGGTCGAGATGACGAAATGGACGATTACGGAGACGGTTCCTACGGCGATTCCCTCGAAGACGAGGAATACGAAGAGGAAGAGGAAGAAGAAGAGGAGCCGGAGTCCGTTTCGGTGGTAGTAGAAGAAGTTGAAGTGGAGGAAGCGGAACCGGAAGTTACCACGGAATCGCGGGCGCCAGCCGCGGCTAAACCGCGCAAGAGCGCTCCCAAGAAAGCCGCCAAGAAAGCGGCCAAGAAGGCCCCGAAAAAGGCGGTGAAGAAAGCCGCGAAGAAGCCGGCGAAGTCAGCGAAGAAGGCGGCGAAAAAAACGACCAAGAAGGCCGCTAAGAAACCGGCAAAGAAATCAGTCAAGAAAGCGGCGAAGAAATCTTCGGGCGGTGCGAAGAAGAAGGCCGCCAAGAAGGGCCGCGGACGCCGCTAGAGCAGTTCCTTAGAAGCTATATCCGAAAGTGAGGGGAGGCAGTAGGCTGCAGATGGCGATCTCCGCAAGCCCAGCCATGCCACGACCATATTCGGATGATTTGCGCTGCAAGCTTCTGCAGGTCTATGAGCGAA
>DATCCF010000394.1:0-6761 GCA_036511435.1 Terriglobales bacterium | reverse complement strand
GCCTGTTCCGCCGGCTCAAAGGCTTTCGTCGCATCTTCTCGCGCTTCGACAAACTCGACCTGGTCTTTCTCGGCTTCCTCCACTTTGCTCTTATCGTCGAAGCGCTCAGGTATCTAAGTAGTGTTAACACGCCCTAGAACGCTAGTCTTCCTGTTTCAGAAATACGTGGTCAATCATCTGGCGCATGAAGTGGCCACCGAAGCCACCCGCACTGCCCGCCAGCAATTGTAGAAAGGCCCCATACACCTGACCGCGATCGTGTGGCCACTTCACGATGAAGTGGTAATAGGCAAGCACAAGGGGGACGCCCATCCACACCAGTAGCACCCAGCGCCACGGGCGCTGCCACTTCCACACGCCCAGCATCATCGTGAAGGCGAGCACGCAAAGCGCGGTGAGCAGAGCGTCGTCGACCTTCTGATTGACCCAGCCGGAGAACAGACCGAGCAGGATGGCGATTGCGTACACCACAAAGCTCGTGCGGGATGCGGAGTTATCCCGCGGCTGGCTGGCAGGCTGAGTTGGACTATGCAAAGCATTTGAGTGTAGCAGAGCGGATGACACGGAGTTCGACCACGCGAGAAGAGAATTAGCTTTCGCTCTTTTGGTCGTCGGTCGGTTTCCCCCTGCGCACACGGACGAGCATGCAAGTGGCGTTGTCTTCTCCACCGCCTTCATTAGCTGCATCGATCAGGGTTTGGCAGGCAGCTTCCAGTGACGGCAGTTGTAGCAGAATGGTGCGCATCTCGGGGTCGGCGACGTGGCGCAGTACGCCGTCGGTGGTCAGCAGCAAGATGTCGCCGTCCTGCGCCGGAAATTCGCCGAGATCGGGAAGGGTACTTTCGTCGGTGCCAAGGGCGCGGGTAATAATGTTCTGCACCGACGAGCGCTTGGCTTCTTCCAGGGTGAGCATCCCGCGGCGTACCTGCTCCATCACCAGGGAGTGGTCTTCGGTCAACTGCAGTAATTGTCCTTCGCGAAACAGGTAGATGCGGCTGTCGCCCACATTGGCAATACTGAAAACACCATCGGAGAAGCGGGCCGCCACCAGGGTGGTCCCCATTCCTGTCGTGTTCTTATGCGCTTCCGCATACTCCAGAATCGCATCGTTGGCCTTCTTAACAGCTTCGGCGAGCAGACGTGCGCCGGCCGGAGCATCATCCAGAAAAGCGTTGTTCTCGACTTTCGGTGCGCGCTCCTGAAAGTACGCCAGGATGGTGTCAACCGCAATTTGGCTGGCAATTTCCCCGGCGGCATGGCCACCCATGCCGTCGCATACCACAAAAATGCCCAGCCGCTGGTCGTAGCCGAAATTGTCTTCGTTCGACGGGCGCACCCGTCCGACATCGCTGCGGCCAGCAACCTCTAATGTTAATGACATTCGGGCAACAGTTTACGCCGTCACGCAAAATCGCGCGAGTGACGAAAGTGCCAGTGGTCAGGGGCTAGGGGCAAGGGATCAGGGATTAGGGGCTAGGCCAAGGTTAATGGCCAGAGGTCAGCAGCCAGCTGCCAGTGGTGAGGAGGCTGCCGGTTGAATTCAAGAAGCAGAACCGCAAATCACTTCCTGCGCTAAAGACATCCCGATTGGCACTCCCCATGGGTTTGTAGATCTGACAACCCATGAATGATTATGGCTGACTGACAACTAACCCTAACCTCTGACCCTAGCCCCTGACCCCTGACCCCTAGCCCCTGACCCCTGACCCCTAGCCCCTGCCTTCTCACGGTCTGGTCTTGGCGATCTCCGGTTCCTTCTCGCGCACGTTCCACTGGTCCATGTGATGCGTGGTCAGGTCTTTACGCAAATACTCAAACGCTTCCTCGGGCGTGTTGGCCCAGTGAAACAACTCCAGGTCCTTGGGGGAGATGGTACCCGCGTCTACAAGCGCCTGGAAATTGATTACCCGGTCCCAGTAGTCCTTGCCATAGACCACGATGCAAATGCGCTTGGCCAGCTTCTCGGTCTGCACCAGGGTCAGCAACTCGAACAGCTCGTCGAAGGTGCCAAACCCTCCCGGAAAAACGACCAGCGCCTTCGACAGGTAGGCGAACCACAGCTTGCGCATGAAGAAGTAGTGGAACTCGAAGTTCAGGTCGGGCGAGATGTACGGGTTGGGCATCTGCTCGAAAGGCAGATGAATGTTGAGCCCGATGGTTTTGCCACCTGCTTCGGAAGCGCCGAGGTTGGCAGCTTCCATAATTCCCGGTCCGCCGCCGGTGGTAATCACAAACCGATGCCGAGGCTGGTTGATGGTCTTCGTCCACTGGGTCACGAGGAAGGCCAGCTTGCGCGCGTCTTCGTAGTAACGCGCCATCTGGACATCGGCCCGCGCGCGGCGGATGCGCTGCTGCTCCTCCTCGGGAGCCAGGGTTGCCGAGCCCGGCTTGTCCAGCAGTTGCAGGGCTTCTTCGGCTTGCGAGCGGCTGTGAAAGCGCGCCGAGCCAAAGAACACGATCGTGTCCTGGATGCGCTCGCGGCGAAACCGCGACAGCGGCTCCTGATATTCGGCAAGAATGCGGAGAATGCGACCCTCTGGGCTGCTAAGGAATTTCTTGTTCTCGTAAGCCAGCGGAGCGCGATTGTGGCGAAGATGTTGTTCTGTCTTGTCAGGCATGGAATTGTTCTGTCAGTCCATCGAGGATTTGCAGGGAACGCTTGTTGGATGCGAAAAGCGCGAAGCCAGCGTAGGAGAGCTGCACGTCAGGCGTCCGGGGCTTCGCGATAGCGGACCGCCTCTGCGACTCCCATCCAAATGTCCACCACGCCGAGCCCGCTGATCAAGCCGCGCACGAAATTTTGCATGAGGAATTCCCGGATTTGCGGGTATCCCAGCAGAAGCGAGTTGTCTGTCCAGATGCGGGTCCACGGCAGCGCGGTGAGGATTATGCCGACCTCCAGGCAGAACAGCACAAACACCACCAGCCAAATACGTTGTAGCCAGACATGCGACCGCTTCGGAGGAAGCGGCGGCGGCATCAGCAGCACGGGACCGTCGGGCTCTACACCATTACCCTCCTGCGGCGGCTCTTGCGCGAAAGAACTCATGATTCTCGCCTGGTCCAGCGCTTGCCCTCCGAATGATGTCGCCTCTACCACAATCGTTTCTGCTAAGATGCGCAACTCGTCCCTTCGGCTCACCAATGCTCAGGACGTGAAATCCACATAGCAGATTCTATCAGTGCGCGCGAAAAGGGCCGCTTGGAGTGGGGATAATGAGCGGCAAGTTGATATTCTGTAGTCAGGTATTTGGGCGACCGTGAAGAAGACTTTAGAACTGATCAATCGAATGCAAGCCGAGGGCGTTATCGGTAAATATGCCATCGGCGGAGCGGTGGCGGCGACTTTTTATCTTGAGCCTTCGGCGACGCTCGATGTGGAGGTCTTCGTGACGCTTCCGGCCGCACCGGGTAGCTCGCTGCTGAGCCTCACTCCCATTTATGAATATCTGACGGCTCGGGGCTGCAGAGTCGAAGGGGAGTACATTGTCATCGGCGATTGGCCTGTGCAGTTCTTGCCGCCCAGCGATGCATTGGAGCGTGAAGCTATAGCGGAGGCCATGCCGACCGAAGTGGAGGACGTCAAAACGTGGGTAATGCGAGCGGAGCACCTGGTCGCCATCGCGCTTCGAACCGGACGCGCAAAGGACCAGGCACGAATCGTGCAATTTCTGGAACAGAATGCCGTGGAGCGGCATAAACTGGATGAAGTTCTTACTCGGCACGCTCTTATTCCCAAGTGGCAGCGATTCGAGCGCAAGTATTTGAAGGAGACAAATGAGTAAGCCAGAGCTGCGAAAAAAACTGGCATCGCTGAGTTTCTCCGAGAAGATCAATATCCTTGAAAAGCTTCGGCGCCGCAGTCTGGCAATTGCGGCCAGCGGTTTGCGACCGAGCAAAACCAATCCCCGCCAAAAGTAAAAAGGCAGGGCTCCTCACCCTGCCGTGTCTTAGCTGACGACTGATTGCTGATGGCTGACGGCTTCTACAGCAGCTCTTCGTTCCAGTTCTCCAGGAACTGCTTCACCTCGGCCATGAACTGGTCGGCCACAGCTCCGTCAACGATGCGGTGGTCATAGCCAATGCTGAGGTGCATCATCGAACGGATGGCAATGGAGTCATTGCCATCCTTGTCGGTGACCACGACCGGCTTTTTCATGATTCCGCCTACACCCAGGATGGCAACCTGCGGCTGATTGATGATGGGCATCCCAAACTTCGCGCCAAAGACGCCTGGGTTGGTGATGGTGAACGTCCCCCCCTGCACCTCTTCGGGCTTTAACTTTTTGGTGCGGGCACGCTCGCCCAGGTCGGTGATCGCCCGCTGCAAGCCCACGAAACTGCGCTCCTCGGCGTTTTTCACGACGGGCACGATGAGTCCCCAGTCCAGCGCGACGGCGATGCCAAGGTTGATGGACGAATGGTAGTGGATGTTCTCGCCTTCGACGGACGAGTTGATGATGGGCCATTGGCGAATGCCATGCACCACGGCGCGCGCAAAGAAGGGCGTGAAGGTGAGCTTGTTGCCGGTGGCCTGCTCGAACTTCGTCTTCATCGTCTCGCGCAATTTCACGATGCGGGTCACGTCCACTTCGAAGACGCCGTGCACGTGGGCGCTGGTGCGCTTCGACATCACCATGTGCTCGGCGATCTTCTTGCGCATGACCGACATGGGCACGATGTCGCCGGGGGTTACCCCGCCGACCGGCTGCAGCGGCGTGACGGTCGCGGGCACCGAAGGCGCGGAAACCGCAGCCGGTTGTGCCGGAGTAGCGGGTTGGGGCCCACCGGCGCCATGCTTGGCGATGAACGATTCGATGTCATCCTTGGTGATGCGGCCGCCAAGACCCTTTCCCGAAACCTGTGCCAGGTCAACCTTGTTTTCCTTGGCGATGCGGCGCACTAGTGGACTGGAACGCACGCGGTCCTGCTCGCCCGCTTCGGAATCCTCCGGACCTGCACCCTGCCGGATGGGTTCTACCCTCACCTTTTGCTCCGGCGCGGGTACTGACTCCTTGCCAGGCTGTTGGCCGGAAGGCTTCTGGGGTTCCTCGCCACTGGGAGGTTGCGCCACTTCGGTCTGGGTCGAGCGGCTACCGTCTCCTCCGGCAGTGGCCGGCGGTGCGGTGCCGGCAGCCGGAGCCGATGGCGCGGCTCCAGCAGCTTCGCCTTCGCCCGCGATCGTCCCCACCACCGTGTTCACCTGGACCGTAGCGCCGGCTTGGACTTTAATCTCCTGCAAAGTGCCGGAAGCGGGCGCGGGAATCTCGGCGTCAACCTTGTCGGTCGAGATTTCGAACAGCGGCTCGTCGCGTTGAACTTTCTCACCCGGCTGCTTCAGCCACTTGGTAATGGTCCCCTCAAAAATCGATTCCCCCATCTGGGGCATGATTATGTCTGTAGGCATATTGTCCTTCCGCGGGATACATAGCTGGAACTGCGAGCTTGCAGCAAACGAGTATTATATCGCGTAAAACGGGGCGACAATTTGCGGCGCTTCAGCGCAACATCAGTACGGCCCGTCCGCTGAGCTTGCCTTGATGCATCAGCTCAAGCGCCTTGCCCGCCTCTTCGAGCGGGAACTTGGTGACATGCGGCAGCACACGATGGTGCGCGGAGAAATCAAGCGTGGCCCGAATATCTTTGCGACTTCCGGAGGGCGAGCCCATCAGGTGGCGGCGCCCGCCCACCAAATCCATGGGAGACGCCGTGATGTTGCCCGGTCCGACCCCGAGCACGACCAGGGTACCATCGGGAGCGAGGCCGGAGAAGGCGTCGGTGGCGGCTTCCGAGCTGGGCGCGGTGGCCAGAATGATGTCGGCTCCACCATCCCATTCCTTAAGCGCATCACTCGACTTCTTCGATTTCGTGTTAATGAAATGCTCAGCGCCTAACTCGCGCGCTTCAGCTTCCTTGTCGGCCGAACTTGAGATGACCGCCACGCGTGCGCCCATGGCCTTGGCGTAAAGCACGCCGAGATGTCCGAGGCCGCCGAGTCCGATGACGGCTACCTTTTGGCCGGGCTGAAATCTCGCGTTGCGCAGTCCATTGAATACGGTCAGTCCGGCGCACATGAGCGGACCGGCTTCGGCAAAATCCAACCCGTCGGGAATCGGCGCGACGTACGCCGCGGGCGCGATCATGTACTCCTGGTAGCCGCCGTCTTTGGTCACGCCGGTGACCTCGGCGAAGGGGCACATCACCTCGTCGCCCTGCACGCACAGTTTGCAGTGGCCGCAGGAGGAGAACAGCCATGGCATTCCGACGCGATCGCCAACCTGAGGCCAGGTGACCCCCGGCCCAACTTTCTCCACCACGCCGGCCACTTCATGTCCGGGAACCATGGGATACTTCGCAAAAGGAAAGAGGCCTTGCTGCACCATGAGGTCGCTGTGGCATACGCCGCAGGCATGAACGCGAATCAGCACTTCGCCGGATTTCGGCTCATGCATGGGACGATCTTCGATGACGATCGGGGATTGCGGTTTCTGAACGACGGCTGCTTTCATAATCTCCTGCTCTCAGTTGAGAAAATGGGGTTTGAATAACGAGGGAATCGCACTGAAATTTATTCGATGAGACAATTTACCGAAACGATACATCGCAGAGTGAGGTTCGCTGTAGTGGTTTGACTCCGTGGAACACGTGGGCTACTCTCGACGCAGAAATATCTTGGATGTTAGTGCGTTTTGGGGAAAAGGGGACAGCTTTAGCTGTGCCGGATAGGATGCTATAAGAATTTGGGCTTTAGAGGGTGTGTG
>DATCCF010000393.1:0-5159 GCA_036511435.1 Terriglobales bacterium | reverse complement strand
CAACGGATCCGGAATCCTGCTGGCGTCGAGCCCTTTGCCTTGATCGCGGATGACGATGACAAGGTCGCGGGCTGTACGCTCAAACGCGAGTGTAACTTTCTTACTCGGGTCGTAGGCATTGCCATGCAAAACTGCGTTAATGGCGGCTTCTCGCACCGCCATAGAGATCTTCATGATCTCCTCGTCGTCAAAGCCGGCTTCGGCGGCCATGCGGCTAGCCGTCTCTTCGGCGTTGTTCACCGTCTCCAGCGTCGAATCGAGCGTATAGGAGACTCGGTCTGCGGACATAGAGCGAACGGTTCCTGAGTCGGCCTTCGCCTCGCTTGCGACGGTGACACCGGGCTCATCGTGCTGGCCCGAATGCGGTGGAGGGGCGAATTGAGAGTTTGCCTGTAGGGCTCGTAAAAGTCAACGCGATACCCTACGTTTGTCATACCACAGTAGAAATGTCCCCGCATTGTTGCACAACCCACGTCGCGGCGGTGGCCGCGGCGGGACCCATGGAGCAAGCGCAGCGCCTTGCGGTCACATCTCATTGTGCACCCGCATTGCGCACCGCCGCGAAGAACCGCCTTAGCTTGGCCGCATCCAGCTTGCCATCGGTTCGCACGCCGGAACACAGATCGAGCCCGAACGGGCCCACCTCCTCAATTGCCTGGCCTACGTTCTCCGGTGTGAGTCCTCCAGCCAGAAACAGCGGGATGCCGATGCGCTCCCGGATCGCACGACTGAGGGTCCAATCGTGAGTTCTGCCCGTGCCACCTAATTCCTTGACCGCGAGTTTCTGGTTGCCGGAATCGAGCAGGATTGCATCCACATGCGGCGCCACCCGCGCGGCCTCCTCGACTGACTCGGGACCGGTCACGTGGACGACCTGCACCACCGAAATCCCCGGCAAAGCATCCTTCAGATCGCGATGCGTGCCGAGAGTGAGATGGTCGCAAATCTGGATCGTATTCGTCCGGCAGAAGCGCTGCTGCTCGATGCCGATGCAGCAGATTTTTACTCGTGGCGTGCGCGTCGCTTTCATGAGGGGGCTTCTGATTTCTCGTAGAGACGCGGCTTGCCGCGTCTGCTGCTCGACCGCGCTGGTGTTGACCCGCACTTCCCGGACCCAATCCAGGTTGAGAGGAATGCCGGTATTCGGCAGCAGAGGCCGCCCGGAGAGAATCGCAATCACACTGCCGCTGTGTGACTCGTGGCGCGTCATCTCGACCGCCGGGGTCGTTTGCAACGCGGTGTGCGACGCTCCGAAACTCGTTGTGGTCGACCGGCATCAAGTGCTCCAGGAGCTTATTGAAAAACTTCAGGAATTGTCATCCCGAGCGAAGCGAGGGATCTGCAGTTTGTCAGAAATCGGCGAAAACTGCGGATTCTCCGTTGCCTTCGGTCGGTGGCACAGTCTGGGCGGCTCCTTTGCCGTGCAATTGTACGGCAGATACGACGAAAGATGCATTACCGGAATGCCCGCACCCAGGGCCGACGCATCTAAATTCCGAATAACTGAAGCAGGTAGTGGTTGTCCCAGCCGGCTTTGAGGCGTTTGCCTTTCATGCCCAACCTGGAAGTTTTGTTGTGCTTGAGCAAGTTGAGGGCGATGCGGTTGATGAGGGAAAAGTTTTGCGCGGCGTTTCCGGCCCGTTTTCTGCTGGCATCCTCGCCAAAGGCCACGTCCAGCACCCAGTGCAGCTTGTTTTCGATGCCCCAGTGCTGGCGAACCGCCGAGTTCAGCCGTGCCGCTTCGGGCCGGAGACTGCTGATGTAGTAGCGGATCTCGCGTTCCGTTTTGCCCGTGGCCTTGTGGTAGCGTTCGGCCTGGATGCGCACCAGACTGTGCAACCGCGGCCAGTCGTCAGCTTGCTCGACCAAACTCAGATCGCCCAGCGCCGAGCAGGTGCGGGTTTCCACGCGTCCGTGTCCGCAATCCAGTTGCTCGGCAGTCGAGTCGGAGGGCAGCATTTGGAAGGAGTCCCGCACATCTTCCAGCAAGTGAAGTTGGTTCTCCTTGACGGCCAAAATGTAGTCGGCTTGCTTGTCGATAATCTGCTGGGCGATCCCTTTCTGGCAGCCCATCGCGTCGATGGTCACGATGGTGCCGTTCAGCTCCAGCGCGCTCAATAGCTTGGGAATGGCGGTGATCTCGTTGGACTTTTCGTCCACCCGCTGCTGGCCCAGTACCAGGTTGTTGGTGTTGGCCCAGGCGGAGACCATGTGCACGATGGCCTTCTTGCCGCCCGCGCCACTGCCGCGCAGCGATTTGCCGTCAATGGCCACTACTTCGCCCGCCGTCAGCTGGGCAATCGAGCGGACCCACGACAAGAAACTCTTTTCCAACTCCGCCGGGTCCAGCAGCGCAAAGACGCGGTTGAAAGTGTCGTGCGAGGGAATCCCACCCGGCAGGGTTAGGAAGCTCTGCAGCCACTCCCGCTTGGCGTGGGCGTAGCTTTCAATCTCGTTCCAACTGTTCGCCCCGCTCAACACGGCGGCGATGGTCAACAACAAAATCTCTCCCAGCAAGTGCTCCCGCGTCCGCTCCACCCGCGGATCGCGCAACTCAAAGAAATACTTCAGGGGATTTTCCATCTCCCCATCTCAGCCGTACTCTCCCCTCCCGCATATACCAATTAAGATGCGTCGGCCCTGCCACCGTTTGTTTCACAATGTCGCGAACAGGCGGGATGGGTGTAGAATCGTGCGGGCCGCTCCGATTACAACAAGTGCCAGTAGTTGCTACGCGCCGCTGCGCAATCGCGGCAGAGGCTTGGAAAGAGTCGGCGTGAAATTCAAGCCCGGTTGCGCAGCTGTATGATCTGGCCGTTCCATGAATTGTTCCGGCACTTTTTCGCCGTGCCCGCTGCGGCAGATGTGAACGGCCAGGAAATCGGCGCTAAGTACTTCTAGAACCCGGACCAGTTAGCAAGAGCTCCAATCAAAGGGCTCCGATCAATGAGAATCGCACAGGTTGCGCCACTTTACGAAAGCGTTCCCCCCAAACTATATGGGGGTACGGAGCGTGTCGTATCGTGGCTTACGGAGGAATTGGTCCGTCTCGGCCACGATGTCACTCTGTTTGCGAGCGGCGACTCCCTGACCGCTGCCCGTCTGGTCCCAGCCTGCAAGAAAGCTTTGCGACTGGATTCGAGCTGCGTGGACCAGTTGGCGCATCATGTGGTAATGCTGGACCAGGTCTTCAGCGAAAAAGAGAATTTCGACTTAATTCATTTTCACGTGGATTACTTGCACTTCCCGTTCAGTCGCCGCCAGCAGATCGCGCATGTCACAACTCTTCATGGCAGACTCGACCTTCCCGATTTGGTGCCCCTTTATCGGCACTTCAGGGACATACCGGTGATCTCAATTTCAGATGCTCAGCGTAAGCCTCTACCTTGGGCGAATTGGCAAGGTACGGTCCATCATGGTTTGCCGCGAGAATCTTTTTCTCTAGGCGGCGGAAAGGGCAGATACCTCGCATTCCTCGGACGGACCTCCCCTGAGAAGGGTTTAGACCAGGCTATCGAGATCGCGAAACGATCTGAAATGCCGCTGAAGATCGCAGCCAAGATCGATCGAGTTGATGTGGAATACTTTGAAACCGTTATCAAGCCGCTGCTGGACCATCCCCTCATTGAGTTCATCGGCGAAATTGGCTATCCAGAGAAAAGCGTGTTCTTGGGCAACGCTGCTGGACTTCTCTTTCCCATCAATTGGCGCGAGCCCTTCGGCTTAGTGATGATTGAGGCCATGGCTTGCGGCACGCCGGTGATTGCTTACCCGCTGGGTTCCGTTCCAGAGGTCATGCAAGAGAGAGTCACAGGATTTATCGTGCCTGACTTGGAGCGCGCTGTAAAAGCAGTGAAGAGACTTGGAGAAATCGACAGAAGGAAATGCCGACGGTACTTTGAACAGCATTTTAACGCCGAGCGCATGGCGCAGGATTACTTGAACATTTACCAACGGCTGGTTCGAAGGGAATCCTCATCGATCACCGTTTCCGACGGAGTTCTCAGTTGGATGAAGATGGCGTGACCCAGCAGTACTACATAGCTACGAAGTCATCGCCTGCTGATGACCGCGCCCGAGTTCTAAAATACGGCGGACTGTTCTCCGTGTTCGACCGTGTGGGGGATATCCAAACGTCCGGACTGGGCGAGCAAGGACTTTTCTTTCAAGGCACCCGTCACCTTTCGGAGCTTCTCCTTCGCCTATGGGATGCTCGCCCATTGCCTCTTAGTTCCACCATTGAGACAAACAACTTTCTCTTCACCGCCGACCTCACCAATCTCGACGTCTCCCACCTCGATGGAGTTGCCATACCTCGAGGCACGCTCCACCTGCAGCGGTCCAAATTCCTGTGGCACGATGTCTGCTATGAGGAGTTCGCGTTCGTTAATTACGGCCTTTCACCCCTGTTGCTGCCATTCAGCATGACATTTGGCGCCGACTTCGCCGACATCTTCGAAGTGCGTGGTATGCACCGGCAAAAGAAAGGGCAGCGATTGGAAGACCAAGTTGAGAAGGACCTGGTGCTGCTCTCGTATGAAGGTCTGGACAACACAATTCGTCAGACTCGCATTCAATGCGATCCCGTCCCCGAAACTATTTCGGCGTCGGAACTGCAGTTCGAAGTACATCTCCAGCCGAGACAGAAGGCGATCTTCCATTTAGCAATTTCTTGCGACTCCCGCGCCGTCCACGATTCGATTGGCTATTGCAGCGCGATAGTTTCTGCCAGGGGCGAACATAAAACGGCCGCTGAAACTTTTCCGCTGATTTACAGTTCAAATTCTCGTTTTAGTGATTGGATCAGACGTTCAGTTGCCGACGTCCAGATGATGATGATCGGCAACCCCGAAGTGAATTATCCCTACGCCGGAGTACCGTGGTTCAGTACGGTCTTTGGGCGGGACGGAATCATTACGGCTCTCGAAATGCTTTGGCTCAGCCCCTGGATCGCCAAAGGCGTTCTACAGTATTTGGCGGGGACGCAGGCAAAAGAGTTCAATCTAGCGATTGAAGCCGAGCCCGGCAAGATCTTGCACGAAATGCGCAGTGGAGAGATGGCTGCTCTGGGTGAAGTCCCGTTCGGGCGCTATTACGGGAGTGTGGACGCGACTCCTCTCTTCATTGTGCTGGCCGGCTCATATTACGAGCGGACGGGT
>DATCCF010000392.1:0-17758 GCA_036511435.1 Terriglobales bacterium | reverse complement strand
TCGTTCGCTCCCGTGCGCCCGGGTTTCTTCGGGCCACGCTTGCGATCATCGGTCCTGCCAAGCTCAGGCGGTAGTGTGGATTGTCAGCGACTCAGGGTGACAAATGTCATGGAGGCCGGGGTTCGCGGTTCGCGATTCGCTGTTCGCTATTCGCTCTTTCAGCGGGTGGCCATCGGCTATCAGCCATCAGCTTAAGCGGAAGGCGGAGATAAATCCCAAGCGCTCAGGTTATGCTAAGATCAATTCACAGTGCCAACCGTTTTGAGGTTGCTCGGTTTCAGGGTCGTGATTTACCCGAACGATCATCGCCCGGCCCACATCCACGTCATAGGATCGGGTTGTGAGGCCGTGTTCCAACTGAATTGTCCAAAAGGGCCGGTGACATTGCGAGAGAACTACTGGTTCTCCCGGCGGGACATCGCCCGCATCAAAGCGATGTTGGCGATTAGAGTGGCACGGTTGTGCAGAGATTGGGAGAGGATCCATGGCAAGGCGTGATGAATTCGGAGTAGCGACTAAACGTGCGAAGAGACGGCGCAACCGCATCCCTTCGGCGATTACGGCTCACTTCGACCGCAACAGTGGACGTGTCGTGGTTGGCCTCAGCCCGGACCTGGACGTGAGGTTTTCTCCTCATTTGGTGCAGGGGTTGGAGAACGCCAAGGCGTCCCAACTCGAACCCATCGAGATTACGCCGTCTGGCTTTGGTCTTCATTTTCCGAAGCTGGATGCGGACGTTTACCTGCCAGCCTTGCTCGAGGGTGTCTTCGGCTCCAAGCGCTGGATCGCAGCCCAACTCGGCGCTCTTGGAGGAAGATCCAAGAGCGTGGCCAAAGTCTCAGCTTCCCGGAACAACGGCCGACTGGGAGGCAGGCCGAAGAAAACCGCCGTCCGCCACAAACCTCGAGTCTAACCACGCCAACGTCTTTCCTTTCCGTCAAATTCCTTGTTGCCCGATCAGGGCTCGATTCGTCGTCGCACACCAAAACAGTCCTCCGGGTGACCTCTATCACATTTGCAAGTGATAGCAATCACGGCTGATGTGCCCGTCCAAAGGAGACACTTGATTGTAAGAGCGAGGGGGCCAGAGCCGAGACGTCGTACCCTGCCTTATGCGACCGTCGGCCGAGGGGGAGAGAGGTTTGCCATGTTGCTCGCATACCGTCTAGTAAAGCTGATCGAGAGCCATTCCGATGGTTTGGCCCGCAGCCTGCACGACCGTTATCGCCAATGCGATAAGTGCACGGCCTACGCCAACGTTCCTGACAGTGAGCTAACCGAAAAGGTGTATGACGTGTATCGCCACCTGGGCGAGTGGCTGCTGGGCAAGACCGAAGCCGACATCGAACGCCGTTACCTGGAAGTCGGCGCGCAGCGCGCGGCGCAAGGTGTACCCATTAGCCAAGTGGTGTGGATGATTTGCCTGGTTCGCGAGAACCTTTGGGACTACATGCAAAAGCATGCCGAACTGGAGCACCCGGCAGAGATTTTCGGCGAGATGGAACTGCTGGAGATGCTGGACAAGTTCTTTAATCTCGCTATTTACTACGCGGCGCTGGGCCACGAGCGTGCCACTGCCGGCTATTCAGTGAAATCGGAAACGGTATCCGCTTAGATGAGGTTCTATGTCCTGGATTGATCAATACCGCAGCAAGCTGGTTACGGCGCACGAGGCGGTATCTTGCGTGGAGTCGGGAATGCGAGTGTATATCCACCCCGGCTGCGCCGAACCGGAAGCGCTGGTCGAAGCCCTGATCGGACGCGCCCCTTTCGTGCAGGACGTAGAAGTTATGCACCTGCTGACCATGGGTGCATCGCCCTACTGCGCGCCCGAAATGGCGGCACATTTTCGCCACAACGCATTGTTCGTTGGAGGCAACGTGCGCGAGGCGGTGAACGATGGCCGCGCCGATTACACTCCTATCTTCCTGGGCGAAGTGGAAGCCTTGTTTGAAAGCGGCGGGCTGCCGATTGATGTCGCCTTCATCCAGGTGTCGCCGCCCGATTCCCACGGCTACTGCAGCTTTGGCGTGGGCGTGGAGTGTACGCTGACCGCCGCGAAATGCGCCCACTATGTGGTTGCCCAAGTCAATGCCGACATGCCTCGCACCTACGGCGACAGCTTCATCCACGTCAGTGAAATTGACGCCATCGTGGAGCTCTCGCGTCCGCTGTGCGAATTGAAGGTGCAACCCAGTTCGGAGCTGTTCCGGGAAATTGGCACGCGCGTGGCGTCGTTGATCGAAGATGGCGCTGTCCTACAATGTGGGATTGGCGGCATCCCTGACGCGGTCCTGCCCAACCTGATGGACCGCAAAGACCTCGGTGTCCACACCGAGCTCCTCTCCGACAACATAATTCCGCTCATCGAGGCGGGCGTCGTCAACGGCCAGCGCAAGAACTGGAAGCCGCGTAAGGTCATTCTTGGCTTTGTGCTGGGCACCAGGAAGCTGTTCGAATTTATCGACGAGAATCCTATCTTCGAGTTTCATCCCTCGGCCTACACCAACGACCCTTTCCGCATCGCGCAGAATGACCGCATGGTGGCCATCAACTCGGCCATCGAGGTGGATTTGACGGGGCAGGTGTGCGCCGAGTCGATCGGATCGCAATTCTACAGCGGCTTTGGCGGGCAGCTTGATTTCATCCGCGGGGCGGCGCGCTCCAAATACGGCAAGCCGATCATCGCGCTGCCGTCAACGGCCAAGGACGACACCATATCGCGAATCGTCCCACGGCTCGCCAATGGCGCGGGGGTTTTGACGGGGCGCGCCGACGTGCACTATGTGGTTACGGAATACGGCGTCGCCTATCTGCATGGGCGGACCATCCGTCAGCGGGCCGAGTCGCTAATCCAGATTGCTCATCCCAAGTTTCGTGACGAGCTTTACGACTATTGCGAGCGCCAGCGCTGGTTTCAGCGCAACGCTTGCGCAGCGGAAGTGAAAGGGTAAGGAGCGCAACAATGACATCGCAACCGCGCGGTAACGTGATCATCGATGCGGAAGAATGCAAGGGGTGTGGCCTGTGCGTGGACTCGTGCCCGCCCGAGTGCCTGGTCCTGGCGCCGGAACTAAGCAAGTATGGCGTGCATCCGGCGCATTACACCGGCGAGGATTGCACGGGCTGCGGAGCTTGTTTCTACTGCTGCCCTGAGCCGGGAGCCATCACGGTGGAGCGGCTGATTCCGGCAAGAGCAGCAACCGCGGCCATCCCAAAGAACCAGGAGGTGTCCCATGAGGCAACTCTGTAAGGGCAATGTCGCCATCGTCAAAGGCGCGGTGCTGGCGGGCTGCCGGGCTTTTTATGGATATCCCATCACTCCCGCCAGCGAAATCGCGGAATACGCCGCCCTCCTGATACCGGAAGTAGGCGGCACTTTCTTGCAGGCGGAGAGTGAAGTCTCGGCGATCAACATGGTTTATGGTGCATCCTCGGCTGGCATGCGGGTGATGAGCGCCTCGTCAGGCCCCGGACTGAGCCTGATGCAGGAAGGCATTTCGTACATCGCAGGAGCCGAGTTGCCATGCGTCATCGTTGACGTAGTGCGCGGCGGCCCCGGGCTGGGCAACATTGCGCCCGAGCAGAGCGACTACTTCTGTGTGGTCAAGGGCGGCGGCCACGGTTGCTATCGCAACCTCGTGCTCGCGCCGTCGTCGGTGCAGGAGATGTTCGACCTCACCGTGCTGGCCTTCGACCTCGCCGATCGCTATCGCAATCCAGTGATGATCATGACCGATGGCTACGTTGGCCAGATGATGGAGCCGCTGGACATTCAATTGCGCAAGATTGAAGCTCCGGAAAAAGACTGGGCGGTCAAAGGCACCGCGGAGACGAAGAAGAACCTGATCACCTCGATCTTCCTCGAACCCGATGTGCTGGAAGCGCATGTTAACAAGCTCGAAGCCAAGTACCAACTGGCGCAGGAGCTTGAAACCCGCTGCGAAGAATATCTGACGGAAGATGCCGACGTGTTGCTGGTCGGTTTCGGCATCGTCTCCCGCGTGCTGCGTTCCACCGTGGACCAGTTGCGAGCGCAGGGACTGAAGGCAGGCCTGTTCCGTCCCATTACGCTGTGGCCCTTCCCGTCACGCGAACTTCGTAAAGCAGCGCAGCACGTGAAGTCGGTGATGGTGGTGGAGCTGAACACCGGAATGATGCTGGAAGACGTGAAGCTGGCCCTCAACGGCACGGTGCCAGTGGAGTTCTATGGACGCACGGGCGGCAATGTGCCCGCAGCGGAAGAAATTACGGCGCAGGTGTTTGCGCGCATGTCGGCCTTAGTGTAGGACGGGGTCCCCCATTCTTCGCCGCAGTTGCGTAGGGGTGGGTACTAGGAGGAATTGTGAACGGCTACGAAGTTATCCATGAAAAATCGCCAGCATTCTACGATCGCTACGAACGTAAAGGTGAGCTTCAGCAGCAGACACATTACTGTCCCGGCTGCGGACACGGCATCGTCCATAAGCTGATCGCCGAAGCGCTTACCGACCTTGGCCTTCAGGAGCGCACCATCCTGGTAAGTCCAGTGGGCTGCTCGGTCTTCGCCTACTACTACTTTGACGTGGGCAATGTGCAGGTGGCCCACGGGCGCGCGCCCGCTGCGGCGACCGCGCTGAAGCGTTCGCATCCCGGGTCCATCGTGATTGCGTACCAGGGCGACGGCGACCTGGCGGCCATCGGCACCGCGGAAATCGTGCACGCTGCCAATCGTGGCGAGAACATTTCTGTGTTCTTCGTCAACAACTCGGTCTATGGCATGACCGGGGGACAAATGGCGCCCACATCGCTGATCGGCGAAGTGACCACGACTTCGCCCTGGGGACGCCGTGCCAGCAACGAAGGCTTGCCGCTGCACGTGTGCGAGCTGCTGGCTGCGCTGGAGACGCCGACATACCTTGAGCGGGTCGCGCTGAACGACATGAAGAACATCATGAAAGCCAAGCGCGCCGTGAAAAAGGCCCTGGAGATCCAGAAGAACGGCGGTGGCTTCTCGCTGGTGGAGATCCTCTCGCCATGCCCGACCATTATGAAGATGGATGCCGTAGTCGCGCGCAAATGGGTCGGCGAAACCCTGGTGAAAGCGTTCCCACTTGGAGTGTTCCGCGACCGCAAGCCGGAGTTGCCGCCCGGCCCGAAAATCCCGGTGAAGACCGTCGCCGAGGCCCTGGAGGTGGAGGAGAGCGTTGTGGAAATCGCGTCCCCACGCCGCCATCACACCCGCGACCTGACGGTGAAGATCGCCGGCTTCGGCGGGCAGGGCATCCTGCTGATGGGACAGTTGCTGGCGGAAATGGGTCTGCGCGAGCACATGGAAGTGAGCTGGCTGCCATCGTACGGTCCGGAGATGCGCAGCGGCAGCGCGCACTGCCACGTTTCGCTGTCGCATGAGCGCATCGGATCGCCGCTGATCTCGCAACCCGAAGTGCTGATTGCGATGAACGAACTCTCCCTGCACAAGTTCGCGCCTAGCGTGGTTTCCGGTGGATTGATCCTCTATAACCACACCGAGCTGCCCGTGGGTTTCAGCGCGCCACAGGCGCGGATAGTGTGCGTGCCGGCATCGGAGATTGCTGACCGTTTGGGCTCAGCCAAGGTGGCCAATGTGGTCATGCTCGCGGCGCTACTGGAGGAAACCGAGTGTTTGCCCACCGAGTCAGCCCTTTCCGTGCTTGAGGCGACGGTGAAGAACCCCAAGCTGCTCGAACTCGACCGCCAAGCCATGAAAGCGGGACGCGATTACGTAGACACGAAAGTTGAAGTGGGCGCGGTATCGCAGCCTGACGGGTACTCGTACTGAGGAGCTAGAGTGGTTCCAGGATTGTGGTGAATCCGCTCGTACGGGTAGTGCGGGCCTTCACTTGGCTGCGGAAAAAGCCCGAGCATAGCCCATGGAATCTACTTCCTGGTGGGAGCCCCCGCATTTATGCGGGGGGAGGAGCGCTTCAGCGCTCCGGAAAATTCGGCCTTGATCACGCGCTTTAGCGCCGGGGATCGAAAAACCCAGGGCTAAAGCCCATTTCAAAATCCACTTCTTTTCCGCTGGACTGAAGTCCAGCTCCCCCTGCTGAAGCAGGGGGCTCCCACCAAAAGCCTTCCCCAGAGGTTCCCCGCGACCTCTGAAGCTACCCCGTTCAAGGCTTGCTGTCTCAGGCCGCCGAAACAGGTGAAATCATCCAGGTTCAGGGCCGCACTACCCAAGATACAATCACTCTGAAATTGCTCTAGCAGTTAACATTCAGTCCAAGCCGGCGCGGACCGACCCGTGCATTCACTTTTCCGCACATCCCTGTAGTACCCGAGCGAATCCAATTTCAAGTCTGGAACGCCACTCCTTTTCTCTTGATCGCTCAGGCAGTGGCCTCGTCTCCGGGCAGGTGGCACGAGTGGTGGCGCGGGGGTTTTACCGTTTCCTCCGCTTAAGTCCGGCCGAAGCAGAACGGTGTCAGGCAGGACTACACCACTCGTTTATCGATATCGAAACTCAACGCATCAGGCCGATTAGGAAAGCAGCCAGAAGTATCAACACCAGGACGGCGCGCCAGCGTCTCCCTTCGGGCAATGGGCCTCCGCCGGAGACCCGGGGCGGGACCCAAAACAGGGCTAGAACCGCCATGATCAGCGCTGGCACGAACAGGAAAGCCAGCAAGGCGTATTGCGCCCCGCCCTGCGTCAACAGCCTGCCTTGGCGCAAAGGCGATGCCAGAGTACTTCCCAAGAACCAACACAATACCGCGCTGCCCAGTCCTGCGACCGCGCCAAGTATGCGTAAAATTGGAGGCGTCATCGTAGTCGCTAGCAGTGTAACAGTTCGACTGGCTGTGGCTTGCAGATGGAAGTTGCCTGCCGCACTATCGCCCGGCGGGTGGGCTCGGGGCCGCAGTTCTGGTCAGCTTCCACGGCCTCAGCTTTGGCATTCCCGGAGGCATGGACATGGCGCTCATCTTGAGTTCGGCCGTGGTTTCGCCCGTCAATCGCATGGTGAAGCGATCAGTCTCGTTGGTGTCTGGATTCTTCGCGGTCAACAACAAGCCGTCGTTGTTGAGGGCCGCCTCTTCGATGACCTCGGTGACCTGAGTGTCACCCACGCTCTTGATTTCGCCCGCATCGTTGAACTTGAGGTCATTCGCGCGGCGCAATGACCCGGAAAGTTGTTGGCCCGGCAGCGTCAGTTGCACCGTCAGCCACGGACGCTCCTCAAAGGTTCCAGTCCAGGTGCCGGCGTAACCGGCCAGCGGCGACTTCTTGACGGGTTGATTTGTTGGCTGTTTCGATGAGGTCTGCGACCAGACAGCACTACCGAAAGCCAGCACGATCATTACGACGATCGCAAGACGCCTCATCGGTATCCTCGCAGGTTCGCTAGGAATTGTACTCTCAACTCACATCCAGCGATGAAAGGCCGGTCGGCATTAACGTCACCGCGGTGCTGATTAGTGAGCGGGTGAGCGCCCGCCAGTACAGCAAGCGGAAGATAGTGGTCAAACAAAAAGGGGAACGGGGAGAGCGTTCCCCTCCGCTGACGAGCGACGCTGCGGCGGGAAGCAACTCCCGCCGCACCCACAGCTAAACCTCAGCCCATTCATCCCCGGCTGCGGGGCCAAGAAGGTGACGATCGCCCTTGAAAATGCGCGCCGGAGTGGCTTGCCGGGCGCGTTCTTCCTGATGGCAGTTCCAGCACAACGGGCGCATGTGCTGCAGGGTCGCCTGTAGTTCGTCGGGATACATATGGCGCAACTCGAACAGTTTGTGCTGCTCGTTGAGGAGGGCCAGGCGGCTCCGTCTCCAATCCGATGCAGAAAGGCTGCGCTCGCAAATTGCGCAGCTCTTGCCTTCGTACCATTTGCTCAGAAGCCGATCCACGTTCTCCGGAGAAGGATTAACTTGCGCCAGGCATTCCTGGCCGCAATCGGCCTTCGCTGGCCAGGTCGAGCACGACTTCAGCCGCGAGTGTTCCTGGCCTCGCAGAGCGGTCCAGAATGCGTATTCATGGTCGACTTCAATGTCGACCGGTTGCCCCGAGTCCGGACAAAGTGCCGACTGCCGGCCGCGGTTCTGGTAGTAACTTTGAAGACTTAGCGCCACCGGCGGACCGATGACAAGAACTGCGCCAATGAAGAATAGAACGATAGGAAATAAGGCAAAAGTCAACATAACTCACCTGCAGCTAGGAACGAATCCGACAAGATATTTGTAATCCGCCTTATCACCGGGAATCAGTGATGCGGCGCACATGGGCATGTGACGGACTCAAAACTGGACGGCGATTATTTGTGTGTTTCGGTAGCTGGCAGCAAGCTTTGAAGGGGCCCGGCTTCAGAGGCTGCGGAAAAAGTCTGTGGAAGACTTTTGGTGGGAGCCCCCTGCTTCAGCAGGGGGAAGCTGGACTTTAGTCCAGCGAAAAAGGCATTCGATCCTAAAGTGGACTTTAGCCCTGGGATTTAGCGATCCCAGCGCTAAAGCGCATGGATCGAAGTCCAGCTTTTCCCGGAGCGCTGAAGCGCTCCTTCCCCCGCATAAATGCGGGGGCTCCCACCGAGAAGTGCAAGCTGCGGGTTTTTGCGCATATTTTTCCGCAGCCTGTTCAGCCGGGCCGTTAAGTGGCCGTGAAGAGTTGGGCTTCAGCCCCTGAGGGAATTCGCAGTTCGTGGCAACACCGAAATCCCTCAGTGGCTAAAGCCATCATAATGACATCAGCTTACGGCACGGCTGAAGCCGTGCCCCTTCAAAGCGTGGGCAGGTGACGGCGCTCCACCCGTCGCCAATACATCAAAGGTAAAAATGCTTTGGCCGTGCACGCCCAGGGCTGGAGACGGTCGCCATTTGATGTTTCACATCCAGTGCCTCGCAGTGTTATGTTCCTCGCGCAGGTCCACGTAGGAGAGAATCACTTGCTTCGAGTTCGAGCTATCTCATGCCTTGCCATGCTTCTGACGATGGTTCCCGCTCTGCACGCGCAACTGCAGAGCGCCGACCTGTACAAGCTACATTCGGTCGGGACCGCGCGGTTTTCGCCGGATGGAACCCACCTTGCCTACGTTGTGGACAACAATGATCGCCCGGGACGTTTCTACGGTCAGGTTTGGATCATGGATGTGGCCAGTGGACGGTCTTTGCGTCTGGGCAGCTCCGAGGGTGCGAGCGGCAATCCGGAATGGTCGCCAGATGGAAGTTGGATCGCATATCGGGGAGAACAGGGCGAGAAATCGGGGATCCTTATCGCGCATCCCGACGGAACCGGGGCGCGCTTCATCGCCGAGACCCAGGGCACCAATGCACCCTTGCCCTATGAAGGAAGAAGCCTCGCCTGGTCTCCCGATGGCAAGCGCATCGCATTTGTCTCCGCGACTCCCGGCCCTGAAGCCGCGGAGGCCACGGGAGATCCGGTGGTCATTCGACGCTACCTCTATAAGCCCGATTACAGCGAAGGGCTGAGTCGCTTCAACGACAATCGGCGCTCGCATATCTTCGTGGCGGAGGTCGCCACTGGGCAGGTGCGCCAGCTTACCAACCGCAACACCTACGAGCATTCCATCGATTGGTCGCCGAAAGGAGATGAGATCGTTTTCGTCTCCGAAGGCGAGCCCGATGCCGACCAGTTCTACGACGACGATCTCTTCGTGGTGCGCGTTTCCGATGGCAAAATTCGGCGCCTGACCAATACCGAAGGCAGCGAGTTTTATCCGCGCTGGTCGCCCGATGGAACCAAGGTCGCTTACAGCGCGACCAAGCGGGGCCTCACCGACCGCGAGACCAATATGGAAGACTCGCACGTCTGGGTCATGAATGCCGATGGCAGCGACCGGCGCGAGATCGGTGCAGTCATCGACGATCGTCAGGGTCCGCCCACGTGGTCGTCCGATGGCAGCGCGCTGTATTTTTCGGTGCAGCAGCGCGGCAGCATTCACTTGGTCCGCCTGCCGATTTCCGGCGGACAACCCGAAACCGTGGTGAACGATGTTGGCTTTCTTCACGGCTTTTCCGTGGACCGGAGCGGCAATGTCGCCTACAGTTTTTCCAGTCCGGTCGAACCGGCGGAAATGTTTCTGAGGTCCGTTTCCGGGGCCGTACGAAAACTTACCAATCTCAATGCCGAGACGTTAAGCGGCAAGCAAATTGCCCCAGTCGAGACGTTCACCTTCATCAGCAACGACAACAAGTGGGAGGTGGAGGCCTTTCTCACCAAGCCCCTGAATTGGAACCCGGCTTCCAAGTACCCGATGATCGTGAACATCCACGGCGGCCCGCACGGTCAACAGGGGCCAACCTTCTATTTCAAGAACCAGGTCTACGCGGCGCAAGGGTGGGCGACCTTGATGGTGAACTATCGCGGCTCAACCGGCTACGGACAGAAATTTGCCGATGCCATTTTTCGCGATCAGGACGGCGATGAAGGCAATGACGTTTTGTATGCCGTCAGTGCCGCGGTGCGGCGCTATCCGTGGATCGATCGTGACCGCATGGGTATCGAAGGCATCAGTTACGGTGGTCAGCTCACCGACTGGCTTATCACGCAGACCAATGAGTTCAAGGCCGCGATACCGCTGGCGGGAATCAGCAATTTGGTCAGCTATAACTACATGACCTACTACAACCAATACGAGGCCATGGAGTGGGGAGCCTATCCGCATCAGGATGACCTGATGAATATCCTCTGGGAGCGCTCAGCCCTCAAGCATGTGGCGGCGGCCCACACCCCCACCATGTTGCTGCATGGCGAGAATGACAACGACGTGCCCATTGCCGAGGCCGAGCAGTATTTCATCGCGCTCAAGGATGTCGGCACAGAGGCCGTTTTTGTCCGCTATCCCCGCGAAGGCCATGGATTGAGCGAGAGCAAGCATATTGTTGACAGCATCGATCGGTCTATCGAGTGGTATCGAAAACATTTTGTGAATGTCACGCCGACGGCCGTCATACCTTGACGCGGACTGGAGCAGTTCATATTTACGGGTGGGATGGATCCCGCCTTTCAGGCGTGCGTATCAAGGCTGTTTTTTAGGTGTCATCCTGAGCGACGAGCGCAGCGAGGAGTCGAAGGACCCCTTTGCCGCCAAGCAATCCTAGATGACACCTTGCGTCCATGAATAATCCAGCCGCGGGAGCGCGACGGGGCTTGCAGCAACTTCCGGGCTGCTCGCGGGTTTATAAGCATTCCGGCTACGCAGGTTTTCATAGGAATCCAAATCCCTCGAAGCGAGTTACCTTGCCGACTCAATCGCGCGCGGCTGCCCCAAGACGCTGGATTCTCTTGACGACGCTGACGTCTCTCGTGGCGTGCTATCTGCCGCTGCGTGGTCAACAGACGCCGACGTTCTCTTCCGACGTCAAAGTGGTCAATGTGCTGGCGACGGTGCGCGACAAACACGGACAAATCGTCAGCAACCTCACCAAAGACGATTTCAAGTTAGAGGAAGACGGTCGTGCGCAGACGATTCGCTACTTCGCCAAAGAAACCGATCTCCCGCTCACCCTTGGCTTGCTGGTGGACACCAGCGTGAGTCAGCGGCGCATCCTGGAGCAGGAGCGCATCGCCAGCTACGCCTTTCTGGAACACCTGATGCGCGAAGACAAGGACAAAGCCTTCGTCATCCATTTCGACTGGGAGATAGAACTCCTGCAGGACCTGACCGCTTCGCGTAAGAAGCTGAACATCGCTCTGGAGAAGCTGGACAATCCGCAGTTCGAGCAGAGCAGCGGAGGCGGCCCGCCCGGTTCGGGAGGCCATCGCCGGGGCGGAGGCACCACGCTCTACGACGCCGTCTTCCTGGCTTCGGACGAGTTGATGCAGAAGCAGCAAGGCCGCAAGGCGCTTATCATCCTCTCCGACGGTGTGGATACTGGAAGCAAACTGACGCTGACCCGAGCGATCGAGGCGGCCCAGCGTGCAAACACGCTGGTTTATTCCATCCTGTTCTCCGACCGGGAGGCCTATGGAAACGGAGGCTACGGCGTCCACATCGGCGGAATGGGCGGAGGAATGGGTCGTCCCGGCGGAGGCGGCATGGGGCGCGGCGGACCTCAGGGATATCCCCGGGAATCCCTTCCCGATGGCAAGAAAGTTCTGGAGCAGGTTTCAAGGGAAACTGGCGGCCGCTTCTTTGAGGTCTCCAAGAAGCAATCGATCGATCAAATCTACGCGAGTATTGAAGAAGAGCTGCGCAATCAGTACAGCCTGGGCTACTCGCCGGACAAGTCCGATGCCGCGCCGGGATATCACAAGATCCATCTGACCACGACCCAGAAAGACCTCGTGGTGCAAGCCAGAGAAGGCTACTACAGTGGCGACAATGCGGCGCAGCCTTGAGCGACCCGGACCGCAGGATTATGTAGGAAAACTTGGAGGCGCGGGTGGGAATCGAACCCACGCATAAAGGTTTTGCAGACCTCTCCCTTACCACTTGGGTACCGCGCCGCACCAATACTCTAACGTAACGCGTTGCGCGCCTAAAATCCAGCTTGAGCGCCGCTGCTGGACAACGCCCACCCTGCATTTACAATCCATACACCTTCCTGTGGTTGAGGGATTCGAAAGCTGCCATCGGAAGTTTCACACCTGGTGTATAGGGCGGAGCACCGCTTTAGCGGTGCAATTAAGATTCGGGTATGAATCGGCTTTAGAGGCTGCGGAAAAACTCTGTGGGAGCCTTTTGGTGGAAGCCCCCTGCTTTAGCAGGGGGAGCTGGACTTTAGTCCAGCGGAAAAGGGGACGATTTTGAAATGGGCTTTAGCCCCGGGGATTTCTCGATCCCGGCGCTAAAGCGCGTGATCAAAGCCAAACCTTTCCCCTCGCATGAATGCGGGGGCTTCCACCAAGAAGTACACCCCACGGGTTTGGCACAGAGTTTTTCAGCTGAAGAGGCTGCTGAAAAAGTCTGTGGAAGTTTTCTTGGTGGAAGCCCCCTGCTTCAGCAGGGGGGGAGCTGGACTTTAGTCCAGCGGAAAAGAGTTCACTCTTGAAATGGGCTTTAGCCGCGGGATTTCCCGAGGCCAGCGCTAAAGCGCATGATCAAAGTCGAGACTTTTCCGGAGCGCTGAAGCGCTCCTTCCCCCGCATAAATGCGGGGGCTCCCACCAAGAAGTATCCTGCCTGGGTTTTGTACAGCATTTTTCCGCAGCCTCTGAAGGCGTGCTCCACCCATGACCTATATATTACCCATGACCCATATATCGGAAGTGAAACTGCGTTAAGGGTGCATGAACGTTTTTGAATTCAGCGCGCTGATTGGGCTCGGTTCGTTGCTCGCGGGATTTCTCGGAGCGCTGACCGGCCTGGGCGGCGGAGTCGTGGTGGTGCCGATGCTGGCGCTGCTGTTCCACGTGGACATCCGCTACGCCATTGGCGCGTCTCTTGTTTCCGTGATCGCGACCTCTTCCGGTGCGGCTGCCGCGTATGTGCGCGACGGCTATTCCAACATTCGCATCGGCATGTTTCTGGAAACCGCAACCACGGTTGGCGCGCTCGCCGGAGTCGCCATCGCTCTTTATGTTTCCAGCAACGCGATTGCGATTGTGTTTGGGGTCGTACTCCTGTACTCCGCATATCTGTCAAGCCGCCACTATGTTGATGACGCTCATCTGCCTTCCTCGAAGCTGGCGGCGCGCTTGCGCCTGAATGGATCCTATCCCGGTCCACACGGAAAGCTGTCTTACAACGTCACCGGCGTTCCCGCCGGATACGGCCTGATGTTCACCGCGGGCGTGCTCTCCGGATTGCTGGGTATCGGCTCGGGTGCGGTGAAAGTGCTGGCCATGGACCAGGCGATGAAGATTCCGTTCAAAGTCTCGACCACCACCAGCAACTTCATGATCGGCGTGACCGCGGCCGCGAGCGCAGGACTGTATCTTCACCGCGGCTACATTGCGCCGGGATTGGCAATGCCGGTGATGCTGGGTGTGCTGGCGGGCTCGCTCATGGGGGCGCGCGTGCTGGTGAAGGCCAGAGTCAAGGTACTGCGCTACTTGTTCGCCGCGGTCATCGTGGTGTTGGGAGTTGAAATGATCTACAAGGGGATAAGCGGGCGTATATGAGCGCGCAAAACTGGAACGATCAACGCATTGAAATCATTATCGGCGCGCTGCTGCGTACTGGAGTGATGCTTGCCGCTGCTGTCGTTCTCTGCGGCGCAGTGGTGTACTTCGCTCGCCACGGTAGCGAAGTGCCGAACTACACCGTGTTCCACGGCGAACCCGAGAATTTGAAAAGCGTGGGCGCCATCGTCCATGGCGCGCTGGGTATGAGCGGCCGGGCGATAATTCAACTCGGATTGCTGTTGCTGATCGCCACCCCGGTGGCGCGGGTCCTATTTTCAGCCATCGCCTTCGCCCTCGAGCGCGATTACATGTACGTGGTCATCACCTTGATCGTCCTGGGAATTCTGCTGTACAGTCTCATCGGATCGAGCGGGTGAAGGTCAGTGCGCGCTTGTCAAAGGCGCTGCAGCCCGTTATTGTCGAAAGCCGCCGCCTAATGCGGCGCGTGATTTATGACTCATTTGGGGAGGAAGAATGGCGGGAGTAAATCTTGCAGAGGCGCGCCGCGTGATCGCGGCCGCCGAAAAGAAGGCCCAGGAAATCGGTCAACCCATGAACATCGCGGTGGCCGACGAGGGCGGTAACATCGTGGCCCACGTGCGCATGGACGGCGCGTGGATCGGCAGCATCGATATTTCCATGAAGAAGGCCTACACCGCGCGCGCGTTCGATATCGGGACCAAGGACCTGGCCACGCATTCGCAATCGGGCGGACAGTTCTTCGGCATTCATGTCTCCAACGATTGCAAGATCATGATCTTCGCTGGAGGCATTCCGCTGAAGCGCGACGGAAAAGTGGTGGGCGCGATTGGCGTGAGCGGTGGTTCGGGCGAGCAGGACCACGCCGTCGCCGAAGCTGGCGCGGCCGCGTTCTGAGCGTTGCCGGCATGGTTGTGTACGCTGGCTATAGATCGCTGCACAAGTAATGTCCCGTGGGTCGTTTGGAATTGACACTTCTGAAATTGTCATTACGAGCGAAGCGAGGAACCTGCTGTTGTTTGCGCCTGGAACGACGGATGGGGAAAACAGCAGATCCCTCGCGGCCTAAAGGCCGTTCGTGATGACAACTCAGAGATAGCGAAAGCCGGACATAACTTATGCAGCACTCAATAACTAACCGCAGGAGTTTGAGATGGAGCAGGACATATTCGCGGCGATTACCGCCAACGATAAAGAGAGAGTGGCGCAGTTGGTTGCCGCAAACGCGGCCGTGGCGCACGCCCGTAATGCGGGCGGCATTTCTGCGCTGATGCAGGCGCGTTACGAAAACCGGCTGGAGATCGTTGACCTGTTGCGGCCGGCAGCGGGTGAGCTCGACATCTTCGAGTCCGCGGTCTTAGGCGATGTCGCACGGCTCAACAAGCTGCTGACGAACGATGGCGAACTGGCCAAGGCGCGCAGCAGCGATGGTTTCACGGCGCTGCATCTCGCATGCTTCTTCGGGCAGCTCGAAGCGGCGGAAACCCTGCTCCGCCACGGTGCCGACAGCAATGCGGTGTCGCCCAGCCGGATTGCGGTAATTCACAGCGCGGCGGCGTCGCGCAACGCCGCGCTCCTGAAGCTGGTCTTACGCGCCGGAGCCAATCCCGACTTGCAACAGCAACGTGGCTACACCGCGTTGCACGAAGCGGCTATGCACAACAGTGTGGAGAGGGCGCAGGCCCTGTTGGACGCGGGCGCCGATCCGGCCATCAAAAGCGATGAGGGGCAGACTGCGGCCGATATGGCAGCGCAGAATGGCAACCGGGAAGTGGTCGAGTTGCTGGGGTCGCGGAAATAGAACGGTTGTAGCGATGGGCTGGGCGGTGTCGGGGACCGCATGAGGGATGCCCGCTTGGCGCGCGGCGCAGGTCGATCCGTCGACTGCGATTTACGATCAGCAAGCGTTGCTGGATTGGCTGTCGAAAAAATTTGGGCCTCGACCCAAAAAACCAAACTGAGACACTACTCGCTCACGGGTAGTGGCTTAATTTGGATCAGCGGGAGAGCTTGGCGGAACCGGAGCAGGAGTTGGATTGGGTTGATTGGTAGGGACTGGGGCTGGAGTGGAGACTGGCGAATCTATGAGCTCAACCGAGGAGTTCTTCGGGCACACGACGAGCTGCTTGTTAAACTTCGCAATGAACTCCATGCCTACAAGTACATCGGATGCTCCGGTTTCCAGGGTAATGAGCCCGATTTTTTTGATCCCATCTATCTCGACCATTCCCCGACACGTAAGGCGGACATGAGCACTGCCATCAGCAAGTGTGATGTTCATCGTACCGGTAGAGTATCAGCCCCAAGGGGAAAGCTGACAGCATCGGCAGGGACAAAAATCCGCTGAATCCCGTATCAACCAAAGCCGTGAACTCGGTTGGCTTCCCGGTTATTCCGCTTACCTTGATCTTGATTGTTGGGCAACCAGAGGTATCAAATGAACCAGTCACACGACGCCTGCTGTGAGTAACCGACCCTGTAAACCCCCGGGGACCCCACCTTGATGAGATGGAACATTCCGTTGGGGCACTCGTCTTGTGCAACTCCAAGCGCTCCTTCGGGAGTGTCGTTTACCCACGCCTTTCCTGTGTTTATATCAATTGCGACAAACTTCCCGGGGTGTTCGACCTCAAATGCAGCACGATATTTCTCGTTGTAGATGGCCTCGCCAGCCGCAGCCATTTCTTTGGGAGATGAGCGATTCACAGGCATATGTGTTGTTGGATGAGGTGATGCCATAATCGGATACCTCAATTGAACCACGAATCGTACATCAGCGAACAGACCCACCTGGGACATTACTTGTGCAGCGATCTATAATTTTTCATTCCTATGGGTGGACCGCAGGCCCATGGGACACTCGGGATGACACTCAGGATGGCAGTGGGTCTTGAGCGCGCTTATCGGTGGTGCGACCGCTGACTCCGTAGCTACCTCTTCACAATCGGATTGTAGCCCTCGCCAGTCAGCTTCAACTTCATGGCCTCGGCGTCCTGCATCGAGGCAAACGGGCCAACCTGTACGTGGTAGAGCTTGTCGTTGGTGATGGGATTGTTCACCACGAAGACGTTGTAGTTCTTCTTGCGCAGCGCACCCGCCAGCGCGACCGCGTCGTCTTCCCGGGAAACTGCGGCGATCTGCACCACGATGGTCCCCGGCCCGGTCACGGGAGCGGAGTGGGTTACTGGCGGCGCAGGGGAGGAGGAGGAGGCTGCACTCGGCGGCGTGGCGCTCTTGGCCGTCGCGACGGGAGCCGATTCCTGGGCGGCTGTCGGGTTCGCGGAAGCGGCGGAATGGGTTTCCTTGGCCGGCAATTGCGCGCCATCGCCGGTCTGCTGCACCGCCTTGTAGAAAGTGAGATTGCCCTCCGGATTGGAGGTTGCGGGCGGCTCCTGCGGCGCCGGCTCAGCCTCTGCCTTCACCGCCACCACGGCCGAAGGCTTGTTCTGACTAGCGCCTGCGCTGGCCGCCGCCGGCTCCGTCGCAGCGGCCGCCGGCTGATCGTTCAGCGCCTGTTCGCGCCCCGTACTCTTGCCCAGCGAGTAGCCAATCGAAAAGAAAACCCCGCAGATGGCGGCCAGCAGAAAGAACAACCCCAGCAGCTTTCCCGTACCCAAGGTTATTTCAGTGTCGTCAGAAGCCATGGTCCTCATGTTCCTCGCTATTTCTCTGGCGGCCCGGAGCCTGCGATTTTCGCCGGGGCCGCCTGCACCCGGTTCAGCAGTCCGGCCAGCAAGTCCACCGG
>DATCCF010000391.1:0-14781 GCA_036511435.1 Terriglobales bacterium | reverse complement strand
GCGAAAACCCGGGCGGTCGATCTGCTGGAGAAGGCCGTGGCGACAGCGATCGCCGCCGTTACGCCTCACAACGCCACCGCTTGGTTTCGCCACTGTGGGTATTTATTATCGGATACAGCTACCCCGGAACCGCTCTAGTCGCGGGGCAGCTCAAACAGACCCTTTGCAATGTGGCGCAACTGCTGCTCCATCATGGATCGGTTGGTCTACAGCCGCATCCCGATCGGAATGTCCAAAACCCCCAAACTCTTCGACTGCCTTATGGCATCGCGATTGGAGCGGGCACCGCCATGACTTTATTGGGTGCCCTACTGAGTCAATAATATGAACACCCGCCGATTACTTGTCGCCCTTTTGGCCGCTTTGTTACTGTCCGGCGCAGGCACCTATTTGGTCACCCGCCGGATCAATGGAAAAAATGGGCGCACCCCTGCCCAAACCACCCAGAAGTATGTGGCTGCGTCGCGGCCTTTGCCGGCCGGGGAAGTGCTTAAGCCCGAGGACCTCACGTTGGTGGAGTGGCCGGCAAAGTTGCCTCTGGAAGGCGCGTTCACCAAGATCGAAGAGGTCTCTGGCCGGGCCGTGATCTATCCGGTAGCCACGCGGCAACCGGTGCTCGAGGGATATTTGGCGGTAGTGGGCTCCGGAATAGGTCTCACGGTGAAAATCCCTGAAGGTATGCGAGCCGCTTCGGTTCGCTCCGACGAGATCATAGGTGTGGCAGGATTTCTATTCCCCGGTTCTCATGTGGATGTGCTGGTCACTTTCCGCAACGAGGCAATTTCCAGTCTTGGTACGCAAATCGTTCTGCAGGATGTCGAAGTTCTCACGGCAGGTCAAAAAATCGAGCCCGAGCCTGGGGGAAAGGCGGAAAACGTTGGCGTCGTGACCTTGCTGCTGAAGCCAGAGGACGCACAGAAGCTGGTTCTGGCAAGCACTCAGGGCTCCATCCATTTCGTACTCCGCAATGGGGCCGACCGCGGGCGGATCGCAGCCGTGCCGGTCCGGGTGGGTGAGATCTCGAGTGGGCCACGCTCCCCGGATACGCCATCCGCGGGCCGTGCCCATGTGGCCGTGAAGCACCCTTACGAAGTGGAAACCATCATGGGCGATAAACATGTTACCAGCCAGTTCGAATAACGGCATGCCTGGAATAGGAAAGCGTGGACTAACGGTGCAGCGAATCGTATTGGCGGCTATCTTATTGACGAGCGCTTCTCTGCTGGGCCAGATGCCCCCGGAAGATGCTCCCCCCACGCAGCAAACCACACCCGGAGCCAATGCCACCACCTCAGGCCCGGTACTAAGCACGGCACCAGCGCCGTCTGCGGTCGCAGTGCAGCAGCGAGTGCTGAAATACGACCCCAGTCACATCGCGCAAGGGCCAGTTCCCCAGGAGGGGGGGAAGGCCAGTGAAAACGATCCGCTTACCCTGCACCTGCTGTTGGGGCGTTCACTGTTCATCAATACTGCGGACCGCATGCGACGCGTTTACGTCAGTAACCCCGCCGTGCTGGATTCGTTGACGGCCAGCCCTCACCAGCTGGTTATCACCGCGAAAGCGGCCGGGAGCAGCAGCGTCGTGCTGTGGAACGAGATGGGACGGTCAAACTTGTACACCATACTGGCGGACTTGGATGTTGCCGGTCTGCACGATTCCCTGGTACAGGCACTACCCGGTGACCATGTCGATGTCAAGGCATCGCAAGGACGCGTCTACCTCTCGGGTGTGGTTGGCAGCGATGCAGCCGTAGAGGAAGCAGTGAAGCTGGCCAATAATTACTCGAAAGATGTGGTGAATTCCCTGGTCGTGGATCCGCGGCACAAACCCGCAGGTGGAGCTTCGCGTGCGCATTGCTGAACTGGACCGCACCAAGTTGACCCAATTCGGCTTCAATTTCTTCAGCGTGGGACAAAATGCCGGCGCTGCTACCACCGGGGGTTTCAGCGGGCCTACCTTTCCTCAAATTGGGGGAACCGGTACGCAAGCGGTGATACAGGATGTGTTGAACCTGTTTTACTTCAACTCCAATTTGAACATCGGAGCTACGCTGCGTGCCTTACAGGACAAGGGAGTTCTGCAGGTGCTGGCCGAGCCTAACCTGACCACGATCAACGGGCAGACAGCGAGGTTTCTGGCGGGCGGCGAGTTTCCCTTCCCGGTGATCCAAGGATCCAATGGCGGTTTTACTTCGGTCACCATTCAGTTCCGTCCCTACGGCGTGAAGCTGGAATTTACCCCCTACGTGAATCCGGATGGGACCATTCGACTGAAAGTCAGCCCGGAAGTCAGCGCGCTGGACTACACCAACGCGGTGAAGATCTCCGGCTTTACCATCCCGGCTCTGTCCACGCGTAAGGCAGACACTGAGATCGAGCTCAAAGACGGTCAGAGTTTCGCGATTTCCGGACTACTCGACCATCGTATTACGGACAATTTGAGCAAGATTCCCGGTATTGGCGATATACCCATCCTGGGACAGCTGTTCCGTTCCAAGAGCCTGAACCATTCCATCACCGAGCTGATCGTCATCGTCACCCCGACGGTCGTCCACCCCCTCGAAACGCCCACCAGCGAGCGCCCGGCAGTTCCGCAGTGGCCGGTGCCTTTCCTGCAGCCGTCGGAATTCGACCAAGGGCTACCCGGCACAAAGAAAATAACGCCGGCGGTGCCGTCTGCCGATATGCACAAGTGAAGGAGTGCGGCGTGAGCTCGGGAGCGCCCCATATCGAGGGTGGAAGTCTATGCCTCATTACGGTTGGACTCGACCCGGAGGTGGCGGACACCGCAAAACAAGTGGCTTTGCAGGAAAACGTCAAATTTCTCAATGCATTTCCGGACTACTCCCAAAACCTGCTGAATGCGCTGGCGGAACAACTGCAGGGGGCTGAGGCTGTGGTTTGTCTGATTGACTTCGACAAGAGCAAAGACCTGGCTTTCCAGGCTGCAACTAACCTCCAGCCATTGGTCAACGGCCCGACCGCGCTCATTGCACTTTCCGGAGATGCGAATCCCGGCCTGATCCTGCATGCCATGCGGGCCGGTTGCAGCGAGTATCTCACCAAGCCCTTGCAGGCCGAAGAACTGTCAACCTGCTTGCGAAAATTGCGGGCCCGCTGGCTGTCATCTCCGGCTCGCCCCACCCCGGCTGCGGGCCGGGTCCTGGTCTTTCTAAGCGTAAGAGGCGGAGCCGGGGCGACTACCGCGGCGGTCCATCTGGGGACGTTCCTCGCCCGGCGGCACGCCCAAAAGGTCCTCATCGTAGACTTGCATCCTCACCTGGGACATGTAGCCCTGCTGCTGGGAATGGACTCGCACAGCTACAACTTCCACGAGCTGCTGCGCAACGTCGCGCGACTGGACCTTACCCTGCTGAACAGCTATGTTGCCCATCATTCCAGCGGGGTCGATGTGCTTCTGTCTCCCGACTCGTTGAGCGAAACCGATCTCATTTCCGCCGATGCGCTGGGACAAGCCATCCGATTTCTTGCCAATGTTTACCACTACGTCCTGATCGACTGCCCGTGCGGACTGGGCGAATTGAACCAAACCACCATCGCTTGCTGCAACCAACTTTTCCTGGTGGCGACTCCGGAGGTCCCGGCCTTGCGGGACCTCGCCCGCTACGTGGACCGCCTGCTGGAGTGGTATGTGCAGCCGGAGAAACTGAAAGTTGTCATCAATCAGCACGATTCCCACTGCACCGTGACCCCAGACCAGATCGAGAAGGCCATTCGCCATCCGGTGTCGATCACTCTACCCAACAGCTCCGGAGACCTGACCCGGGCGGTGGAGACCGGCGAGCCGATCTCACCGGAGAAGAGGTCGGAATTCGCAACCCAAATCAAGAACTGGGCTGGCACCCTGGTGCCGGGAGAGGCTGCCCAAACCGAAACGAAACACAGATTTGCGTTTTGGAACTAACTGGGCGTGGAAACAACGCGCTGGAGGATAAACCCTATGCCCGAATCGGTTTTGAACATCCCCGCTCCGCCCCGGCCGCCGATTGAGCGGAAGGATAGCGCTCCCCGGATACCCTTCAAGGGAACGCAAGATCTGAAGTCCGCTATCCATCGCGAATTAGTTAACAAGCTGGACCTGGATAAATTGATGCTGTTGCCGGACGGACGATCCAAGCAGCAGATGCTCGGTGTCATTCAGCAGCTCGTCGGCCAACAGGAAGTCCCGCTCAGCGCCATCGAACGCGACGCTCTGGCCCGCGAAGTAATGGATGAGGTTTTTGGCTTCGGTCCTCTCGAACCTCTATTGCAGGACCCCACGGTCAACGACATTTTGGTGAACACCTACAACACGGTCTATGTCGAACGCAATGGCGTGCTGGAGGAAACCTCGGTCGTATTCAAGGACAATGTCCACTTGATGCACATCATTGACAAGATCGTCTCCCGGGTGGGGCGCAGAGTCGATGAATCCTCACCCATGGTGGACGCCCGTCTGCCCGATGGCTCGCGCGTCAACGTGATCGTGCCGCCGCTGGCCGTCGATGGCCCCATTCTCTCCATACGCCGCTTCGGCTCCTCGCCCCTCACCGCCCAGGACCTGCTCGCCAAAGGCGCCTATACCCCGGAGATGCTTGAGGTCATGGACAAGGCCGTGAGGGCCAGGCTGAACATCGTAGTCTCGGGGGGTACGGGTGCGGGCAAAACCACTTTGCTGAATGTGCTTTCCGGCTTCATCTCGGAGCGCGAACGCATTGTCACCATCGAGGACTCGGCCGAACTGCAATTGAAGCAGCGACATGTGGTCCGCTTGGAGTGCCGGCCACCCAACGTAGAAGGCAAAGGCGCGGTCCATCAGCGAGAGTTGGTGATCAACGCACTCCGTATGCGTCCGGATCGCATTGTCATCGGGGAAGTGCGGGGTGGCGAGGCACTCGACATGCTACAGGCGATGAACACCGGGCACGACGGTTCGCTGACCACAGTCCACGCCAACAGTCCGCGCGACGCTCTCTCGCGCATCGAGACCATGGCGCTTATGGCGAACCTGAGCCTTCCAGAAAAAGCGCTACGGTATCAGATCTCCTCCGCCATCCACATTATCGTGCAGGTCTCGCGCATGAGCGATGGCTCGCGACGCGTAACCCATATCACGGAGGTGACGGGCACGAACGGTGACGTCATCAGCATGCAGGATATCTTTCTTTTCGAAAAATACGGATTGGGACCGAATGGAAAAGTCCTGGGTCGCTTCCGGTCCACCGGAATCATTCCCAAATTCGCCGAGAAATTGAAAGGGGCGGGCATCCCGTTCGCCCTGAACCTGCTCGAGGTGTCGCAAGAGGTATAGGGAGTTCGCTGATGGCCTTGACGGTGTCGGTATTTATCTTCTTCGCGGTGGTGACGTTTGCCGTCATCCTATTGTTTACGCGACCCTCAGCCACCGCCCGCACGGTGGGGCGGCGTCTGGCGGGAGTGCGGAGCGCCGGCCAGGCAGTTGTCCATGGGGAAGACGGTGCGACGGAATTCCTCAAACAGACCATCCTGAGCGAAATCAAATGGCTTAACCAGCTACTGGAACGATGGGGTACGGCACACAAAATATCTCTGTTGCTGGCCCAGTCCGAGAGTTCCTGGAGTGTAAGTACGGTCCTGTTCGCGTCGGGAATCCTGGGATTGATGGGGTTCTCGATCGCACGTTTCTGGATCGTCGACCTCATCCCTGGACTGATAGCCGGCATCCTGGCCGCCGCCCTTCCTATTTTGGTTCTGCGAGCCAAGAGAGCGCGCCGGCTGGCGAAGTTCAACCAAAGGCTACCCGACGCTCTCGACCTGATAGCCCGCGCCCTGCGTGCCGGGCACTCCGTCAGCGCAGCTCTGGAGATTGTCGCGGAGGAGGGGGGCGAGCCCCTGCGTTCCGAATTTAGGGAAGTCTACAAACAGCAAAACTTCGGCATACCCCAGCGGGATGCGCTGCAGCAACTGGGGCGCCGGGTACCGTCTGCCGACTTGCAGATCGTGATCACGGCCATGCTGGTCCAGAAGGAGACCGGAGGGAACCTGGTGGAGATTCTGGAGCGGACCACTGCGGTGCTGCGCGATCGTATGCGCATCCAGGGCGAGTTGCGCGTTCGTACGGCCCAGGGACGGCTCACCGGCTGGATCCTGTGCCTGCTGCCGGTGGTGATGTTCGTTCTCATAAGTCTTGCCAATCCCGGTTACACCGACGTCCTGGTGCACGATCCGGTCGGGCGCAAGCTCACCTATACCGGCATCGGCATGATGGCAATGGGCGCATTGACCATCCGCAAAATCGTCAGGATCAAAGTGTGAGTCCATGAAATTTGCGCTGACATTTAGCATACAGTTAACCGCCTTCTTCGCTACCGCGCTGGTATTTGTCTGGGCCATGACTCGGCCGACCTCGGCCGCCAAGCGGGTCTTTGGAATCGCCCGCTTGCTGCCGGCCTCAGGTGAGACCAGGGGCCGGAGCTCCCGTAGCGTTCTCGATCAACTGCTCCGAGGGTCCCGCTTCTTGGGTGCGCGGCTGGGAATCGCGCGTGGTGAAAAGCTGCAAAAGCGTTTTCTGGCTGCCGGGCTGCGAAATCAGAGCAGCATGGATTCCTATATCGCGGCCCGCCTGCTTGCGCCGATAGCGGTGCTCCTGATTTGGAGCTTTTTCCACCAGATCACGTTTTTTTGGATAACTCTAATGATGGGTGGCGCCTATCTTGCCCCTGACCTGTGGCTGGCGGCGGTGACTAAGAAGCGCCGGGAGAAAATCCGGCTGGGGCTGCCTGACGCCGTGGATCTGATGGTGGTCTGCGTGGACGCTGGACTCGGGCTCGATCAGGCACTGCTGCGGACAGGACAGGAGTTGGGTGGCAGCCATTCCGTGCTGGCGGAAGAATTGATGCAGATTAATCTGGAGCAACGAGCAGGCAAACCGCGCATTGATGCCTGGCGCGATATGGCCGATAGAACTCAATTAGAGGCGGTAAAAGGTTTTGCGAACATGCTGGCCCAGTCGGACCGCTTTGGCACTCCGATTTCGAAAGCGCTCAGTACCTTTGCCGACGGCTTGCGCAAACAGCGCAGCCAACAGGCCGAGGAAATGGCTGCCAAGAGCACCATTAAGCTGATGTTTCCCCTGGTGCTATTCATATTTCCCAGCATGTTCATTGTTCTGCTCGGTCCGGCGGCGCTGCTTATATCGCGCAATCTGGGGGCGCTTGGAGGGAAGTAGTTATGGGCAGAGCAGGTGGGTGGTGAGGCGGCGGTCGTGGTAGCGCAATGAGTCTGGAAGTTCACGATTTTCGTCCGCTAAGCGGTGGATACGCAATCTCAACCAGAAAGGAGACGATATGGACGGTACAACGATTATTCGCGTGGTTTCAGGAATGATTTTCGTGTTGATCCTGGCGGTCCTGATTTGGCGCAGGAAGAGAACAGCCTAGCCTCGGGAGCCAGACCTATGCTGCCAACTTCCAAACCCATAGGGATCGTCAACACCAGCAAGAACGCCATCGTAGGTTCCGAGATCCGAGTTGCGGCCACCGCCTGGTCACGGCTGGTGGGCTTGCTTGGCGAGGCCGGGCTAGACCCCGGAGGAGACCTTTTCATCCTGCCCTCCTCCGGCGTCCACACCTGGGGAATGCTTTTCCCGATTGATGTCGTGGCTCTGGACCGCCGCATGCGGGTGCTCGGGGTATGGGAGCGAGTGGGCGGCTTCCGGATTGCCGCTGTCGGTTGGAAGACCCGGAGCGTTCTGGAGTTGCCGGTAGGGACCATCCGGCGTAGTCGGATCGAGGTGAACGACCAGCTAGCCATTGCCCGGTGAGCCAACTGTTCCGACTGCTGCCGTTGCGCCGGCACAGGGGAGTGCGAGGAAGAACCCCGTCCGAAGCTTGGTGGATTCTCGGGGTGGGCCACAATCCTCATTCGAGGCGGAGCAAATCGCTCAGAAATCCAAGCCGGAGGCGCCTTAGCGCGTAAGCAATGTGGCGAGCACACAAGTCACACCATCCCAATCCGGGATCTCTTTGGTCACGGTATGCCTGGATCCGCCAACCATCAGCGTCGTCTCGCGGGTGGCGGCACAGCTGCTGGGAGCATCCTTCACCGGCAATATGCCCGACTACTTGCCCCGTAATCGGGATGTCGATCTCCTGAAAGCGATGCAGAAGTCCGAGGGTTGTTTGTGTGTTATCAATACCGACGGCGATCGGGAACTGGCCATGGAAACTGCGACCTCTTTGCATCAGTTACTCGGGGAACGCGTCCTGCTGATAGCGCTCTCCGCCAAGTCGGATACCGATCTTGTGCTGGATGCCATGCGCGCGGGCTACGCCGAGTATCTCGGGAGTCCGCTGAATTGTGATAAGTTCAGCGATTCGCTTTTGCGCTTGCGGCGCCGTTGGGCGGTGGCGCGCAGCAGCAAGACCGGCAGGGTATTGGCTTTTCTAGGAGCAAGAGGAGGGGCAGGTACGACTACCCTGGTCGTTCATCTGTCCACGTTTCTGGCGCAACTGTGTGGCAAGAAGGTCCTGGTTGTGGACGAGCATCGCCAGTTAGGCCACGTTGGCCTGTATCTTGGATTGCCGTCAGCGGACTATCACTTTTACGATCTGGCCCGCAACATCGATCGGGTTGATGCGGACCTCTTGAACGGCTTTGTGGTGCACGAGGTGAGTGGGGTCGATGTGCTTCCCGGCCCGGAGGGGCTGTATGGATTCACCGACGTACCGCTTAGCTCAATCCAGCAGACCATTCGCTATCTCCGCGGAAGCTATGAGTACGTAGTCATCGACTGTTGCCAGGGCGTAGGAAATGCGAATGAGGCTACCATCGCGGAATGCGACCAGCTTTACCTGATTGCTACCCCAGACGTGCCGGCGTTGCGCGACCTTTCCTGTTACGTGGACAAATTACTGCAATATAACTTTCCGCCGGGCAAAGTAAATGTGGTCATCAACCGCTTCCGCTCCAAAGGAGAAGTGACGCTTGAAGAAATTGCTAAAGCGGTGAGGCTGCCGGTGGCGCTGACCGTCCCTAACAGCTCCGCCGAATTGATTACCGCAATGAATACCGGCAAGCGGATAACGCCGGGATCGCGTTCCGATTTCGCAAAGCAACTGCGGAAGTGGGCCGTTGGCCTGGGGGATCGGCAGCCGGGGATGGAACGGCCACGAAACGGGCATTTGCATTCTGGAAGTGACGATAGCGGGACGGCCCTCAAACCAGGGCAACGGCGATCGCGAAGCTTACCTGATCGCCCAGAGCAACCGGCTAAGGCATGGTATTTACAGGAAGATCGGCCGGACGGTTCGCCAACCTGACGACCGCGCTGCTAGAATATCGTTCCAACAGCTTCGATTGCGGAAGCCGGCCGGTTACTCGCGATGAGGACAAAACCTCGCGTTACGCTACAGCTTGGACTGTCTATGAGTTCTAATGAATTACTTCTGGGATGATCAATTTCATCTTTACCGAACCAAAAATCCGGTGGAGTTCTCCTATTCCGACGGCGTAGAAGTGGAAGAACGCCTTCTTAGCGTTGTCTCCAACGCTAATGACCGCAGTACTTTTTCCCCGGAATTAGCGGAGTCCATTTGCGACTGGCCTAGTGAATACCACTTCAGCCGGTTTCGTCACTGCCTGGTGCGACCGCTGGACTTGCATCCGGGCGATAGAGTTCTTGAGCTGGGGTGCGGTTGCGGCGCGATCACGCGCTTTCTGGGCGAGATTGGTGCGAATGTAGTTGCGGTCGAAGGAAGCTTGGCCCGAGCGCGCGTCGCCGCGGAGCGCTGCCGGGAACTTACCAATGTTCGAGTCGTGGTGGATGACCTGCTGCGTTTCCAAACAGACGAGCTGTTTGACTGCGTACTTTTGATCGGAGTGCTGGAATACGCAGCCTTGTTCTCTGACCGGGAGAAGCCGTTTGAGCACTATCTGCGGACGGTAACCGGTTTACTCGCGCCGGGCGGCAGAGTGGTTATCGCTATCGAGAATAAAGTGGGCTTGAAGTATTTCAATGGCTGTGGCGAAGACCACGTTGGTGTTCCGTTCTTCGGAGTTCAAGATCTGTACGGGGCTAGAACCGTTCGCACCTTTGGACGGCGGGAATTGATCGCGCTGCTATCCGCGGCCGGGCTTCCCCAAGTGCGCTTCTATTATCCTTTTCCAGACTATAAGCTACCTTCCGTGGTTCTCTCGGAGAACGCATTGACGGATACTGGGTTTGACGCTACCGACCTGCTCGCCCGCTGCCACGCGCGCGATTATACGGGTTCGCCCTACCGCGGCTTCGACGAAGCGCTCGCTTTCTCCGTGTTGCATACCAATGGCCTTCTCGCTGAACTCAGCAACTCATTTCTCGTGGTTGCGACACCGGACAATGAACTGCGACCCAGGGCAACGGAACTCGCGTTTGCATGGTCGGTAAATCGCGCGCGTGAATTTTGTACCCAAACCAGTTTTGTGCGCCGTGGGTCTGAAATACGGGTGATGAAGGAGCCTCTCACATCGTCGGCCACTGGTCGTCGTACGGTAGACGAGAGCCTGACAATCACGCACTACGTGTCCGAGTCCGTCTACCGGGCCGGCCGGCAATTGTTATGGAATCTGCTGCGAGCGCGAGCTGGTAGCGGGAATGTGGAATCCATCGTTCAAGCGCTTCATCCGTGGATGGAATTTCTGTTGCAGCACGCTCGCGTGTCGACGGCGCCCATTGCCGATGTTTCGGAGAAACGGTCGAAACTCGCGTCGTACGTGCTTTCTGGCGACTTGCTGGACTGCACTCCCTTCAATCTTCTCAATATAGATGGCGAACTCGTGCCCATTGACGTGGAGTGGCAGAGCGAAAACGACATTAGGTTGGGCTGGGTGGTGACCCGGGGCGTTCTATGGTCAATGCCTTCCGGGATGTCAGCGGGCAGTCTCTTGCCATCGCTTCTAGAACTAATCGAAGCACTTTGTGGCAGCTTTGACCTCGCCGTTTCAGAGCCGGATATAGAAACCTGGCTCGGGCAGGAAGCGGACTTCCAGAAAATTGTCACCGGTCGCCCATGCGAACCGCTGACCACGGGAAGGACGTTTCAGGGAATGCGGCCTTTTGCAAGCGAGATCTCCAGCCTAAAACAGACGTTACGCAAACGGGAGGAGCAGGTCGCCAGCCTGATGCAGACGGTTGCCGCACGCGAGGTAGATGTCGCCAACCTCAGAAACACGTTAAGCGAACGAGAAGCCAGCTTGGAGCAAGTCGTTATGGAGCGCGATCAATTGCGGAACGACATATCGCAATTGAGGGCACGGATCAGTTCGTTGAGCGTCGAGTTGACCACGCGCACTGAGCAATTGCACAGTGTCCTCCAGTCGCCAACGTGGCGACTGACTGCTCCGTTGCGAGCCATCGGGAAACTGCGTCCACGTGCTTACCGTGAACTGCGACAGATGAAGAAGGACTCACAACTGATTGCGCATTCCGGACTTTTCGATGCTAACTGGTACTTGTCGCACAATCCCGATGTTGCAACGCACGGTGCGGACCCAATTACCCACTATCTTCGGCACGGGGCCTTCGAAGGCCGCGATCCGAGCCAGGCTTTCAGTAGCAAGTGGTACCTTGAACAGAACCCTGATGTGCGAGCGGCCGGCTTCAACCCGCTGGTCCACTATCTGCGCTTCGGTGCCGCTGAAGGGCGCAGAGCAACTCCCGGCGCCCATGCAAACCATAAGCAAAGTTTGGCTGACGCCCAGAAGGAGTGGGACAACCTGGGTCGTAGTCGGCTTCAGCAACTTCTGCACAGCGACGACCGAGTAGTATTTCCGGCAACCGAAAGCCCGAGTGTTTCCATTATTCTGGTTCTTTATAACAAAGCCCACCTTTCGCTGCTGTGCCTCGATTCCATACTCGAAAACGCTGACGTTCCGTATGAAGTCGTGATTGTAAATAACTGCTCGAGCGATGAGACCGATAGCTTATTGGCGCGAATTGATGGTGCGACGATCATCAATAACACAGACAACCGAGGGTTTGGCGAGGCCTGTATGCAAGGAGCGGAGCAGGCGCGCGGCGAATATCTTTGCTTCCTAAATAACGATGCCTTATTGCAACCCCATGCGCTTTCATCAGCTCTGCTCAGCTTTCACGAAGGGTCTGCGGTCGGAGTTGTTGGCGGTAAGATTGTCCTGGCAAATGGCGATTTGCAAGAAGCCGGAAGTATCGTTTGGTCAGACGGAAGCGCGTTAGGATACGGGCGAGGAGACGATCCTAACCTGCCGCAATATGAATTTCGACGTCCGGTAGATTACTGCTCGGGAGCATTTTTGGTTACGAAGCGGTCCCTTTTTGGTCAGTTGGGTGGCTTTAACCGGATGTTTAGCCCCGCTTACTATGAAGACGCCGATTATTGCATGCAGGCTTGGGAAGCCGGTTTTAGCGTCATATATGAGCCTAGAGCGATTATTCGACACTACGAATCCGCTTCCTCGGATGGGAATGAAGCCGCCAAGCCTGCGATGGCAATCAATCAGCAGAAATTCCGCGAAAAATGGAACGACCAGCTTGTCAAGCGTCTGCCCGAATCGATAGCCAACATACAGTCCGCTCGCGTCTCCGTCAGTGCCGAAGGCCTTAGGATATTGTATATAGAGGATCGAATACCGCACCGGCACTTGGGATCGGGATTTCCTCGCAGCAACGACATACTGCATCATCTTGTGCAGCAGGGCTATCGTGTTACGTGTGCCTCGTTTACATCTCCCCTGCTAGACAACGAGTATTGTGACATCCCACGCGATGTTGAGTTATTGGACGGCATTTCGCAACGCGACCGGCTCTTTCGAGAGTACGTGCCTCACAGTGACATCGTATGGGTGAGCCGCCCTCACAATATGGAAGCTTTTCTGAAAGAAAGGGTCGACACTGGCAGGCCCAGCAGGGCTCGCGTGATTTACGACGCTGAGGCGATTTTTGCGGAGCGTGATTGGCTTCAGGCTCAGGTGCTCGGTAGCGAGATTTCATCCAGGGTCAAGTCCGCATGGTTGGACCGGGAGCTGGACTTGGCGAGGGCGGCTGATGCCGTTGTCGTGGTGTCCGAGCGAGATCGCGAGACCATGGCATCGGGTGGAGTAAACAATGTATCGGTAGTCGGTTTTCGAGTACCCGCCAATCCAACGGCTGCTGCCTTTGATGAGCGGCGCTCGTTCCTCTTCGTTGGAGCCATGCATGGTGCTGAAAATCCAAATGCTGACTCCATGCGGTATTTCTGCGATTCAATCTGGCCGGTTGTGCGTAAAGCGACTGGCGCTGAGTTGATCATAGCTGGCTACGGGGCCGACATTGCTCTCAGTGATTTTAAGGTCTCCGGCGTTCGCATCCTTGGCAGGCAGGATGACTTGACCGTGCTGTATAACGAAGCACGCGTGTTTGTGGTGCCTACCCGATATGCAGCGGGAATTCCTTACAAAGCGTACGAAGCGGCATCTTTTGGTGTTCCTCTTGTAGTATCTAACCTGATTGGAGAGCAACTCGGATGGCAGCATGGAAACGACTGTCTCATGGCCGGCACTGCTATCGCTTTCGCGGAAGAGTGCTGCCGCCTGTATCAGGACGCAAATCTTTGGGAACGGCTGCGCTCGAATGCGTTGCTGCGCGTCATCAATGATCTAAGCGACGAGGTTTTTGGCAAGGCAATCGCTTCTGTAATCACCAAAGTTAAGGAACAACCTCAGTGGACTACGCGGGAGCGTTAACTGTTATCGATTGGTTGAAGGCACAGATTGAAGCCAAACTATATTGGTTTCATCGGATGGAGTCACGTCACTGCGAAATTGACTATACACCTTGATGGAAAATGCTATAGCGAGCCTAAAGCCGACAACAGCTACAGTTCGGTTACAGTTGAGCCAGGACCAGAACCTGTTGCAAATGCGCGGATGGTCAATTAAGCTAATCTCTCTTTAGGTTCAGCGCCAGGCCGGGATGGCGGAACTGGCAGACGCAGCGGACTCAAAATCCGCCGAGGTTTACCCCTCGTGGGGGTTCGACCCCCCCTCCCGGCACCAGCCTAAACCCCTTGTAATCAATCACTAGCTGGCGCTAGTTCACCGCTTTGGAGGCGGGAGGCTGGGCAAGAATCGCCTCATTGTGCCCAATTTGTGCCCTTATCTGCTCTTGCTGCTGCTCTTCGGCTTGCATTCTTTCCTGCTCGACTCGGTTCTCCGTTTCCTGCAATTTGAGAATCGCGTCATTCATATCCGAACGGCTCACAATCGCGTACCGCTCGAACACGCTGCGAGTCCGCCAGCCGCCGATTTTCATAATAATTCCTTCGGCAACTCCCGCACGGCGGAGATTCCGTGCTCCCGTTCGGCGGAGATCGTGAAACAGCAGTTCAGGCACCCCCGCATGAGCGCAAGCGTTCTGCCACGTCACTCGGAAATCCCGGACGGGGTTACCGCTCGCACGAGTGAACACGTAATCATCGGCAGTCTTGCCATGCACGAGAGCGGAGAGCAGCTTGTGAATGGTGTCGGTCATTAGCACTTCTCTGCCGTCGCGGTTCTTCGTCGTGCCAGGTTCGAGCCGAATCACTCGCTGTGCCACATCAAGTTGGCTAACGCGCATCGTGAGAAGTTCCGAGACTCGCCAGCCGTATGTGCGGCCACATTCCACGAGTCCGCGAAACCACAAATCCGGGCAATACTCAATCAGCTTGCGATACTGCCCATCTTCCAGAAAACCCTTGCGGATATTGTTCTCCGCCAGCTTGGGGAATTTCGGCGCTCGAACGACCTTGGGCGGAGTCGCTTGCTGCC
>DATCCF010000390.1:0-30499 GCA_036511435.1 Terriglobales bacterium | reverse complement strand
GAGCAGTTTAAGAATTACTGTAGTCGAGCGAGCACGGGTAGAGCGGCGCTTCAGCGCCGCGTTCCCGCTGATCCTTCACCTCCGAGCCGGCTTCAGCCGGCGGCACCTAGACTACACAAATAACTAAACCGCTCTAGCCACTGAGGGACTTCGGTGTTGCGGCAAAGTGCGACTTCCCTCAGGGGCTGAAGCTCAACTCTCCACGCACACCTAACGGCAGGGCTGAAGCCGTGCCCCTTCAAAGCGTGAGTTCTTCGTGAATAATCCAAGTGAAGCGCCGCACTACCCTACAGCTCCAGCGTTTTCAGATACTCCCGAAAGTCGCCCCCTAGGTCGTCGCGCTTCAACGCAAACTCCACCGTCGCCTTCAGGAAGCCCAGCTTGTCGCCGGTATCGTGTCGCTTGCCTTCGAAGGTGTAACCGTAAATCTTTTCCTTCTTGAGCAGTTGTTTTAGGCCGTCGGTGAGCTGCAATTCGCCGCCCGCGCCGAGCGGAGTTGAATCCAGCATTTCGAAAATCGCGGGCGTGAGAATATAACGTCCGATGATCGCCAGGTTCGAGGGTGCATCTTCCGGCTTTGGCTTTTCCACCAGGTTCTGCACTTCGAACAGCCGGCCATTCCATTTGCCCGGCACCGGCTTGGCATCGAGCACGCCGTACGACGAGATGGCTTTGCCCTCGATCACCTGCGTCGCCAGAACCGAACATCCTGTCTCGTTATAGACTTCGATCATCTGCTTCAAGCACGGGACTTCAGCGTCGATGATGTCGTCGGCCAGGATCACCGCGAAAGGTTCGTCTCCGACCAACTCGCGTGCCATCAAGACCGCGTGACCCAGGCCCATGGCTTCTTTCTGCCGGACGTAGGCGATGTGGATCATCTCCGAGATCTGGCGAACGATGGCCAGCAGGTCGGTTTTGCCGCGCTCCTCCAGCATCTTCTCCAACTCGTAACTAACGTCGAAATGATCTTCGATCGCGCTCTTACCGCGGCCGGTCACGATGATGATCTGATCGCAGCCAGAAGCCAGTGCCTCTTCGACGCCGTACTGAATGATGGGCTTGTCCACCAGCGGCATCATCTCCTTAGGTTGTGCCTTAGTGGCTGGCAAAAATCGTGTGCCCAGTCCGGCGGCGGGGAAAACCGCTTTGCAAACTTGTCTTTTCATGAAGCTCCCATGCTGAATCAACTGTCGCACTCAGTGTTATACTAGCCTCCGAGCAGTGCCCGAGGCAATTCTGGTAAGGGTAGATGCGGATATTCAAGACCAAAGCGTTCGCGCGCTTTGGCAACAAGGCTGGCATCGGGGATGCGGAGCTCTGCCAATCCATCCGGGATGCCGGGCAGGGCTTGATCGCCGCCAACCTCGGTGGTGGCGTGATCAAGCAGCGCATCGCGCGCCCTGGCCAAGGAAAATCGGGCGGGTTTCGGGCGCTGATTGTATTCAGGGCCGGCGCACGGGCCTTCTTTGTTCACGGCTTCGCGAAGAAGGAAATGGACAACATCACGGAGGACGAGTTGGTTGCCGTGAAAAGGCTCGCATCCGAACTGCTGAGCTATGACGACAAAACCATCGCCCGGGTGGTTGCGTCTGGCACGTTGATCGAGGTGAGATGCGATGAGAAAGCAATACCCTAGTCCATTGATGGGGTCAATCCATGAGACCGCCGAAGGCCTCCATGCTGCTGGAGCAATGGACAAGCGCACGATGCGCGAATTCGATGCCATGTGCCTCACACCGGTACGGCCACTGAAGCCTAACGAAATCCGGGCCCTCCGTCTGCGGGAGGGCGCCAGTCAGGCGGTTTTCGCACGCTATCTCAACGTTACCACCGGCTTGGTAAGCCAGTGGGAACGCGGTGAAAAGCGTCCACAAGGAGCTTCCCTGAAACTCCTATCTCTGGTTGCCAAGAACGGACTCCAGGCTGTCGCGTGACGCTGCGGAACCAACAGTAGCTCTCACGCGACCGCCTGCTGCTCTCCCGCCAATTGTTCGAGCAGCGCCTTCAACCGCGCCAATACCTGTTCCGGCTGCTTCTCTTTCAGCGAGAACTTCAGCACGCCCGCGGGCGTGAACTGGCTTCCGGGTTCTCCGGCAACAAAACGCGCCAAGCGTTCGGGATCGACCGAGGCAGTCTCGGTAAAGCGAATGCTCACCGCCTCGCGGCGGCGCTCAATCTGCGCGACGCCGATCCGCTGCGACAGCAATTTCAAAGTTGCGTACTCCAGCAAGCTTCGAACCGGCGGAGGCGGCGTGCCGTAACGATCGCCCAACTCTCCTGCGACATCCTCCAGTTGCGCCTCCGTCTCCACACCGGCGACGCGTTTGTACATGCGCAGCCGTTGGTTCTCTTCTGGGATGTAGTCGGAAGGAATACGGATGTTCAGCCCCAGGTTCAACTGGGTTTCGGCCGTCTCCTCCTGCACCTCGCCCTTCAGTTCGCGCACCGTGCGCTCCAGCATGGTGGTGTAAAGTTCGAAACCGACGGCTTCAATGTGACCGCTCTGCTGCCCGCCCAGCAGATTTCCGGCGCCTCGCAATTCCAGATCGAGCGCCGCAATCTTGAATCCCGCACCCAGGTCGCTAAACTCCTTGAGGGCCGCCAGCCTCCTTCTCGCCAAGTCGCTCAGCTCGCGGTCGGGCGGAATGAGCAGGTAGGCATAGGCCCGCCGATCCGAGCGGCCAACGCGTCCACGCAACTGATACAACTCCGACAACCCATGCCGGTCGGCGCGGTTGATGATGATGGTGTTGCACAGCGGAATGTCGAGGCCGTTCTCGATGATCGTAGTCGCAACCAGGATGTCGGCTTCGTGTCGCATGAAGGCGAGCATGACGCGCTCCAGTTGGCTCTCCGGCATCTGGCCGTGGCCGATCAGGATGCGCGCCTGCGGCGCCATCTCGCGCAGCTTGTCCGCGATCTCGTAAATGCTTTCCACGCGATTGTGCACAAAGTAAACTTGCCCGCCGCGCTCCAACTCTTTCTCGATCGCCGAACGGAGCAGCTTCTCGTCCCACGCTGCCACGACTGTTTGAATTGCCATGCGGTCTTTGGGAGGCGTCTCGATCACGCTCATGTCGCGCAGCCCGAGCAGTGACATGTGCAACGTGCGCGGAATGGGCGTTGCCGACATGGTGAGCACATCTACCTCTTTGCGAAGCTGCTTCAGCCGCTCCTTGTGGCGGACCCCGAAGCGTTGTTCTTCGTCCACGATGACCAGCCCCAGGTCGCTGAACTTTATGTCTTTGGACAAGACGCGGTGCGTACCGATGACGATGTCCACCTGGCCTGCCTCGATCTTGGCGATGGTTTCCTTCTGCTGCTTAGGGGTGCGGAAGCGGCTGAGCATGTCGATCTTGATGGGAAAGGCCGCGAAGCGCTGCCGAAATGTGTTGTAGTGCTGGAAGGTAAGCACCGTGGTCGGCGCCAGCACCGCGACCTGGCGATTGTCGCTGACCGCTTTGAACGCCGCGCGCATCCCGACTTCCGTCTTGCCGTAACCCACATCGCCACACAGCAGGCGGTCCATTGGCGTCGCCGACTCCATGTCGCGCTTTACGTCAACAATCGCGTTCATCTGGTCTTCGGTTTCGTTGAACTCGAAGGTGTTCTCGAACTCGCGTTGCCATTCGCTGTCGGCAGCAAACGCATGTCCTTCGGCGGTCTTGCGCACGGCGTAAAGTTTGAGCAACTCTTCGGCCATGTCTTGCATGGCCTTCTTCACGCGGGCCTTGGTCTTCTGCCACTGCTGCGTGCCCAGCCGATTCAGTACCGGCTTCACCCCTTCGGAAGAGCGGTACTTCTGCACCAGGTCCAGGCGGGTGAGCGGAACGTACAGGCGTGCACCCTCGGCATATTGCAGGATCATGAATTCGGCGGTCCCGCCGTCTTCCTGAGGAATTTCTTTTAGTCCCTGGTACTGACCGATGCCGTGCTCGACGTGCACAACGTAATCGCCGATGGCGAGATCGCGAAAATCGGAAAGGAACGCCGAGACTTTGGACTTCTGCCGTAGTGGCCGGCCTAGCGTAACCTCGGGCTCGTCGAACAGATCGCGAGCCCCGAAGAGAACCAGGTTCGCCTCAGGCAGCGCGAATCCTTCGGGTACATAAGCCTTCACGATGGTTGTGGCCGCTACGTCTTCCGTGAAGTACGAGGACTCGTCTACGTATACTTCGCTGCCGGGTTTGGGCGTCCGGCTGCCGATGCGGAACGATAGATTGTATTCGTTGAAGACGTCGGCCAGACGCTCTACCTCGCCGGTGCTGGACACGGCAAAGAGAACTCGCTTGCCTTCCCGCGCGAGGCGTCCAACTTCTTCCGTCATGGCAGCGACAGAGCCGTGAAAGCGCGTCGTGGGCTGCGTTTGCAGCGTGAGATGCTCTTCGTCGCCGGCGCTCTCGATTCCCAGTTGTTCAACGGCGATGGTTGCCGCGTACTGTAAGCGCTCGCTCCACTGCTCCGGTGTGAGATACAGATCTTCCGGACGAACCAGATTGCCCACGAGGCTGCGTTCGTGCGCCTCGGTCACTTTCGCCCACCATGTATCGTGAGCGAAGTTCAAAGCGTCGGGTTCGTCGAGAACTATGGTCGCGCCCGGCAGCAGATCGTCGAAGAAGTTCTCTTTCTTGGCGACGGCGGGCGCGTAGAGTTCCCAGCCCGGAAATACCGTAACACCGGTCGCGCGGACCGTCTCCTCGATCGCTTCTTCGTTTCCCGCCAACCGCCCGCCGGTAAGCCGCGCATTGATCGCGGCCAACGTCTCTTCTTCCACGGGAGTTTCCGTCAAGGGGAGCAGAACGGCTTCGTCGGTCACCGCCGCCGAGCGCTGCGTGCCAGGATCGAATTTGCGGATCGACTCCACTTCATCGCCGAACAGCTCAATGCGGACCGGACGATCCAACTCCGGCGAATATACGTCGAGCAGGCCGCCCCGGTGAGCGAACTCGCCCGGCATCTCGACCACGTCCACCTGGTTGTAGCCTACGATTCGCAGGTGCTCGACCAGGCGCTCGGGATCGACCATCTCGCCTCGTCTCACGACCTTCGCCAGATCTGCGTAAAATTCGGCATCGCGTAAGCGCATTGCCGTCGCGGCCAATGGCGTTATCACGACACTGGCAGCTCCGGTAGCAATCTTCCATAAGGCGGTGGCACGAGCTTCCTGAATCTCGGGATGGGGCGACAGATTCTCGAAAGGCAGCACGTCGTAGGCAGGCAAGCCGATGACGGCATCCGGCGCGACGGCACCCGTCAGGTCGCCCAGCGAGCGCACGATCGGCAGCAATTCATCCACCGCGCGGTTGTCACTAACGATGACGATGACCGGCCGCGAAGTGGAGCGATGCAGCAGGGCGTAGAAGAGAGCTTTGCCAGTTGGGGTGAGTCCAGAGACACGAATCCGCCCCGCGCCACCCTTCACCCGGGCTACAGCACGCGCAAAGGCGGCAGACTTTTCCACGTCCGCGAAGAGTTCGCGAACGAACGGGAGGATCATCGCGTATTTAGTTTACCAGCCAATCAGTGGGCAGTAGCCAGTAGCCAGTTGTCGGTTGCCGACTTTCTCTGCCGCCCGTATAGCCAACTGGCAACTGGCTACTGACAACTGGTAACAACTGGGTACTGGCAACTGGCAACTGTTTCCCTCAGAATTCCTAATACAGCCGCAACCCGGGAACGGTCACAGGGCTGCCAACGCGCTTATGTCCCGGATTGTGGATCGCGCGGGCATACTTGAAATAATGGAGTCTGCAACCCGATCATCGGAATACTGGCGTGAACTGCGGTTTGACAGCCCATAGAGCCGCTTCTAGAATCGAGAGTGGGCTGGACGCGGTCACGTCCGGCCTTTCGTGTGATCGAGCGTGGAAGGCGGTTTTTACGCGCTCAGGCGCGCGGCAGGTTCTCTGCTTGCGTCCTCTGCGGCCCCGACCCGGCGGGCCTGGTTTGACCGTTTGGCGGTGTAGCTCAGGTGGTTAGAGCGACGGTCTCATAATCCGTAGGTCGCAGGTTCGAGTCCTGCCGCCGCCACCAATTAAATCGACAACTTCCGGCACAGTCGCAATTGCAGAATCCCCACCGCATCACTACCGCCTCCTGAACTTCATTCGCATCACCACTACCAAAATGCCTGCCCCCACCAGCAGGAGCGTGGATGGTTCAGGCGTGGCGGCGATTGGATTGATCGGGCCGCCAACGTATCCTCCGCAGCATGGCAGAGGCGCAACAAATACCGGAGGCCAGTAGCCGGGCCCGGGCGTGAGCAACGGCTCGCCCGGGCCGATCGACGGTGGAAGTCCGTATTCGAAGACCTCCGGCGGTGGCTCAATGGGAGGCGCTTTTGGCGCCTCGGGGGGCAGCTCGAACACGATGCGGTTGCCACAACGGGCGCGGACCATGTTCTTGCCGTCCACCAACACCAGCTCTCCCTTAGCCAGGTGGATTCTGTGGCTCGTCCAATAGATTGCATTCTGTACGCGGTAGGAGACGAACACGTCCATGGCTGCCGCAGTTCGTCGCAGCAGCAGATTCTCGATGTGGAGATCGCGGTAGTGCAGCGCCACCACCGGGTCTGAATCGACTGAGTCCTCGGCGTCTCGCAGATTTCGCAATCCGCCCAGTACTACCGAGTAGGGAAACATCTGGCGCCCGCTTCGATAGTCCGGGGTCAGCTCAATCCCATTCATCGCCGCCCGCAAACCGTGCCTCGCCATTTCGGCAATCAACGATTGACTCGAGGAGTTCCGAATGCCGAACAGGAGCGCAGCCAGCGGCAATCCGGAGATTGCAATCAATAGGACGATTTTCAGGACCTTCCGGAGCAGCCTGTGCGAACCGCGATGTTGCTTGACCAGGCTTAGGCGCATGGGAATTTCTCCTGCCTCGCTCTGCGATGGCGGATCCACCTCGTACATTGGCTGCGAACACCATCGCTCCCGTCGGAGCGATGCCCTATGCCAGACGAGGTACGCCTCTTCGTTGACGGGGGAAACTCAGAGTGCCCTTTTATAGTGCATTCCGTTTGCCACAGATGGGCGACTTGAAGCCATCGGCAGAGGGCACGCTTACCCTGGCGGATGGTCCTGCATGTGCTTCTGAAACCCTTGCTGGACAAGGCTTTCCCTGAATGGGAGCACTGATGGAATCGGGCTGCGCGGGAGTCGTTTCAATTGAGGACAACAGGATGCGCAACTTCTTGCACTCTTGTGGAGAATCCCTGCTTTCGTCAGCCCACCCACTTCCCGGAAAGGTCCCGAGAGCACCAATTCGGCAGAAAAGGCAGTGCTGCGCGCGGCTAATCTGCCCTCTGCCAAATGATTAGCTTGGGCGGATGTCTTGGCGGTCTAAGGTTCTCGATGGGCAATGACACTGCTGCCCGATGCCAACGTCTGAGCAAAGGTTAGCCCCTTTGCGGCGCATCATGATCAGCCGGAGAAATGCGGGCTACATTGCACCTTGCATTCCTCACCCCATCATTTCTCGAGCAGATACCACTCCGGCGACGGGGTCGCTGGTAGGACGATCTCCAGCGTACGCAACTCATCTGTCACTCCAGCGATCCAGGTAAGAGCCAACGAGACTCACCAAAGGTCTAACCAAAGACGAGGACAAGATCCGCGCGATCTATAACCTCGTCTCAATCCTTCGAAGCGAGGTTGCCGGCACCGATCCGTGCCTTCATAATGACTCCGCCGCGCTGAAAACAAGCGCAACGAAGCGGCGGGAGTCAATATGAGTACGAACGAACACAACGGGCTCATCCACCTGGCGAGTCATCACAGCGTTGAAGAAACCATGCAGCGCCTCGAAGCGCTGCTCGGGGAGCGTGGCGTCACCGTCTTCGCGCGCATCGATCACAGCGGCGAGGCTGCGAAGGTCGGGCTGACCATGCGGCCTACCAAGCTGCTCATCCTCGCCAGTCCGAAGGGCGGAACTCCCTTGATGCAGGCTGCTCCCAGTGTTGCGATCGATCTGCCCCTGAAAGCGTTGTTCTGGCAGGACGCGGAGGGAAAGGTTTGGCTCACCTACAACGATCCTTTGTACTTGCAGCAGCGCCACAACGTTCCCCAGGAGCTGCTCCCCAACATTGCCGCGGTAAGTGCGTTGTTCGGGAAGACGGTGGAATGAGGTGGGTAGAGCAGGAGCCCGGGGCGGCGGTAAGGAGGCCGATTTTGGCCAGCCTCGGGGAAGTGTAAACTCTTGAAATAGAGGCACCATGATTCAGATCGAGTTACAACCCGAGATCGAGTCTCAGCCAGCGGCTCAGGCGGAAGCGTGTGGTGTGACGCTCTCCGAGTACCTCAAAGACCTTTTGGTGAAGCAGGCGGAACGCCCCGCTGAGCGAGCCAATCGGCGTTCTGTGGGCGAGGCGATAGAGAGCATTCGAGAGCTTCGCAAAGGAAACAACTTGGGCGGTCTGAAGATCAAGGACCTGATTCATGAAGGCCACAAATATTAATGGCGACATTCATTGCGGATGCGTCGGTCACCCTGCCGTGGTGCTTTGAAGATGAAGCCACCGCTTGGACCGACAGTCTTCTGGATCGCCTTCGCGCTAGCCATAAGCGCCGGGCTGCGTTCTTATCGGCGATTCCCATTTCGAAACTCGCATCCCTCGTTCCGTTTCCCATCCTCCCGCCGCTCATTTATACTTGCCCGTTTCACGGTATGCGCTCGAAGCATTCCGTGAAACGTTAGGAGCCCTGGTGAAGATCCTGGTCTGCATGAAGCAGGTTCCGCAGAAGGACGCGCCGCTCAAGTTGAATGAGGGCGGCACGTGGATTCGCGAAGATGTTTCCTACGAAGTGAACGAGCCCGACGCCTACGCATTGGAAGAGGCGCTGCGTCAGAGAGAGAAGCACGGCGGCGAAGTAGTAGTCATCACCAGCGGCCCGGCCCGCGCGCAGCAGGTCCTACGCGAGGCGCTGGCCAAGGGAGCCGACCGTGCCATTCACCTCGAAGGCGACCGCTTCGTTACCCTCGACGCGTTCAATACCGCGAAGGCCTTCGCAGCAGCCATCAAGGACGAAAGCTTCGATCTCATCTTCACTGGCTTGCAGTCCGATGATTATGGCTTTGCGCAGACCGGCGTCATTCTGGCTGAGTTGCTGGGCTGGCCGCACGCCACCATCATCATGCAAATCGAAAAGAGCGATAGTGGAATCAGGGTGAAACGCGAACTCGAGGCAGGCTTCTTCCAGTTTGTCGATATGCCGCTGCCTGCGCTCCTGACGATCCAGTCGGGTATCAACAAATTGCGTTACGCAACTTTGATCGGCATCAAGCAGGCGAAGAACAAGCCGCTCAAGAAAGTGAGCTTTGAGGAAGTCAAGTTGACTCTCGGCGAGAACCTGCAGAAGATCGAAAAACTTTACATCCCGCAGAAGACGAAGAAGACCGAAGTGCTGGAAGGTCCTCCGGGAGAGATTGCCAAGAAGTTGGTGGACAAGCTGCGCAACGAATTACGCGTGATCTAAAGCGTTATTCGAGCGGCCCTGACCGCGACCCAGTGAGAGTGGCAAGTCGGCGCGCCCGCTGCGGCGGGCAAGGAGGCGACTATGCCGTCGTCAGAAGAGAAACGTGAAACCGGCTCGGCCCTCATGATTATCGGCTGGGTCTTAGTGCTGTTCGCATTCCTGGTTATGTTCTTTCAGCCGGCGGCATTCAAGCTGGGAGAGACACGGTTTGAGATCATCGCGGCTGTACTAGTCGCAGTAGGTTTGGTGCTGAACATCGTCGGCGCTCGCATACGCAGCCGCAATCGCTGAACTCACGGCTGATGCGACTGTTGTTCGTTAGCATGAGCAGCCCGTGCTGCGGCGCTGAAAAAATTTTGCTCAGAAGCCGTCTCATAAATATCGGAGCGGGCGAAACCGAAGTACCTCAGGGGCTAAAGCCCAGTCCGTACGGGACCATTTGCGGCACGGCCGAAGCCGTGCCCCTTCAAAACCGGATTTATGAGATAGCTTCGCAGTAATTACAGCCTTACCAGGGCTACGCGCCCGGACGCGCAAGTATGCTCTGGAAGGCAGATAAGATCGGATCGAAATGGCAGATACTATCCTGGTTGTAGTAGAGCAACGCGAAGGCAAATTGAACCGTGTTTCCTGGGAGACCATCACCGGGGCGCAGGCGATCGCCGCTGAAACTGGTTGGACGCTGGAAGCGGCCGTGGCTGGCAGCGGCGTGGGCGACTTCGCCAAAGAAGTCGCCGCGACAAAAGTGTCGAAGGTGTATGACCTCGAGTCGGCCAAGCTGGAGCCGTACACCCCCGATGGCTTTGCGGCCGCGCTGAAACCGTTCATCGAGCAGAAACAGCCCAAGTTGGTGCTGATGCCTCACACCTACCAGGTGCGCGACTTCGCTCCCAAGCTGGCTGCCGCTTTGAATCGTACCCTCATCAGCGATGCCGTCGGCTACAAGTATGAGGGCGGCGCGTTGCGGTTCACTCGCCAAATGTTCCAGGGAAAGTTCGCCGCGGACGTCTCCTTCGTGGGCGATCCTCCGTATTTCGCGACCTTTCAGAATGGCGCATTCCGTGGCGACCAGGTCGTGCAAGGCGACGTAGCGGCGCCGGTGGAAACCGTCAACCTCGACGTGGCCGACGGTGTGGTGCGCAATAAACCCGAGGCTCCGTTCAAAGAGGCTAAGCAGGCCGTCGACCTTACCCAAGCGGAGATCATTGTGGCTGTCGGCCGTGGTATCAAGGAGCAGAAGAACATCGAAATGGCCAAGCAGTTGGCGGAGGCGTTGGGTGGCGAGATCGCGGCGTCACGGCCGATTTGCGATGCCGGCTGGCTGCCGATGGACCGTCAGGTCGGATCTTCGGGACAGACGGTTGCCCCCAAGCTGTATCTCGCGCTGGGAATTAGCGGGGCGATTCAGCACGTGGTGGGGATGAAGGGAGCGCGCACCATCATTGCCATCAATAAAGACGCAGAGGCGCCGATCTTCGAAATCGCCGATGTCGCCGTGGTCGGCAATCTCTTCGATATCGTTCCGCCGCTGATCGAGGAAGTGAAAAAATCTAAGGGCGCCTAACAGGACTCACGCACGCGGCAGATGCTTGACAGTTAGAGAGCGGCGCATGAGCTTGCGCCTTTCTTTTTGCGTAACCTAAGCTGGGGTTATCGCCTCTTGAGAACTGCCATGCGATGCTGTAACAATGTCACAGTTATGTCACCGACGGTGACGATAAGAATGGTAGGTCCCTTTTTCGGGAAGGCCTAATGATCGTTTTTCGTAAACCACTGGCGGGTGTCGAACGCCCAGTAATGGAAGCCGATGTCGTCATCGTTGGCGGAGGCCCCGCAGGTATGGCCTGCGCTCTGCGCCTGTCGCAGCTCATTGACGACCACAACGCCAACCATCCTGACGCCCCGCTCACCAAGGAGAATATTTACGTCCTGGAGAAGGCGAGGGAGGTCGGAGCCCACTGTCTGTCGGGCGCACTGCTCGATCCGCGTTCCATGCGCGAGCTGCTGCCCGGCTTCGAAAAGGAAGCACCACTTGATGCCGCTGTAGTGAAGGAGGCGGTCTACTTCCTGACCCGGACGGGTAAGTTTAAGTTTCCCATCACGCCTCCGCCCATGCGCGATCATGGAAACTACGTTATCTCCATCAACAAGTTCGTGAAGTGGCTGGGCAGCAAGGTCGAAGAGGCGGGGATCACGGTCTTCACCGGTTTTGCCGGTTCCGAGCTGCTTTTCGAAAGCGGGCGCGCAGTGGGGGTGCGGACCGACGACAAAGGCGTGGACAAGAACGGCGAGCGCAAGTCCAACTTCGAGCCTGGCTACGACTTGAAAGCCAAGGTTGTGATTCTCGCCGAAGGCACGCGCGGTTCGCTGACCAAGCAACTCATCGGACGCTTCCAGCTCGATCGCGAACGCAATCCACAAACCTACGGGGTCGGGGTGAAGGAGCTGTGGGAACTGCCCGCCGGGCGCGTCGCTCCGGGTGAAGTCGTTTACACCATGGGCTACCCGCTCACCTTCCACGAATATGGGGGCGCATGGATTTACGGCGCCAAAGACAACATAGTCTCTCTCGGTTTCGTCACCGGACTCGACTATAGCGATCCGCGGCTTGATCCTCATCGCGTCCTCCAGGAATTCAAGAAACATCCGTTCATCGCCAGTCTTCTGGAGGGCGGCAAGATGGTGCGCTATGGCGCCAAGTCGCTGCCTTATGGCGGCTGGTGGTGCATTCCGCCGCTGGCCGGCGACGGTTGGATGGTCCTCGGCGACTCTGCCGGCTTCTTGAATTCACAGCGGCTGAAAGGGATTCATCTCGCCATTAAGAGCGGGATGCTGGCTGCGGAGACTGCTTTCGATGCCATGGTGAAGAACGATTTCTCGCTCGGAATACTGGAAACCTTTCAGGACCGTGTCGAGAAAAGCTGGATTAAGACCGAGTTGTGGCCGGTGCGCAACTTCCACCAGGGTTTTGAGAGCGGATTCGTCTCGGGCATGGTTCACGCGGGCATCCAGCAGGTTACGGGTGGCCGCGGCCTGCACGCGCACTATACCAACGAGGCGGGGCATCGTCGCATGGAACAGATGCAGCAGGTTCCGGCTGACGGCGGGCCCGAGGCGCATATCATCGGCCCTGCCAAGGGCGACGGCAAGCTCACCTTCGACAAGCTGACAGACTTGTATCACTCCGGCACGAAGCATGAAGAAGACCAACCGGCTCACCTGGTGATCCACGACACCAACATCTGTAATGAGCGCTGCGTCAAAGAGTACGGCAACCCCTGCAAGAACTTTTGCCCGGCCAACGTTTACGAGATGGTCGAAGCCACGGACACGCCCAGCGGATTGCAAATCCATCTGAACGCTTCGAACTGCGTACACTGCAAGACCTGCGACATCATGGACCCCTACGAGATCATCACCTGGGTGCCGCCCGAGGGCGGCGGCGGTCCGAATTACGAAGGCATGTGACCCAAGGCCGCTGTGCGCTTTTCGCTATTCGCCGATGCGCATTTTCCTTTTCTGCGTGCAGCTTTCCGCCGTCTGTCTCATCTATAATCGCTGATACTGTTTCCGACCTCCGTGGCCTAACGGCATACCCAGGGCTACGGCGGCGGTGCTCCGCGGTATTCTGCGGAACCGAGGGTGTGGCGGGAAACGGCCATGCCTCCCGTGCTTGGAAAGGAAACGAACAGCCGCGCTGCATCCGCACGCCTGCGTCTCGTTCTCATTTCCCGCATACTCGAAACAAACGACAAAGCAAGAATAGCGCGTGGCTATAGGGGTCCCCTCGGCTTCGCTGGGGGCAGGCTCTTCGACTCGCGGCCAAAGGCGGGCCACGCGCTCAGGATGACGGACGGAATTGCTTGCCAAGAGCTAAAGGCTAATAGCTAAGAGCCGTTAGCGAAAAGCGACAGGCGAAAAGCGACAGGCGAAGAGCGAAGAGCGAAGAGCGAAGAGCGTGTTCCTCACCGACAAATTCGGACGGCGTATCAACGACCTGCGGATCTCCATTACCGATCGCTGCAACTACAGGTGCGTCTATTGCCGGTCAGGCACCGACGGCCCGCAATTTCCCGAGATGCCGATTGCCGACTACCTGCGCATGGCGCGCGTGTTCGTCGGGCTAGGGATCACGAAGGTCCGCCTCACCGGCGGCGAGCCGTTGTTGCGCAAGGGCCTGGTGGAGATGGTTCGCGAACTCGGCCGCATGCGCACTCTTGAAGGCGGCCCACTGGACCTCGCGATCACGACCAACGGACACTTGCTGGCCGAGATGGCGCAACCGCTTGCCGATGCCGGTCTGAGTCGCGTCACGGTTTCGATGGACGCCGTAGATGCAGGAGAATTCGCACGCATCACGCGCGTGCCCAACGGCTACGACCGCGTGCTGGCCGGAATCCGCTCCGCGCAGCGAGCTGAGCTAAAGCCAGTCAAGATCAATTGCGTGCTGTTGCGCGGTTTCAACGACGATCAAATCACCGCCTTTGGCCGCTTCGCACGCGAGGAAGGCGTCGCCGTCCGCTTCATCGAGTTCATGCCGCTGGAGGAAGACCGCGTCTGGTCGCCGGAGATCGTCGTGACGCTCGACGAGATCGTGCGCCGCATGGCCGAGTTCATGCCGTTGCGCGAAATCGGCCACGCGCGCAGCGAGACCGCCCGCCGCTACGTCTTCGAGGACGGCATCGGCGAGATCGGGATTATCGCGCCAGTTTCGCATCCTTTCTGTGGTCATTGCAGCCGAATTCGTGTCACCTCGGATGGCAAGATTCGTACCTGTTTGTTTTCGGTCCGCGAGCGCGATCTTGCGGGGTTGATGGCGCGGGGCGCCAGCGACGAAGAGATGGTCGAGTTCATTCTTAACGCCGTGGAGCGCAAGGAAGAGCGCCACCACATTGGCGAACCGGGCTTCGTGCCGGCGTCACGGACGATGGTGCATATCGGGGGGTAGCTATCAGCTATCAGCGGTCAGCCGTCAGTTAGAGGAAGGCGACCGCGGATTAGCAGATGAGCACGGATGAGGCTTAATTTATGTTGCTCTACTGACGTCGCCCTGAGAGGATGCGACGCAACATCGGCAGGGAGTGCAGCCATGGGTCGAGATTGGCCCCGTCGCGGACTGGCGGAGCCCAAGCCTAACTACCGTTCGTGTCCATTTCTACAGCGATATATTACAATACTTTCTTTCCGTGACTAGCGAAACCGGAAGCAGTTCAACACTCCACGTAATCTGGCCCCACCTTGGCCCTTGCTGCGGCTCAGGGAGGAAAGAAATCGAAATGTTGACGGCAATCAAGCTTTTGCACACGCTGATTTGGGCGTTTCTGGCAGCGAGCATTGTGGCCCTCCCGGTTGTTGGAGTGTTGCGTCGATTTCGCTGGGCAGCCATCCTGACCGGGCTCGTTCTGCTGGAGTGCGGCGTGCTGGCGGTCAATGGTGGCAGATGTCCGCTGTCAGACTTGGCTGCCAAGTTCACCGACGACCACGCCCACAACTTCGATATTTATCTACCGAATTGGTTAGCCCAGCGTAACAAAGTCATTTTTGGAGTGCTCTTCGTCGCTGGCGAACTGGTCGTGCTCGGATACTGGCTCCGGGAGAGGTATGCCCCGTCACGTGGGCTCGAGCTAAGGGGCTGAAAAAGTCGAAAAGCAGATTTCTTGCCGGCTTGAAGCCGGCTCGGGATGACAAAAATAGAGAACCTTGGGGGCGGACCCTTCGGCTGCGGTCAGGGCAGGCTCTGAAGGCCCGCTCTACCGGCTTATCCGAGGTTGGCTCGTAGCATCGTAGCGACTCCAGCCTGGATCTTCGTATCTAATTCGGAGCGCAATATTTGACAAGCGCAAGCTCATACATGGACCGATATCTTTGTATTCATTGTCATTTTTATCAGCCGCCGCGCGAGAACCCCTGGCTCGAGGCGATCGAGCTACAAGACTCGGCGTACCCCTACCACGACTGGAACGAGCGCATTACGGCGGAGTGCTACGCGGCTAACGCCACTTCGCGCATACTGACCGGCGACAACCGCATCACCCACATCGTCAACAACTATTCGCGGATCAGCTTCAATTTTGGCCCCACGTTGTTGTCGTGGCTGGAGGAGCACGCGCCCGACACGTACCAGGCGATCCTGGCCGCCGATAAAGAAAGCCTGCAGCGTTTTTCCGGGCACGGCAACGCCATCGCGCAGGTGTACAACCACATGATCATGCCGCTGGCGAACCGGCGGGACAAGCAGACGCAGGTGGTCTGGGGCCTTGGCGATTTCGAGCACCGCTTCGGCCGCAAGCCCGAAGGCATGTGGCTGGCGGAAACCGCGGTCGATGTGGAGACGCTGGAAGTTCTAGCTGAGCATGACATCAAGTTCACAGTACTGGCGCCATCGCAAGCCCTGCACGAGCGGCGCGTCGGAACCACGAAGTTCAAGAATGTGGAAGGCGGCAAGATCGACCCGACGCGCTCCTATGTTTGCAAGCTGCCGTCGGGGCGCAGCATTAACCTGTTTTTTTATGACGGACCCATTTCGCGCGCGGTGGCTTTCGAAGGGCTGTTGAGCAACGGCGAGACTTTTGCCAACCGGCTGCTCAGCGGATTTGCCGATAATCGCCGCTGGCCTCAGCTCATGCATATCGCCACCGATGGCGAGACCTATGGCCATCATCATGCCAAGGGCGACATGGCGCTGGCCTATGCTCTGCATCACATCGAGAGCAACAAGCTGGCGAAGCTGACCAACTACGGCGAGTATCTGGAGATCAATCCGCCTACCCACGAAGTGGAGATCGTGGAGAACACGGCGTGGAGTTGCATCCACGGCGTGGGCCGCTGGAGCCGGGACTGCGGCTGTAACAGCGGCGGCAAGCCGGGATGGAACCAGGCCTGGCGGGCTCCGCTGCGCGCCGCGTTCGATTACCTGCGTGACGACCTGGGTCTGGAGTATGAACGCAAAGCCTCCGAGTTGTTGCGCGATCCATGGCAGGCGCGCGATGAATACATCAACGTGGTGCTGGACCGCGACGAGAGCAGCCTGCAAGCTTTCTTCGCCAAGCACGGCAAGGCTGAATTGACCGACGCAGACACGGTGACCGCCCTCGCCCTGCTGGAAATGCAGCGCCACGCCATGTTGATGTACACCAGTTGCGGCTGGTTCTTCGACGAGTTGTCGGGTATCGAAACCGTGCAAACCATCATGTACGCCGGACGCGCGTTGCAGCTTGCCCAGATGCTGTTTCCCGGCCGCCGGGAAGAAAAGTTCAAGGAACTGCTGGCGCTGGCGCAGAGCAATCTTGCCGAGGACGGCGACGGCGCGCGCATCTTCGAGAAGTGGGTGGAACCGGCCGAGGTAAACCTGCTGTCCGTGGCCGCCCACTTCGCGATCGCTTCCATGTTCGAGCGAATTGGAGAGAGCACCTCTATCAACTGTTACGACGTGCGCCAGCGCGACGACGTTCGCCTGGAGTCGGGACGGGCGCGGCTGGCCATAGGCACCGCGCAGATCCGCTCGCGCATTACGCACGAGCAGCAGGAGATCAGCTTCGGGGTGCTGCACTTCGGCGATCACAACATCATTGCGGGAGTGCGCGGGTTTCGAGGCGAGCAGGAATTCAAGACCGCGGCCCAGGAGCTGCGTGACTGCTTCCAGGCGGCCGACCTACCCGCGGTTTTGCGCCTGCTCGATAAGCATTTCGAGGGCGCGACCTACAGTCTGCGATCGCTGTTCCGCGACGAGCGGCAAAAAGTTGTCAGCAAGATCCTGGGCTCGACCATGGATGAGGCCGAGGCCGCCTACCGGCAGATCTATGAGCATCATGCTCCGCTGATGGGATTCCTCAGCGACATGGGAGCGCCCCTGCCGAAGATGCTGCACCTGACCGCGGAGTTCGTCTGAACACCGCGTTGCGCAAGGAGTTCCTCGCCGATGAAATCGACCTGGAACGCGTCCAGACCCTACTGGATACGGCCGCGCGGGAAAAAATCCAATGGGATGAAGCGTGGCTGGGCTACGCGCTCAATCGCCGTCTGAGCCGCATGGCCGACGAGTTGGCGGTGAATCCTCGTGAAGAACGGTTGCAGCGATTTAATGCTGCTGTCGCCCTGGTGCGCTCGCTGCCGTTTGAGGTAAACCTGGCGCCGGTGCAAAACGTGTTCTACCAGCTTCTGCAAAACGTGTACCCCGCAGTCGCGCTGGAAGGCGACGAGTCCTCGCAACGCTGGGTCAGCGAGTTTGCAGGGTTGGGCGAGAAGCTGGGAGTGTGCGTGGAACCGGTGGCCATCCCGGCGACATAGGAGTTGGCGGTTGGCCGTTCTTGGCGGTTCTCAGTTGTCCTAGGGGTTCCGTCCTGGGCTAATTTTATTTCGCCCTGTCGGGCTCTGAAGTGATGCACATTGAGAAACGGACTCTATCTTCTGTCTCTCGGCTCGTTCTTCGCGCGGTTCTTGATCCAGATGGGCGTGCCCACAAACCCGAAGGCCGCACGAATCTGGTTCTCCAGAAAGCGCTGATAGGAGAAGTGCAGCTTCACCGCGCGGTCGGTGAACAGGATGAACGTGGGCGGCGACACCCCTGCCTGTGTCATGTATAAAATCTTGACCCGCTTCGCCATCGGGACCGAAGCCCGCTCAAAATCAACCTTGCTGAGAAAGCGGTTCATCTCTCCCGTGCCGATGCGCTTGCGCCGCTCCCGCGCCACCAGTTCCAGCGTGGAAAAAACCTTGTCCAGGTTACGTCCCGTGGTCGCGGAAACAAATAGCACCGGAGCGTACGACAGGAACTTCAGATGCCGCCGAACCTGCTCCTCGTAAACGCTGCGGTCGGCGGAAGGCTTGCCGTCGGTTCGCTTGTCCGTCACCAGATCCCACTTGTTGATGACGATGATTACCGACCGGCCGCTTTCGTGCGCGTAGCCGGCGATGGTCGCATCGCTGGCCGTAACCCCTTCCACGGCGTCAATCAACATCAGCGCGACGTCGGCGCCTTCGAGATGTTTGCGCGCCATCACCACCGAAAGTTTCTCGGCCATCAGTTCGGTCTTGCCTTTGCGACGAATACCGGCAGTGTCGATGAAGCGGTACTCAAGCCCATCGCGCTCGATCAGTTCATCTACGGCGTCGCGGGTTGTGCCTGCGATCGGCGAAACAATCGCTCGCGACGTGCCGGTCAGTGCGTTCAGCAGCGTGGACTTGCCAACATTGGGCCGGCCGATGATGGCGACTCGGGTCTCGCGGGGGATTTCTGAGTCCTTTTCTTCTGTTATCCCGAGCGAAGGCAGGTCGCCATCGGCGACCGAACGGAGTCGAGGGACCTGCGGTTCTTCAGATTCCATCCCCGAGGTTGGCTCGCCTTCCTCCCGCGCCGGCATCACGCTCAGCACATGCTCCAACAACTCAGCAATGCCGTTGCCGTTCTCGGCGGAGATGGGAAACAGTTCCTTAATCCCGAGGCTTCGGAATTCCTCGGCGTAGGGCTCGAGCTGCGGCGTGTCGGCCTTGTTCACCGCCAGCAGCAGCGGCTTGCCAGTCCGCAGCAGCAGACGGGCGAGATCAATGTCGGGAGATGCCAACTCCGTGCGCCCATCCACCACCAGCACGATCACGTCGGCTTCTTCCAGAGCGACCCGCGCCTGCCGGAAGATCTCCGCCGGAATTAATTGCTGGTCGTCGGGAACGATGCCGCCGGTGTCCACCACGCGGAACTTCTTGCCGATCCATTCAACATCGCCATAGATGCGGTCGCGCGTAATGCCGGGCTCGTTGCCGACGATTGCGCGGCGCGAGCCGACCAGCCGGTTAAAGAGCGTGGACTTACCGACATTAGGACGGCCCACAATCGCCAGCGTGCCGACGGTAGGAGGTTCACCCTGTTCGGCAGTCCTGCTGGACTCAAATTGCATGCGACGATTCACTGAGACTCTTTCCGCGGCGATAGCTCCAACAGCGATTGCCCCTAGCGGCTATTATAGGGACAAGACTCCTCGCGTCGTGTCCTCCAAACCACAATCCGCTGCACTGGCCGCGCGTTTGCCGTCGCTGTATCAGTTCTTTGGCCCGGGCGGCGTGCTGGCGCGCACTCATCCGGCGTACGAATTCCGCCGCGGGCAACTCCAGATGGCGGAGGCTGTCGAGCAAGCGGTACAGGAGCGCCGGCACTTGATCGTCGAGGCAGGCACGGGCACTGGCAAGACGCTGGCGTACCTGCTGCCCGTCATTCGCTCCGGCAAGCGCGTCATCATTTCCACCGGCACCAAGACCTTGCAGGAGCAGCTCTACTTCAAAGACGTTCCTTTCCTGCGGGAGCACCTCGGCGAGCTGCGCGTCTGCTACATGAAGGGCCGCGGCAACTATCTGTGCCGCAAGAAGCTCTACGACCTTACCGATCAGCCGGTGCTGAACGGACTGGAAGAGATCAACCACTTCCGAATCATCAGCGGCTGGGAGAAGACCACCGAAACCGGCGACCGCGCTGAACTGGCCGAGCTGCCGGAGAACAGCCATCTGTGGCCCAAGCTCGATGCGCGCACCGACCGCTGCATCGGTTCGCAATGCCAGCAGTTTGACCGCTGCTTCATCACCGAGATGCGCCGCCGCGCCGCCGAGAGCGACATCATCATTGTCAATCATCACCTGTTCTGCGCCGACTTGGCGATCAAAGCAGCCAAGGACCGCGCGTCCGACGCCGGTGTTTTGCCCGACGCAGGTATCGTCGTCTTCGATGAAGCCCACGAGCTGGAGGACATTGCCACCAACTACTTCGGGGTCACGGTCTCCAATCTTCGGGTGGACGAATTGCTCCGCGATGTCGAGCACACCCTGCGGCGGGTGGATGTTCCGCTCACCGATATTCTCCACGTTTGCAACGGGATCAAAGACCGGTCGCAGTTCTTCTTCTCGTTACTGCCGCCGGGCGAGGGCCGCTTCGCGTTCGAAAACCGTCCGGAGTTCCTGGAAGAAAATGGCGACGAGTATCTTGGCCTGCAGAATTCGCTGCTGCATCTGTACACCGAGCTGCAAGCCATTCCCAACAAGCCCGACGAGGTGCACGCGCTGGCCCGCCGGGTGGAAGAGTTGCGCGTCAACTTGGGATTCATCCTGGAGGCCGAGCAGCGTAACACCGTCTTCTGGATTGAGCGTCGCGGCGATCGCTGGGGAGGACGCAGCGCGCAACAAAATGTGTTCCTACAGGCCACGCCGATCACGGTATCGGACATCCTGCGAACCACGCTCTTTGAGCACCTGGACTCGGCCGTGCTCACCTCGGCAACCTTGGCCGTTGCCGGAGGCTTCGAGTACATCCGCAACCGTATCGGAATCGAACACGCTCGCGAACTGGTGGTGCAATCGCACTTCGACTACGAGAGCCAGGCGCTGCTGTACGTACCGCCCGATCTGCCCGACCCGCGCGAGGCGCAATTTGTCGAGCGCGCGTCGCAACGCGTCAAGCAACTGCTGGAGATCACTCGCGGGCGCGCGTTTTGTCTGTTCACCAGCTACGCGCTGATGAATCAGCTCTACGAGCGATTGCTGGGCGAGTTGGAATTTCCTATGCTGTTGCAGGGCAGCGCGCCGAAGAACGCACTGCTGGAGGAATTCCGGCTTACGCCGAATTCAGTCCTGTTTGCGACCTCGTCGTTTTGGCAAGGGGTTGACGTGCAAGGCGAGCAGCTCAGTTGCGTCATCATTGACAAGCTGCCGTTCGCTGTTCCCAACGATCCCGTGGTGGCCGCCCGGATCAAAGCCATTGACGAAGAGGGCGGGAATGCCTTTTTCCAGTACCAGGTGCCCAGCGCTGCGCTTTCGCTGAAGCAGGGATTTGGCAGGCTGATCCGTTCGCTGCACGACCGCGGCCTGCTTTGCCTGCTCGACAATCGCATCCTGAAGAAGCAGTACGGGCGCGTGTTCCTCGATAGCCTGCCGAAGTACGGGCGCACGACGGACATCAAAAGAGTGGAAGAGTTTTTTGGAAGAGACACCGACGAGCGATAGAGATTAAAGAATGTGTGGCCTTGCCCGTTTGCGCCTGCTCGACGTCTCAGCAGCGAGAGTCAAAATGGCGACCTCGAATCGAGCCTCGCAGAGGCGAAACTAATTAGCCCACCGCGGAAGCGGTGGGAGAGCTAGCAAATTTGATTCCGAGCCCAGATAGTCGAGCAAGGCCTGGAACGGAACGCGCGTACCGCGGAAGACCGGCGTGCCTCCGAGAATATCGGGATCCTTAACGATGACTTGGTCGACCGGCAGCATGGCCACTATCTTACGTCCAAACACGCTAAAATAGTAACTTCGCTGTAACTCGCCTATTTGCGCTGTTGCGGCCGGAGCCCATGTTTGAAGTCACTGTAGAAGACACCTTTTCCGCGGGGCATTACCTGCGCAACTATCGCGGGAAGTGCGAGAAGCCCCACGGACACAACTACCGCGTTCGCGTCACCCTCAGCGGCGAGACCCTGGACCATGCCGGCCTGCTGCTGGACTTCAAAGACCTGAAGGACGTTCTGCGCCCGGTGATGAACTATCTTGACCACCAGATGATGAACGAGTTGGAGCCGTTCACCACCATCAATCCTTCGGCGGAGAACCTGGCCAAGTATTTTTACGACGAGACCAACTCGCGGCTGAAACAGGGCACCAATGGCCGGGTTCGGGTGAAGGACGTCACCATCTGGGAGACCGATACCACCACTGCGCGGTATAGCGAATAGCCGCCGGACATGATGCCGCTCGGGAGCTAAAGCCCTTGATCTTAATTTTGGGCCGCTTGCGGCACGGCTCAAGAGGCTGCTGCAAAAGTGGCGACAGCAGATCCCTCGCCGACTGAAGTCGGCTCGGGATGACTAGAATAGAGGACTCTAACGGCGCACCTAAAGGTGCGCCCCTTCAAAACAGTGCAGATCATCGAGATTTACAAATCGCTACAGGGCGAGTCTTCCTACACCGGGCTGCCTTGCGTGTTTGTGCGGCTGGCGGGATGCAATCTGCGCTGCACCTGGTGCGACAGTGAATACACCTTCAAAGGCGGCCAGCGCATGACCCTCGAGGAGATCGAGGCCGAAGTGCATCGTCTCTCTCCCGATGGCGGCCTGGTCGAGATCACCGGGGGGGAGCCGCTATTGCAGGAACGCGAAGCGGTCGCGCTGATGGACCGGCTCCTGGCCATCGGGTACACCGTCCTGCTGGAGACCAGTGGCGAACGGCCCTTGGAACGCGTTCCCGCTGCAGTGGTCAAGATCGTGGACGTAAAATGTCCTGACTCCGGCGAAGGCGATACGTTTCGCATCGAAAACCTTAACGCGCTGGGGCGTCAGGATGAGGTGAAGTTTGTCATCGCCAGCCGCCAGGACTACGAATTCGCGCGCGACTTCATCCGGCAGCATGTGCTGAATGCGCGAGTGAGTTCCGTGATTCTCTCGCCGGCGTTTCGTAAGGACGCAGCCGGAAGCCGCGACGTCTTACATTGCATGGTTGACCCGCAGCACCTGGCCGAATGGATGCTGGCCGATGGACTAAACGCGCGTCTGGGGCTGCAGATTCACAAATTCATATGGGAGCCTTCACTGAAGGGCGTTTGAGGACCGGGAATTACGATGCACGATCAGGCAGCACAGGTGGTGGTGGCGCTCAGCGGGGGGATGGACTCCTGCGTCTGCGCGGCTCTCGCGGTGCGCGACTTCGGAGTGACTGCGACCGCCGCGCTTCATGTCAGTTATGGGCAGCGTACCGAAACCCGAGAGTTGGCCGCGTTCCAGGCGATTTGCGACCGGTTGCAGATTCGCCGGCGCCTCAGCGTTCGGACTCCATTCTTTCGCGCGATTGGGGGATCGGCCCTGACGGACGACACGATCTCGATTCCCGATGCCGGTCCGGAGATCGGCGCAAATATACCCGTTACTTACGTTCCTTTTCGCAATGCCCACTTCTTGTCGGCGGCTGTGAGCTGGGCGGAGGTACTGGGTGCGGCCCGGATTTACATCGGAGCCGTGCAGCAGGACAGCTCCGGCTATCCCGATTGCCGTCCCGAGTTCTACCGGGCATTCAACGAAGTCATTCGCACCGGCACCAAAGAGGGCACAATTCGCATCGAAACGCCTTTAATCGCCTTACGGAAGGCCCAAATTGTGATGCTTGGCCTTGAATTGGATGCTCCCTTCGATTTAACTTGGTCATGCTACGGTGCGGAAGATCGGGCTTGCGGCATATGCGAGAGTTGCGTGTTGCGCCTGCGGGCCTTCGAGGCGGCTGGTGCACCTGATCCTATTTCTTATGCGTCGCAAACGGTAATTCAGTTGCCAAGTTCGTCGACCTTGCTGTAGCGAAGCAGTCATCATTCAGTTTCATGGGTTGGAGGAAAAATGAAAAAACATATTTCTCTCGTCATATTGCTGGCATTCGTGGTCGGGATGTGCGCGGCCCCGGTGTGGGCGCAGTTCACGGGCACGGTTAAGGGCGTTGCCAAGGATGACAGCGGCAAGCCGATCGAAGGCGCCACGGTGGAGATCTTCAGTCCCGAGACCGGCAAGAAGGTCACTCTGAAGACCAATGCGAAAGGTGAGTATTTTTCGATCGGGGTTCCTCCGGGCACTTACAAGTTCAGTCTGATAAAAGACGGCAAGGTGATCGACTTTTTCGACAAAGTGCCGGTGCAGGTGGGCGAGGAGCGGGAGATCGATTTCGACCTTGCCAAAGAGAGAGCGCAAGCGGCGCAGCAGGCTGGCATCACTCCAGAGCAGCAGAAAAAAATTGCGGAGGTCCAGAAGCAGAACGAAACAATTAAGGGCCTGAACGCGCAATTGGCACAGGCGAGGCAACTGGAAGCGGCTGGCAATTACGACCAGTCCATTGCCATTCTGCAGCAAGCCGCTCAAACTGATCCCAATCAAGACGTGATCTGGGGAAGCCTGGGCCAGTCACAACTCGGAGCCAAGAAGTATCCCGAGGCCATTGAGTCTTATCAAAAGGCGATTGCGATCAAACCAACTTCTGGCATCTATCATGCCGGACTGGCCGACGCTTACGCCAGGTCGGGCCAGACCGACAAAGCCGTGCAGGAGTGGGCTACCGCTGCGCAGAATGATTCCCCCAACGCCGGATCGTACTACTTCAACGAAGGCGCCGTGCTCACCAACACGGGCAAGGTGGACGAAGCCATCGCGGCGTTCGACAAGGCGCTGCAGGTCGATCCCACCCGCGCCGATGCCTACTACTGGAAGGGCGTCGACCTGATGGGCAAAGCCACCACCAAGGGCGACAAGATGGTCGCGCCGGAGGGCACCGCCGAAGCTTTCAATAAGTACCTGGAACTGGCGCCCACCGGCAAGTACGCCGACCCCGCAAAACAGATGCTAGCCACAATTGGCGCTCCGGTCGAAACCACTTACGGAAAGACCAAGGCGGCTCCCAAAAAGAAGCCGTAATTGCAATCGTTTCCTCCTCGCCAGGGCGGCTACGTGCCGCCCTGCGCTTTTGGCGTAAGCGGCGACTGGGAGAGCGCCACTCGGGTAGTGTTTGGTGCCCTAGGTTCGCCGTTCCCGCTGCCCAGGTTAGCGTCCAAAAGACGGACGCGAACCTGGGGCACCAGGCTTTTGGCGTAAGCCGCCGCTCAAAAAAGCGACGTTCGGGTAGTCGGGCCTTTATTTTTGTCATCCCGACCGAGGTCGCCGCGGCGACCTAGCGGAGGGACCTGCTTTTCAAACCTTTCCGTCAGCCTCATACCTCGCTCGTTTGAATGAACCCTGGCCTCCGGTAAAATCCGGTCAGGTCATGACTCCCGAACCCAAGCTTCTGTCGTTTACCGAAGCGCGGCAGACCGTTGAGCAGTACGCCTCAACTCTCTCACCGACTCAGCCCGAGATGCTGTCCCTGCTCGACGCTCCCGGCCTTGTACTCGCCGAAGACCTGCGCGCCGACCGTGATTTCCCGCCTTTTCCCCGCTCCACGCGCGACGGATTTGCGGTGAGGGCTGCCGACGTCGCTACACTGCCTGCGCGCTTGCGTTGCGTTGGGGAGATCAAGGCCGGAGCAACCACAGAACAAAGTGCGATCAGAATTGCAGCCGGAGAAACGGCCGAAATCATGACGGGCGCTCCTGTACCTGAAGGTGCCGATGCTGTGGCGATGGTGGAATACGCCGAGCGAAACGGCGCTGTGGTGACCGTTCATCGACCGGTGCGCGCTGGCGAGAATATTGTTCCCGCCGGGTCCGAAGCTCGCCAGGACTCGACCATGGTCGCGCGCGGGACGCGCGTGACCCATGCTGTTGTGGCTATCGCAGCCGCCGTGGGACGTGCGGAGATCGCCGCTTATCGACGCCCCCGGGTTGCCATTCTCGCCACCGGCGATGAACTGGTGGACATCAATCTTCCGCCCGGCCCGAACGAAATTCGCAACTCCAACAGCTACTCGCTGGCCGCCCAGGTTTATGCCGCCGGCGGTGAATCCGTGATTCTGCCGGTCGCGCCGGACAGCGCCGATGAACTGGCCCTGCTGTTACGCAAAGGCTTCCAGTCCGACCTGCTGCTGATCAGCGGGGGAGTTTCCATGGGCAAGTACGATCTGGTCGAACAGGTAGTAGCTTCGTTCGATGCTCGATTCCTGTTCACCGGCGTTCGCATTCAGCCAGGAAAGCCGGTAGTGTTCGGAGAGGTTGCGCTTCACGGCCGCACCGTACCGTTCTTTGGGTTGCCGGGAAATCCAGTCTCGACGATGGTCACATTCCAACTCTTCGCTCGACCGGTGCTCGATGGGCTGGCCGGCTCGAAGCCCCAACCGCTGCCGTTTGCGCAAGCCAGTCTGAAGACGGAGTTCACGACCAAGACCGGGCTGACCCGGTTTCTGCCGGCGAAGCTGGGGGGCACCCACGAGCGCCCGGAGGTGGAACTGGTGCGCTGGCAGGGTTCGGGGGACTTGATGGCCGTCTCCGGCGCGAACTGCTACATTGTGGTACCACCGGATCGCGAGCGGTTCGCTGCCGGAGAGGCGATGACTGTTCTGCTGTTCTGAAATTCGAGCGATGGCAAAGCGGAAGAACAAATCGAAGAAGCTGTCGCACTACGATGCCGCCGGACGGGCGTCGATGGTGGACGTCTCAGCCAAGCAGCCCACTCTGCGCGAAGCCGAGGCACGGGCCTTCGTGGCGATGAGCCGGGCGGTCATGCGGGCCCTGCCGCAAAATCCCAAAGGCGATCCGCTGGAAGTCGCCCGCGTGGCCGGCATTATGGCCGCCAAGCGCACGGCGGAACTCATCCCCATGTGTCATTCGGTGCCGCTGAACAAAGTCGACGTGCAGATCGAGGTGGAGAAGGACGGAGTCGCCATTCGCAGCCTCGCTCGCACAACCGCCGTCACTGGCGTCGAAATGGAAGCCCTGGTCGCGGCCTCGGTCGCGGCGCTTACCGTTTACGACATGTGCAAGGCGCTGGACAAAGGCATTGAGATTCGCGAGATTATACTGGTGCGAAAGTCGGGCGGAAAGAGCGGCGACTACCAGCGCGACAAGTCCAGGTAGCAAAGGATGTGCAATGAAGGTCTCAGGGTTGGTGGCGATAGCGTTGTGGTCGTTCCTGAGCATGGGGCAAGAGGTGCGTGTCTCCCCCGGCAAAGGCAGCGTTGTTCTGAGCCTTCGGGCGCAGAAGCCATATTCATTGCTCTCGGGTGAAGACAAGACACCCGTATTGACGGTCCAATGCACCCAGAAGGGCAAAAATACCGCGCACCTTCTGAAGTTTTCGGCTGGGAGCACCCTGGCTGAAGACAATCCTGAAGCCCCTGCAAAAGGTGAGGTAGTGATCTTCGAGATGATCATTGGCGGTAACAAACAAGCGACGACGTGGATTCCCTTTGGCGACACCATCAGCTATGCCTATTTTGGCAAGACGGAGCCTGAGCGCATGAAATTCATCCAGTCTTTGTTCAGCTCGGCGACGGTTTCCATCGAGTTCAAACCCTTCCTCACGGGTGTACCCACCACCAGCGTTTTTGACCTGAGCAAGCTCCGCGATGAAATGGCCAAACATCCTGAGTGCGGCACGAAATAGCTCCATGGCGAAAACGCGGGTGTCCCACCGAAGCCGCTTGGGTAGCCGGAAACTCTGTCGCTTGTCGTGATATCGTTCTGCGATGAGCATGAGAACCGCTGCTGTCTTGACCGTCAGTGACTCTTCCGCCCGAGGCGAGCGCGCCGACCGCTCTGGGCCGGCCACCGCCGAGCTGCTTCGCCAGGAAGGATTCGACGTCATTCATCAGGAGATCGTTCCCGACGATCAGCCGACGATCGAGTCGGCGCTGGTTCGCTTGAGTGACCAGGTCCAATTGATTGTGACGACAGGTGGAACGGGCATTGCCGATCGCGATGTCACGCCTAAGGCGACGCGCGCCGTGTGCTCGAAGCTGATCCAGGGCATTCCCGAGAAGATGCGCGCTGAGGGGACTGCCAATACTTCTTACGCCATCCTGAGCCGGGGTGTGTGCGGTGTGCGCGGGCGCACGCTCATCCTCAACCTGCCGGGCAGCCCAACCGGGGCATCGGAGTCGCTGCTGGCCGTGATAGAGATTCTGCCCCACGCGCTCGATCTGCTGGCCGGCAAAACCGTACACGACGATGCCCACCCGCCGCGCGACGAGTAGGGCTTCCCTCCATTCCATCTCGCGCCTGCGTACAATAGCTCTCTTGCTGTGCCAAGCATCACCCGAGGAAATACTTGGATCCTGTTACTCATTTTCTGACTGGCGCCTGTATGGGGCGCGCGGGCTTCAATCGTAAGAGCGCCCTCACGACACTGACGATGGTGCTGGCCGCCGAGGCTGCTGACATCGACGTATTGTGGGCACTCAAGAACTCCACCGCAGGGCTCCAACATCATCGCGGAATCACTCACAGCTTCGTGGGTGTGCCCTTCATCGCGGCCGCAGTCCTGGTCTTTGTGTATCTTGGCCATCGGCTGAAGCTGCGACTCCGTCCGCCTTGCGCCCGCTCCCCCGAAGCGCCGCCGCTCTTGCCCATCCGTTGGGGATATCTCTACCTTTGTGCAGTGCTGGCCGCTCTCGGCCATTTGTTGCTTGACTACACGACCGCGTACGGCATTCGCCTGTTCGAACCGTTCAACTTCCGCTGGTACTCCTGGGACATCGTCTACATCATCGATCCCGTCATCCTGCTTGCGCTCATCGCCGGGCTGACTCTGCCTGCGCTATTCGGCTTGATCAATCAGGAAATTGGTGCGCGCAGCAAGGGCCCACAAGGCCGGGCGGGAGCGATCTTCGCTTTGGTGTGTCTGGTGCTCGTTTGGGGCGTCCGCGACTATCAACATCGCCGCGCCGTCACTGCCATGAATTCGTTCCTCTACCACCGGGCCGCGCCGCTGCGGCTGGCGGCTTATCCCTATATGATCAACCCATTTCGCTGGCATGGCGTGGTCGAGGCGGCTGACTTTTTCGAAACTATACCGGTAGATTCGCTAGCGCCCGATGTCGATGACTCGCGCGGATTGATTTTTTATAAGCCACCTGAAACCGATGCCAGCCGGGCGGCAAAGTCTTCGTACTTTGGGCAGGTGTACCTTGACTGGGCGGCATTCCCCTTTGTGGAGGTACAAGAGTTTCGGGGCGAGAGCAGCGGCTATCTGGCGGAGTTCAAGGACCTGCGCTATACCTTCCCGGAAATGCGGGGCAGAACCCCGTTGGGCGGCTACGTCGTGCTCAGTCCCGAGCTGCGCGTGCTGGAGCAGGGGATGAACTCCAGTCGGTCGCCGTCGGTGGACAGCCTGGAGCACGGTCCTACAGTCCGCTAAAAAAGAGCCGGGGGCGGGCCTTCAAGAGATTGTGTGTCGCGACCTCGTACTTGGTTTGCCACAGTGGACCCAAGCACACAAGAGCAGCCCCGAATGGAGCGAAAGAGCTTAGCCCAGCGCTTCAGCGCTGGGTAAAGCGGGAAATAAGACCGAGTCCCGTAGGGACGACAGGGGTTCTCACACAGACTCAGCACTCTCCAACCGGCAGTGATTCGATTTTCTTTCACTGCCAAAAATTTGTCGTCACAGGCTAACTCCTCTTGACGGACGGCGACGCGACGTACAGAATCAAATGGCACTCTTGGATTGAGGTCAACATGTTGGCATATCTCTTCGTACTGGTTGCCGTGGCCGTGCACCTGCGGTTTTTCGCGATGCCATTCAGCTTTACGCCCGTGGCCGCCGCCCTGCTGTTCTTCGGGGCGCGCATGCCGCGTAAGCAGATGTGGATTCCGGTAGCCTTGCTGGTCGCTTCCGACGTGTATCTGACGCGGGTGACCTACGCCTATCCGCTCACGGCCGATCATTTCGTCACCTGGGCCTGGTACGCGGCCATGCTGCTGCTGGGCGGGGTGATGATCAAGGGCTTCTCGGCGCTGCGTATCGGCGCCGCTTCCCTGACCGCCTCGGTTTCGTTTTTCCTGATCAGCAACTTCGCCGTGTGGATGGTCTGGCGCGACATGTATCCCAAGACCTTGAACGGCCTGATGACGTGCTACGTTGCAGGATTGCCGTTCTTCCGCGCGGAAGTCGTGTCCGACCTGCTGTTCTGCGCCGCGTTCTTCGGGATTGGATACCTGGTGAGCCAGCACGCCGCAGAGCCAGCTTCGGTCCCCGTTAGCCGCAACCTTCGCTAAAGTCCTCGTCAGCACAAGAAGCCGGACAACTCGTCCGGCTTTGTTTGCGGCTAGAGCCGTTTCACATCTGGTGTATAGGCGATGGGTGGAGCACGCCTTCAGGCGTGCATAGCTGCCGTCAGTTCTTGAATCGCGCTTTAGCGCCAGAGGTAATGTTTCCGTCACCTCAGCGGCTAAAGCCGTCTCATTTCCGAATCTTAACTGCACCGCTGAAGCGGTGCTCCACCCTATACACCAAGTGTGAAAATGCACTAGGGCGTGTTAACACTACTTAGATACCTGAGCGCTTCGACGATAAGAGCAAAGTGGAGGAAGCCGAGAAAGACCAGGTCGAGTTTGTCGAAGCGCGAGAAGATGCGACGAAAGCCTTTGAGCCGGCGGAACAGGC
>DATCCF010000389.1:0-17313 GCA_036511435.1 Terriglobales bacterium | reverse complement strand
ATTTGCGTCGAAGACAAGGCGTCCTTCGCGCCCTAGCCGCCGGTATAGCTGCGTGCCTGGGAGTGCCTGGAGAAGGCCTACCATTGCGATCGGGATGGCACTCTCTTGGATGAACTCGACCTGCCTGTCGAACACATCTTCCGGGTCGCTATCGAAGCCCACGATGATCTGAACCGAAATCGGTGACGGGGGCTACCTTTCCCCATGCCGGTCGTAAGAACCGGACACTGCGAGCGTGAGATCGCCTCGTGAGCAATCGAAGCAAAACGGCTGGCTTGCGAAGCAAAAGCCCCTACTCCCCGAACTCCCATAACAATTAGATGTGCAGACCGTTTGGCTGCAAGCTCTAGAATGCGGTCGGCCACCGGACCTCCTGTAACTACGATCTCAGGCTTATAGAAAAGTTCGGCTTGCAAAGAGATCAGTTCTCGCAGCGCTTGGCTGAGCAGTTGTACCGCATGAGAGGGAGGCTCGTCCATCGAGCCCTCGACAACATGCAGGAGCACAAGGTGTGCTTTGTGCTCTTGCGGGAAAAAGGCCCAGTATCGATTCTTCCTGCCCGTCCACGTTCTCAGCCTGGTCTTTCGCGGTAAGTTCCTGGCAGCTCTGGAGCGAGCTTGGGGAAAAGGTCAGATCGACATCGCTGGTTGCCCGCCAGCCAAGCGCCGTCCCGTCTTCTTGTGCAAGCTGGCGCGACAGAACTGGGTCGTCTATGCCAAGCCTGCCTTCGGCGGGCCCCTCGCAGGTGTTGCGTTATCTCGGTCGCTACACTCATCGGGTGGCCATCAGCAACCATCGCCGGTTGGCTTTTGATGGAGAACGCGTCAGCTTCCGCTGGCGAGACTATGCTCACAGTAACCAGCAACGCGTTATGACGCTGTCGGCCACGGAGTTCCTCCGCCGCTTCCTGCAACATGTGCTACCGCGCGGCTTCGTCCGCATCCGCAACTTCGGCTACTTGTCCAATGCCCGGCGATCCGCACTACTCGCGCTCGCTCGCCAACGGCTTGCCTTCCAACCGAAAACCGAACCTGCTCGTGCTCTCTCCGATTCAATCAACTGGCGGTGCCCGCACTGTGGCGCTCCCATGATGATCGGGCTTAACCTCACATCCCAGGAACTGATGCTGCGATGCAACTTCTTCGATACATCCTGATGCTGCAACCAACCTGTGGCTCACGGAGGTGCGCCGGCACGTCCCAGGAAAGGCTCGTCTCCACCCGCGAAGCCTACCTTCAACATCAGCTCTACGCCGCTTGCTCCGGCAGCACACCTGCTGCGGTCGCCCCCGCACCCACTGCGACTGCTAAGGGCTGGACCTCATGGCTCTTCATCCCGTTTGCCGCGGCGGTAATCGTCATTGGCACACTGGCAACTTTCCTGAGCAGGTGGAGAAAACGAAGACTTGTGGAGCAGGCCAGCGAGCAAAATCTCTCGTTTTCGAATGAAGTGAGCTCCGAACAAGGCGAGAGAGACAAGCCAGTAGCGCCCAAAGCTGCCTAGGATGAGCGTTGAGTAACGATTCTCGAACTTTGGTCGCCAGGCGGCGCAAGACATGCGCGGAGATTAAAAAAAAATAGCGGACGTTGTATTTTTCGCGCGTAATGCCGCAAAGGTCCGGTTGAGAGTCACCATGGGAATGCCAGAGCTTGGTGTACAGGCCAACCCTGGCTCTGTGCGTTCTCACCGGGATCGACTTGCAGAATCTAGATACGAGACCAGTAATTATGACTTCTGAAATAGTGAACCTAAAGGTGACCGCTAACATACCGATTGATTGCGATTTCTGGTCGGAAGGTGATGGCTGGAGAGGGCTCTGTAAAAGTCCTTCGGTCACGGTTCGTGGCAGTGGTTTCGAAGACGCCAACAAAAAACATGGCAACTGAATTACAATCGCAGATCAAAAGAATCCTGCGTAAGCATCCTAAGAGAAATGCGCGCCTGGCTCAGACAGTTCGCCGCGCACATCTCCTAGGATGATCGAAGGGCTTCGCCGGTATATTGGTCGCACCCTTACTCATTCGAGGCCAGAAGACTCTCTCCGCGCGCGCTGTTGGCTCTCACGACAGGCTTGCAGCCACCGTATCAGAAACTCCCGTAAACCTTCTGGCGGCCTGATCCATAGGGCAGCCGCAGTTGTGTGCCATTCGGGGCGAACCAACACGCTTAGGCCTGCGGTACCAAGAGCGAGGAAAGCCCGCTCGTCGGTCAAGTCATCGCCCAGGTACGCGACGGGAACCTCCGGGCCGATTTCATTCAGGATAGTGCGGACTGCATCCCCCTTGTCACGACCCGGCATGCGCATTTCAATACCGCCATCGAACTCCAGCAGTTCCATCGGCGTATTTTGAGCAATGGGGAGCCAGCCCAGCAGAACCTGGCCGCGGGTTTCCGCCGCTGTCGCTTCGTCGAGCCCCCGCAAATGGAGGGCGACGGCACCGGTTTTGAACTCAGCCCGGTTGTGCAGCCCCTGATACCTTAACCAGCGATCTGCGTCAGCCAGCGCGTGCCGCACCGGCTCGTCCACGCTGGGTGTCTCATAGGTTCCATCCGGTCTCAACCGCTCCAACCCATGGCATCCCCAGATCTCGGGACGGGGGTGAACCGCAAGCAGCGAGATCATCTCATGGGCGTTTCGACCTGAGATGATGACCACACGAGTGCGGCCATTGGAGATGATCTCCTGCAGGAGTGCGGTCATTCCCGGATAGGGGAGAGCCTGCTGGCGATTGAGGCAGAAGGGCGCGAGAGTTCCGTCATAGTCGAGCAGAAGAGAGGAGACCGGCGATTGTGCCACCGCGTTCATGAACTGCTCGACCACGATTGGATTGACCGTGCGGACAACCACATGCTCCTCATTTCCGGGCAGCAGCACTAGCCCGGAGTTTGTCCTTGCTTTCGTCCGACGCGTCCATGCGCAGCTCACAGAGTTCCGCGATGAGAGTTGCTGCCCAGCGATAAACGTTGTGTTCCCTGACAGTCTTCCGCATGCGCTGCATGCGCAATTCCTTTTCCTCCGGCTCCATCTCAAGGGCTGTACGAATCGCCTCAGCCGTCTGGTCGATGTCGTAGGGATTTATCTGCAAGGCGTCGTGCAACTCGTGGGCGGCACCAGTAAAGCAACTCAGGATTAGAACACCCCTTTCGTCGTGCCGGGCGGCCACGAATTCCTTCGCCACCAAATTCATGCCATCGTGCAATGAGGTAACCAGACATACATCTGCGGCGCGGTAGTAGCTTTGAATCTCATGGTGATTATGCTGCCGGTTCAGAAAGACGATGGGCTTCCATTTCGCCGTCTGGAACCGCCCGTTTATGCGGGTGGCTTCCGCTTCCACTTCCGCCATCAGATCGTGATAGCGTTTGAGGTGGCTGCGACTTGGAGCGCCAATCTGCACGAATGTGAACTTGCCCTGATAGCGAGAATACTTGTCCAGAAAACGCTCAATGGCCAGAAAACGCTCCAGAATGCCCTTGGTGTAGTCGACCCGGTCTACGCCCACACCCATGAAGGTAGCCTCAACCCCCAGGGCCTTGAGCAAAGCGGAACGTTCGACGTAAGAATCCGGCGTCGATTCCAGCTCTTGCACATCTGAGAAGTCCACACTGATGGGGAAGCATCGCACCAGGGTGAGATGATCCAGACGTCTTACCGAAAAGTGTTCCCAATCGACGCGTGATTCCACTACACGATCCACGGTATGCAGGAAGTTATTGCAGTGCGACTGGATGTGAAACCCGATCAGATCGGCACCGAGCAGACCATCTACCATTTCGCGCCGCCACGGGGAGATGTCGAATGCCTCGGGGTTGGGCCACGGGATGTGCCAGAAGATTGCCACCCTGGCCTCCGGTCTTTTTTCTTTAATCAGCCGGGGCAGCAGCGCGAAGTGGTAATCCTGCACTAGCACAATGGGCTTCTCCACGTCCTTCATCTCTTCGAGCAGCGCATCAGCGAACTTCAGGTTTACTGCCTGATAGTATTTCCAGTCCTCCGCGCGAAAAATCGGGCGGGTGTGCGCGATATGACATAGAGGCCAGATTCCCTCGTTGGCAAATCCGTAGTAATAGCCTTCTTCTTCCGCTTCGTTCAGCCAGACCCGGCGCAAGGTATAGTGAGGATCCTCCGGAGGCACGCGCAGGCGGTCGTGCTCATCAACCGTTTCGAGGTCGGCATCGCCATTGCCATGGGCTATCCAGGTTCCGTCACAGGCGCGCAGTACCGGCTCGATCGCAGTGACCACCCCACTGGGCGGCACAATCACTTCCACCGATTTGCCGCGCCGCATGTGCACGTAAGGCTGGCGATTAGACACGACAAAAAGACGCCCATTATCCAGTCGCGTGCGCACGTGCACGGCTAGCCGGTCGGCCGTCCACTGAGACTCACCCGTGTCCCGCAGGCGGGCTTCCGTCTCGGCCGCCGACCGCGCTTGGGTAAGGCTTTCAGCGAAGGCAGCGACCTCCTGCACCAGGGGACGAAAGAGATCCAGATCGGCGGCGTGTTGGCGTGAAGAGACTCGCCCCGTCCGCAAAGCTCGCATCCACAGCGCCGTACGTGCGATGGGTGCGGCAATGCTCCAGCGAACAATCAACAGCGTGATCAGCACGATGAGAAATACATATGCCAGCACTCGCAGGAATGCATGGCGCCAAATTTGAAGGCTCTCCGCCCGAATATAGCTGGCATCATGAACAATCACGAGGCCGCCGATGACTTCGCCGTGCTGGTGAAGCGGTAGAGCGTAGATGTGCACCGAGGCATCGCTCACCCGTTGAAACGTTCCTACTCCATGGTTCTCACGCAAGGCTTGAGACATTACGAAGGGAACTGTAGCCAGCGTGGATGCCAGCTCCGGTGTCACTGCCAGCAAATTGGCCTGCGGGCCGTAGATAGCCAGTCCCGAGAGATGCTCCCGGTTCCCGAAGTGCTCTACGATACGCTGCAAATCCTGCGCCGAATCTTTCTCCAAGTCACGTTCCACATTTCCCGCGAGGCTTTCGCCCAATACCTCGGCGCGTCGCTCCAGGTCCCGGCGCAGGCCACGCTTCTCACCCCACGCCTCGTAATAGGAGGAAGAGAGCGAGACCAGCGTGATACCGACGATGAGGAAAACGATGAGCCGGATGCTGAGTAGTCGCATCGCACACGCCTCCAAAAGAGAGCAGGAAGGATAATGCATCCTACCGCAACGGGCGATTAGTTAGCATTATGCAAGGGAGTCTACAAGGACGCGATCTGGGGGGAATCGTGACCTGGAAACGAGTCTTCCTGAGCTCGTCTCTGCACTAAAGTGGCGACAGTTCATCGTCGTTCTCCTCCCTCTTCCCGCGAACGAACCTCTTCTCCAGGAAACGCTGGGCCAAGTCTCTGCCCCCCATGCCGAATGCGATCGCCAAGCCGAGCATCAGGGCCCCGAAGGCAATGCCGAATGCGACCAGCATGGTCTGTTCTGCAAGACCCAGTTCTTCAAAGGCGATAGACAATACGAAAACAATAATGATGCTGCGGACAGCAAGGCTCAAAACGCGGGGTGAAGGTACGTTCGCATTTACTGCGGCCAATAGAGCGGCGCGAGAAAAGAAGCTTGCTGCCAGCATTCCGAAAAACATGATGAATATCGCCACGAATAGACGCGGCAAGAACAGAAAGAATCTTGCGATTTGCTCTTGCAGCCCCAGGATCCCGAGCACTCTTACACCCAGCAGAATGAAGCCGAGCCAAACCACCCAGAAGACAAGTCGGCTCAAAAGTTCCGTCGCCGAAGGCAGAGCGGCTTTGGTGAGCAGTTGAGAGGCGCCTGCCTTTTCTGAAAGCTTGTCGAACTTGATGAGGCGCAGAATGCTGCGGAGAGCAACTTTTACAACGTACGCGATGACCCAGCCCACAAATATAAGAATCAGCATCACGATGAGACGAGGAAGGAAGTGGGCGAAACCTCTGGCAAGCTCTTGCAGCGCCTGACTCAGTTCGCTGATAATCATTTCCCGCATAGTTACCTCACTCTCCCGATTTCCAGATCTGCAGCAGATATGGTTTCAATCGCTCGAACTCAAGGCATAAGCCTTCGATATTGTTCTCGACGTCGTCCGCAGAAGCGTTACGGTTCTCGATCACGAAGGTGAATACTCTCCCGCGGAAAAGCGGGGCTAAGGCCTGGATGATATGGTCCCGGCTGATCACAGACTTGTGATACGCGGCGGCAAACTCATAGACCGTCCTGACCCACAATTCTGCAGGGTAATGAAACTCCTCTTCTCCCAGGCGCGCAATTCGCTGGAGTTCTGCCAGAGTCGATGGAGAAAGAATTGACTGAAATACGGAATCCAATTCTGCCACTCCGGTCGAGAACATCTCTCGCAGTCGTTTCCGATTGACCCGCACTGGTTCCAAAGACACTTCTTGGTCGGTTCCGGTAGTAGGGACCGACTGGGAACCGGTCACGCTACTCCAGACCGGAAAGTCTGCCTCTAATGCGGAGAACAGGGCCCCCGCAGTTTGTCGCAGCGCCGGCACCAGGTCAGCACCGCGTCGCTCGATGTGATCTTTATCTCCGAGGAAGGATTGGCAGATACGGTATCCTCCCGTGATCGCCGCCAGCGTAAAGCGGAGCTCGACTCCGGCGCCGTCGGCCCCATCATTCCAAACATTCTGTCCAAGGAATTGACTTCCGAGACGACCGGAGAATCCGAACTCAGGCATGTACGCCTCACGGATTCTTACCCCGTAGAGTGCGCGGACCATCGGGTACAGCAAATTGGTTATGAGCAGTCCTTCAAACTTGTGCCTGCGATATATGGGGGTCACAAGATCGAAGCCGTCGCGATGAATGGGGCGCAAAAGCTTTGAGAGCCATTCGGATTCGATGTTCGCGGACTCGGGTGACCTCACTACACAGGCCTTGGCGCGGAGCAGTTCGGCGGCAGCCAGAATAGTCCGCAACGCACCTCCGCTCGACGGGCTGGGCGCATACCTCGTGCTGATTGAATGCAGCGTGCGGAGCGCGTACGGATTGGAGGCCGGGCGCACGTCATCGATCGAGACGCCCGTGACCAGTTCGGGAGTGCCATCACGTGACCCCCCATCGGCATTAATGATTACGGCTCGCTCCCGGGGAAAGCAGCGTAGGATGTCACTCTGAATTGTGTGGACGATCGAGCCGATGGTCTTGGCGTTATTGTGAGTGGGCAAGCCCACCAGGATATCTACTTCGCCGACGTTGATCAGTTGGCGAAGGAAATCATCCGTAAGAAAACTCTCCTCTGCCAATTTCATCTCCGTTCGAAGTGCCACCGCGTGCCTTTGTGTGGACGCGCGTCATGTTACATCGTTTTCACTGCCCGCATTTGCTCAGATTCGCCGCAGCCAAAACCAATAAAACTGGTAGGGCCCCATCGTTAGCAGATACGGCACGTCGCTCACACGGGGAAATATATTCTTGCCGGACATCTCGATCAGAATATTTCCCTTGTAGCGCCGCAGGTCCAGTTCGACCGCTTGCGCGGTGCTGGAAAGATTGTTGACCACCAGGACCGCCTCGTTTCCCAGCCGTCGCACATAGGCCAGTATTCTGTGACTGGCTGGATAGAGAAACTCAATCGATCCCCTGCCGAAGACCGCGGTCGATCTGCGGACCGTTATGATGCGCCGCATCCAATACAGGAGCGAGTGTTCGGTTTCCGTTTGCCTCAATACGTTCACTGCCGGATAACCATATACCGGATCCTCGATAAGGGGGGCATACAGACGCTCCGGATCCGCGGTAGAAAAGCCGCCATTCCGTCCCCCGCTCCACTGCATCGGAGTCCTTACTCCGTTACGGTCACCCAAATTGATGTTATCGCCCATTCCGATTTCATCGCCGTAATAGATGATGGGAGTGCCCGGTAGCGACATCAGCATCCCGTTCATTAACTCTATGCGCCTTCGGTCGTTGTCCAACAAAGGAGCGAGCCGCCTCCGAATTCCGAGGTTCAGCCGCATCGTCTTGCTTCCGGCGTACGTGTCATACATGTAGTCGCGCTCCGTGTCAGTCACCATTTCCAGTGTCAGTTCGTCATGGTTGCGCAGGAACAGGGACCACTGGCATGAGGGCGGGATTTCCGGGGTCTGCTGCAAGATTTCAGTGATGGGCTTGCGGTCTTCCAGCTTCACCCCCATGAACATTCTGGGCATTAACGGAAAATGAAACGCCATGTGGAATTCATCTCCCTCACCGAAGTATGGACGAAGGTCCGCGGGCCACTGATTGGCCTCCGCTAGAAGCATTCTGCCCGGGAATTTTTCATCGAGTTTTCGTCGCAACTCCTTCAGGACACCGTGGGTCTCCGGCAAGTTCTCGCAATTTGTGCCCTCCCGTTCTACCAGGTACGGCACCGCGTCCAGCCGGAAGGCGTCAACCCCCATCTCCAGCCAGAACTTCATTACGTTCCACATCTGTTCTCGAACGGCAGGATTGTCGTAGTTGAGATCCGGCTGGTGACTGAAGAAGCGATGCCAATAGTAGGATTTCGAAATCGGGTCCCACGCCCAGTTGGACGTTTCCGTGTCAAGAAAAATGATGCGGGCTCCCTTGTACCGGGTGTTGGTATCGCTCCAGACGTACCAATCGCGGCGTGGATTGTCCCGGGAACTTCGCGACTCTTGAAACCACGGATGCTGATCGGATGTGTGGTTCAACACCATTTCGATGATGACCCGGATTCCTCGATCATGGGCCGACCCCAGAAACTTCCGGAAATCCTCCAATGTTCCATAGCTTGAGTGGACGGAGACGTAATCCGCGATGTCGTAGCCATCGTCGCGCAGAGGAGAAGGGAAGAATGGCATGAGCCATATCGCGCTGATCCCCAGTTCCTGGAGGTAGTCGAGCTTCGCTTCAAGCCCCGGAAAATCACCGATGCCATCCCCGTTGCTGTCGTGGAATGTGCGGACGTGGACTTGATAGATGATCGCGTCCTTGTACCAAAGCACATCCCGATTTAGTGGCAAAGCGCCTCCTCCTCGGCCAATTTCAGCTCCTCCCTGCGAAGTGGGTCCACACGCAAGTTTATATGAAGTGCCAACCGAAGAAGGGGGTGTTGCAACCTTCAAACACAGGCTGGGTTTTTGTGGGCGTGTGCGTAAGAGCTTCAACATTGGCACGTAGACGATCGATTCGAACCTCGCGCTGTATCGGAATGCTTTTCGTGTGATTGCCCAATTTCATGAATGGGAAAGCTGCAGTGCGGGGTAGCGCGTGCCCTTCGACACCCACTCTGCGAGAACCAGAAGTCCAAGACACACGCTCTGGTTAGCCGGGTCCATAGCGCATTGTGCCGGGATGAGGGACAACCCTGAAGTTATGCGAAATCGGGAACTGGATTGCACTGGTGGTTCGCGGCCGGGCGAGACGCAAGGCTCCCCCGAAGTCGGCCAGTGTCTACGAATGTGTCCACTCCTGCCCGGTAGACGGTCTACCCGGAATGTCACTTGATGAAAACAGGGCATCGCATGAGTTGAGGCGGTCGTAAGGACAGGCGCGCCCGGTCGCGCGGCTTGGAAAAAACTAGACCGCGCTTCCGCGAATCCCCTTAGCGAATCTCTACATTCCCGAACCCAAGGCCCGTCAGCATGCTGGTAAGCGTCTGGCGGGCATTTTTGTCGGCGGTCTTCAGAATGCCGTCCTGCAATGCGGCTGCCTGAAGTTGGCGCTCAGCTTCCTGGCGTACCTCGCCTTCAAGATTCGGATCGGCCGTGGAGAAGAGTCCGGTGTCGCGTGAATAGACTCTCGTTTTCGCGTTGTCGAGGCGAGTGGTGAAGATTTCGGCTTGCGGCAGGTGAATCGAAACGCTGCGCCCGCTTACGACGATATCGCTGGGCTGAAGCTTCGACAGATCCATTCCGGCGATCACCTCGCCGTGTACCACCAGCAGCAGACGATCACCCGCGAGTAATCTCGGCAGGATGGGATTCTCGCGCTCGCCGCTGATAATTTTGTCCATGGTGTAGCCGACTGTCTCGAGACGTTGAAGCGCCCGGATCTGGTGGATGAGGGTGGGTTGGTCCACGCTGATGTGAACTTGTCCGCCGCGCAGCATGCGGCTGAATTCGAAGAGGCCAAAGCCGGTGAACGCCCATAGTGCGGTGCCAATTACGAGCATCGCCAACAGTACGCCCGTGAGAATGCCGATAAGCCAGCGAAACGGACGGGACGTGGTGGCTCGCGGCGACTTTGGATCCGCAGGAGTCATTGATCCGAATCTTACTCCTGATTTTGTGAGGAATTAAATGGTTGCCCGGTGAACCTTGGGAACGCCTGCCGTAAATACGGCGGGCGCGCCTGCGAAGCAGTAATCACTCCGTGTGGCCGCAGTCTTCCTACCACACCGGCCTGCATTCAGGAATATTCCAATGACATCACGCGTGGCGAGGCCTGGGCCAGAATGTCACCGCAGGAGAAGCAGATGTGGAACAAGCGCGGCAACGGCGCCTGCAAATGACTGGGCCTGAGTCGGTTGGGTACTGAGTATCGTGCGGGTTGGCCTTCGCCAACCCGCACCGATCTACTCTTAATGCATGCTCGTCTGATACGCCTGCTGATCACGGTCCTTAGCTATCCACGCCGCCTTCGGCACCGCCGCTCGCATCGCGGCAACCACCACGAGAAACCGCATTTTTGGTTCTTGCTCCAGCACGGAGGATATCGTAACCGTTTTACGCGATGGTTCTTCGATGGTCACGCTCTCCTGGCTGGCGCCGAGCGGAGTTGCGGCCGCCGTCCACCCGTTCGCTAGCACCCCCGCTCCGGCCAGAGCATCAATCAGCTTCCGGTATTGATGGGAGCTGAGTCGAAACTTACGCGTAGCCCCCTCCACGGGACTGCCAGGACCAAACCGATACCACAAGCTGACCGAGCCGGCTGGGTTCAACCGTAACCACATACTCTGACAGAAAGACCGGCGCTAACGGAGCGCTGTGGTAATGATAAGAAAGCACTGACTTGGCCAGCAGCTGTTGGTCTGCCTGCGCCTCGCATCTTGCACCCTGCAGGATTAGCGCCGCAACGCCCAGCAATAGCAGCGCCGACTGATTCCTTCTCACATTGCGACGGATTTCCATGGCCATCATTCTAGTTCACGGCAGGCCGCCTCCTTTTCTCAGCAGGTCTCCATGTCCAGTTTCAGGAGATTCTCACTCAGGAACATGTTCTGCCGTCCCCCTCTTCCAACGGCCTAAACTCATAACGCACTTTGGATAGCTCCGAAGTCAGTTGGCGATAACAGGGCATCGCATGAACTGAGTCCGTCGATGGACGCACCGGCGATTTTGCGCCAACTGAGATAGAAAAGCGGTAAACATTCCGGATGACGCTAGTGCTTTATTGGAGGCGCGCCTTTCCGAAGAGGGTGGAGAGGAACAGAGCGTTGGGGGGGCGCGTTCGATAAAGCCGTCAGAAGGAAGCTGCTGGCGCAGCGGACGCGGGCCTATGGGATTTGATTGCCGTGCGGAGGGGCTTCGAGTCTCGCCGGGTTTACGTGCGGTCGGCAATCCAGAATTGGAAAGGGCGCGCTTGGCGGGGACGGAGGTCGTGACCAAAGGAACGCCAGTGAGTTAGGTGGGTCGCCACTTCTGCAAGCCGACTTCGGCGCCCAGGTAGTTTGTTAGCTTTTGTTAGCCTTTTTGGAGGTTTCGAACCGGAATGGCCGCACACTACAAGAGCGTCGTACATGGGTCAACAAAGCGTCAAATCTTTTAGGACCAATAGATTATGGCTAAGTTACCGGGTTGTCTATAACTTAACTAAATCTCCTCTGGACGAATCCCTCCCTCTCCGCCAGAAATTTGTAAATTGGCTGCAGTGCCCGGAAGTTCCCGGCAATGCCGTAGTCCGCATAGTAACCGCGAAGCAACCAACCCGCCCGGCTTATGTTCCTTTCCGTTGCTGAAACCGGGGGCGTACACGGGAAGGCGACGTTAACCGACTGCAAGCCGCCGTCGATGGCGACGGCTCGCGGCGATGGCAACAGAGGAATTGTTACGATTCGATGAGGGGATTTTGGCTGGCGAAGGATGTTCTTGCCCTGGAAGAAAAAAGCGGTCCGCAGACCGCTCTTCCCTTCTTCAACATCATTATGACGAGCTAATACTCGGCATCCGCCACGTTGGGTGGCTCGGCTTCGTCGGATTGAGTTTCGGCCCCTTGTCGAGGCTCCGCGGGGGTACCGCCTTCGCCGTCCTTCTTTCTCAATCGCACAACCGTAATCTTGGCGAAGCCCTCTTCAAACTTCGGCGGACGCAGCTTGGCTGCCATCCGCTGCATGACATCTTCCGGCACGTTGCGCTCGCGACGGTGATTGCGGTGGATGCAGACCTCCGGCGGCACATCGAAGAAGACTGCATGCGCCTCGTAGCCGAAGTCATGCGCCAGCTTCACCCAACTGCGGCGTTCGTGGGGAGTCAAATTGGTGGCGTCCACGTAGTTCCAGGGACGACGGGCCAGCAGGCGGCCGCGCAGCATGGAGCGCAAGGTGGAGAACACCAGGTCCTGGTAGCGCTGCTCGGTGACGTCGTCGAACAGCAGAATACGCACCATGTCACTGGACAGCGGGAGGATATTGTGACGCTTAAACCACGTGCTCTTGCCGGACCCCGGAAGTCCGATTGAGAGCACCACCGCACCCTTGGACTTCTTGGTCTCGTGGGGCGCCGGCGGACGGGGCGCAGCGGGAACAACGGCTGCGGGCTCGGCGGTCTCCGTCGGCTCCTCGGCCTCGCCCGCTTCTCCCGTGGGACCACCCGGGCGAGGCAAGGCAGGGACCTGCAGGGGCGGCTGTGGACGGCCACCACGGCCGCGTCGTCCACGGCGGCGGTTGCGGTCGCGCCGCTGTGCAGGCTCTTCGCCTCCACCCGCAGGGCCGGTTGGCTGCGGCTCGTGCGATGTGATCTGGGGTTCCGCTTGAGTTTCGGATTGTGCTGCGAAATCAGGCTGCCTGTCAGCGTCGACTTCAGCAGCCGTCGGATCGGGGAATTTGGGTTGCAGCGGGGCGGGATTCTCCTGCCCTGGCTTGTCGTCTGGCGATTTGCGCCGCTTGCCGCGGTCGCGCATCCATCTGCGCATGTTGCACTTGTAACACGCCTGCCTAGCCGGTAGCAATCGGCTGCCCGACTGTGCCATGCCAGACCCCCTGCAAGAGGTGCTGTGACTTAGGACATGCTGTGACTTAGGCCATTGCCTCGCCTTACCCATGATGCTAGGCTTTCGTTTGGGCTCCCGATCATGCTCGTCGTTATGGGGCGGAGTTCGATTTATTGGATTTCAATCTGACATTTTTTTAGCGAGGCAAAATGGCAATCAAAGTAGGTATCAATGGCTTCGGGCGCATCGGTCGCAACATTCTGCGCACCGCGCTCACCGACAAGAATCTGGAGTTCGTTGCGGTCAACGACCTCACCGACCCCAAGACACTGGCGCATCTCCTGAAATACGACTCCATTCTTGGCAACTTGAAAAACGAGATCTCCGCCACCGCCGACTCCATCAGCGTGGACGGCAAGAGCATCCGCGTCTTCGCCGAAAAAGATCCGTCCAAGCTCGATTGGGAGTCGGTAGGGGCGCAGGTCGTCATCGAGTCCACCGGCAAGTTCACCAAGGCGGAACTGGCCAAGCAGCACCTGCGTGGGCCGGTGAAGAAAGTCATCATCACGGCACCGGCAAGCGGTGAAGACATCACCATCGTGTTGGGTGTCAACGAAGACAAGTACGACCCGGCGAAGCACAACGTGATTTCCAATGCCTCTTGCACCACCAACTGCCTGGCGCCCATTGCCAAGGTCATCAACGATAACTTCAAAATCGTGTGCGGCACCATGACCACGATCCATTCCTACACCAACGATCAGGTCATCCTCGACTTCCCGCACAAGGACCTGCGGCGCGCTCGCGCGGCCGCGCTGTCCATGATTCCGACCTCGACCGGCGCCGCCAAGGCGGTCTATCTGGCGATTCCTGACTTGAAGGGCAAGCTCGACGGCTTCGCCATGCGCGTGCCGACGCCTAATGTCTCGGTGGTTGACCTGGTGGTCTTCGTGGAGAAGAAGACCAGCGTGGAAGAGGTGAACAACGCGCTGAAGGCCGCGTCCGAAGCGGGCCCGCTGAAGGGCTACCTGGGATACGAGACTGCGGAACTGGTCTCGATCGATTACCGTGGCGACGATCGCTCCTCGATTGTGGACGCGCCCATGACCCGAGTGGTGGCCGGTAACTGCGTGAAGGTGATCTCGTGGTATGACAATGAGTGGGGCTACTCCTGCCGGGTCCGCGACCTTATCCATTACCTCGGACAGAAGGGCCTATGAAAGGAGTAGCCAGTAGTCAGTAGCCAGTTGTTAGCGTAAGTCATCCGTCACCTGAAAGGGTTGGGGACGCGAGTGCATCCTTCGCGATGGAACTGAAGTTACGAATGCCACTGACAACTGACGACTGGCAACTGTCGATTGGCTACTGACGACTGGCAACTGACAACCGGCTACTGACGAGGTCTTATGACGAAGTTATCCATCCGTGATCTTCCGCTGAACAATAAGCGAGTCTTCATGCGGGTTGACTTCAATGTCCCGCTCGACGACGGCCGCGTCATAGATGACACCCGCATCCGCGAAACGCTGCCCACCATCGAGTACGCGCTGCGGCATGGCGCCCGGCTGATACTGGCCTCGCACCTTGGGCGTCCGAAGGGCAAGCCAAATCCCAAGATGAGCCTGAAGCCGGTGGCCGAGCGACTGCGCGTTCTGATTGACGACTTATTGCGGCGCGGCGAGAACGTCGGCTTTTCTCCCGATTGCATTGGCGTGCAGGCGGAAGAGATGGCTGAGAAACTGGAGCGCGGCCAGTCCTTGATGCTGGAGAATTTGCGCTTTCACCCGGAAGAGGAAGCCAACAATCCCGAATTCGCCAGGCGACTGGGAAAGCTGTGCGACTTCTACGTGAACGACGCTTTCGGCTCGGCGCATCGCGCCCACGCTTCCACCGAAGGCATTACTCACTTTGTGGAGAAGAAAGCCGCCGGGTTGCTGATGGAAAAAGAGCTCGAATATCTGGGCAAGGCTTTGTCTCATCCGCAAAAGCCCTTCGTCGCGATTCTCGGCGGAGCCAAGGTAAGCGACAAAATCGGCGTCATCACCCACCTGATGACCAAGGTGGATACGCTCATCGTCGGAGGAGGCATGGCTTATACCTTCCTCAAAGCGCAGGGACACGAGATTGGCAAGTCGCTGCTGGAGGCGGACAAGGTGGTATTGGCGTCGCAAATTCTCGCCGACGCCAAGGCGCACCGTGTGAAATTCCTGCTGCCCGTGGACCACGTGGTCGCCGACCGAATGGACGCCAGCGCACGCATTCAGAACATTGGCGTTGGCAAGCCGATTCCCGCCGACATGATGGCACTCGACATCGGACCAGAAACGGTGGAGCTGTTCTCCACTGAGATCAGCCTCGCCCGCACCATCGTGTGGAACGGCCCCATGGGCGTGTTCGAGATCGAAGCCTTCGCCAAAGGAACGAAGAAAATCGCTTACGCCGTGGCGGACAATGGAGCGGCGGTTTCCATCGTCGGCGGCGGCGACAGCGTGGCTGCGGTCAAGGCAGCCGGCGTGGCCGATAAGATCACGCACATCTCGACCGGAGGCGGCGCCTCGCTGGAGTTCCTGGAGGGCAAGAAGTTGCCCGGCGTGGAAGCGTTGAGCAACAAGTAACCGACATGCATGGCAGCCCTCAGGCTCTGCGCGTAACGATGGGGGATCGCGTTCTCGTGATCTTCGGGCCCGGCGACATCACTCGCCAACAGACCGATGCCATCGTGAACGCCGCCAACTCTTCCCTGTTGGGCGGCGGAGGCGTGGATGGCGCTATCCATCGCGCCGGTGGCCCAGCGATCCTCGAGGCTTGCCGGGAGATTGTCGGGCGCATCGACCGTCTTCCCGCCGGACAAGCAGTCGCAACTCCCGCGGGACGCCTGCCGGCGCGCTACGTCATCCACACCGTTGGTCCGTTCTGGAACGGCGGCAAGCAGGGTGAGCCAGAAACGCTTGCCAGTTGCCATCGCGAGGCGATTCGCATTGCCGACGAGCTGCAGCTCGCATCTGTCGCCTTCCCTGCAATTTCCACCGGCGCCTACCGCTATCCGGTAGACCAGGCGTCGCAAGTCGCCATAACCAGCTCGGCTGAGGCACTCGAAAAGGCAGTCCACGTCCGGGAAGTGCGGTTCGTGCTCTTCGATTCCGAAACGTTCACCCAATACACCCATGCCGCTCGCGCTTTTGCCGCCAGCTCATCCCTGAGAACGGACTTAATCCATGACACGTAAGAAGCTCATCGCCGCCAACTGGAAGATGTACAAGACGCCGGAACAGACCACCGCATTCTTCAGCGAGTTCCTGCCCATGGTAACCGGCCACTCACGCGACGAAATCGTCGTCTGCCCGCCGTTCGTTGACCTCCACGCTGCCGTGGAAGCGGCGCGTGGATCGAACGTCGCCGTCGGCGCGCAGAACATGCACTGGGAAAAAGAGGGGGCCTTCACTGGCGAAGTCTCTCCCGGAATGCTGACCGCCATCCAAGTCACGCACGTGATCATCGGGCACTCGGAGCGCCGGCAGTACTTCAACGAGACCGACGACACCGTCAACCGCAAACTCGAGATCGCGCTGGAGAACGGACTGACGCCCATCGTCTGCGTCGGCGAGGTACTAGAGGAGCGCGAGGCTGGCCTGACCGAAGACGTTCTCCGCCGCCAGTGTACGCGCGCCTTCAACGGCATCTCGGCAAGGAAAGCGGCGAAACTCGCCGTCGCATACGAACCGGTGTGGGCCATCGGCACGGGCAAAACGGCAACGCCTCAGATGGCCGCCGATGCCCACATGGTGATCCGCCACGAGGCGGAGAAGGCGTTCGGCAAAGAGTTCGCCCACAGCTTGCGGATTCTTTACGGCGGCAGCGTTAAGCCAGCTAACGCGGCGGCGCTCATGTCGGAGATTGAAATTGACGGCGCGCTAGTCGGAGGCGCCAGCCTGGATCCCGCGAGTTTCACGAAGATTGTGAAGTATTAGCGAAAGCGACGTTTGTCAGTATCCACCTATTTCAAACGTTCACGAACATACGCGGATACATCTCGGCGAGTTCAGGATGCTGCTGTTTAGAGCGTTTCCAGCGATAGTGTAGACTGTTGGTGGCGATTCTCCGCTCCACCCGATGGCACGACCCTACGCGAATGATTTGCGGCGAAAGTTTTTGCAGGCCTATGAGCAGGGCCAAGGGACCCTGGGGGAGTTGGCGG
>DATCCF010000388.1:0-9057 GCA_036511435.1 Terriglobales bacterium | reverse complement strand
GGCGTCCGCATGCAACTGGGCCGCGACTGTGGCCGCCCAGTAGACTTTCTCGACGTGGACGGCCGCGTTACGCGGGAACAATCCACCAAGTTGGAAGAGGCGATCTGGCAACACTTGCCCGACCTGCGTCCGCTGCGCGCTGACCAGTTCGGCGACTATAACGATCGCAACGAGGTGCGGCACAGCGATCCGCTGGCAATTACCCAACTGCTCCTGACCTATCACCTGCTGCGCGTCCATAGCGGTGATAAGCCCATTACGTTTGCGTCCCCGGTGGCGGCGCTCAGCCGATTAAAGTCAAAACCGCTGAAGCCGGAGCCGCAAATGGCGCCGGTCGGGAGTGTCAAGGAAAAGTGAGCACCGGGATTAAGGACCTTCTTCCTGCGGTTCACGTCGGCTAGAGGCTTCGGGCGCAAGAGTTGTCTTTGTCAGTCGAGTGTCGAGCGATGGGCGTGGTCATTGTTCAAGTGCGGCCCGCCTCTTAGCATGCTCAACCACCGCCGATTGTACCCATCCGCGGCGTGCGAGCTCTTCCACGAGCCGCAGGTACGATTCGTGGAAACGAGCGAATCGGTATGGCCGGGGCTCGATCACCTCGCGAACGCGTACCATCTCCTTGGCAACCTCAGAGACGCGTCGGCCCGCGGAGGCTGCCAGGACAGCCATTCCCAACGCGGGCTCGGCGTTCTCAGGCAGGCGAACAGGACGATTGAGGATGTCGGCGCGAAGCTGACACCAGTAGCGACTACGGGCTGCGCCACCCGTCAAGCTGAGCTGACCGCCGATTGGTGCGCCCAGCATGTCGAGGTAATCGAAACAAAGCCGTTCAATGAAAGCCACCCCCTGAAGCAGTGCTGCGTAGAGATCAATCTTGTCCGCAGGATCGCCTAGCAGAAATCCTCCGGCATCGGGGGCTAGGAAAGGGAAACGTTCACCCCGGGAGACAAGCGGGTAGGCAATGATGCTCGCCGGTTCTCGCTCGGCTGCTTGTGTACTTAATGCGTCGAGATTACTCCCTGGGAATTGCTTTGCGAGGACGGCTGCGCCGGTGCTGGAGGCGCCGCCCGGCAGCCAATTACCGTCGGGAGAGCGATGCGAGTACACGACTCCAGCGGGATCGCGAATCAGTTCTCTGGTCACGCCTTTGAGTACCAGCGTTGTCCCGAGTACTGAATTCCAACTGCCTACTTCCAAAGCTCCCGCGCCGATCTGGGCGGCGCAACCATCGGTCATACCAGCAATGATCGGCGTCCCTGCGGGGATGCCGGTCATCTCCGCGGCCTCAGCGCAGACAGTGCCGAGTTGCGTACCGGAGCGCACGACCGCGGGCAAAACCCGGTCAGGCACACCGAGCGCGTCAAGAACCTCGTGCGGCCATGCTTCTCGGATCAGATCGTAACCCGTCTTGAGCGCGTTACTTGAATCCGATGGGACCTCGTGACCGGAGAACCGGCGGTTGATGAAATCGTTCTGGTGAGCGAGACGTGCACTGGGGAGCACGCTGGGATGTTCGCGTAGCAACCAAAGCAGCTTAGGTAGAGCCCACGACGGCTGCATGCGATATCCGAGCGAGGCCCAGACGGCGGCGCCGGCCTCATTCGTACGGCGCGCTTCGTCCTTTGCACGCGTGTCGTCGTACATGAGCCCCGGTGTGAGTGCCTTGCCCGATCGGTTGACGAGAAGGATGGTGCCGGAGGTGCCGTCAACCGCCAGCCCCCGGATAGACGAGGTGGGCAAGCCGGCAAGAGCTGCACGGCAGACGTAGACGATGGCGCGCCACCACTCCTCCGGATCCTGCTCGTGCCGGGGACCTTCGCGTCGGCTGGTCAGCGGCTGAGAGCTCTGTCCAAGCACCTGGCCCATCTCCGACACCGCCATGGCACGGACACTTTGCGTACCGAGGTCGAAACCAAGCCACATGTTTCCTTCCGCTTCGAAATGCTAAGGCGGTTGGCCGATCCGGGTGCCGGCAACAACGATTCCGAGTCTGGCCGGGGAAGTTCAATATACGCCTGTACCCGCTAGCGCCAGAAACATTCGAACTCGATTGCGCCCGGCGAGCCAAGGCAAGTCATGCTGGCAGTGAAACCCTGTACGGAGTGGAGTAGGAACCTGCCCGGCTGATGACCGGTATTGTGCTTTTTTGCAGGGGCTGCATGGTCGGTGAAGGGCATCCCATGAGAGCGGCGACACCCGAACGACAAGTTCGTGCCTTGCATCACAGACAAACATCGCAAGGTATGGCAGCTTAGAGATGGGCCTGCCACGTCGCATTCGTCAAAACCAGGAACGGAAGTAGGCCGGCCGCTCTTTCAAGACCCGCCAAACAATCCGGACTCCTTACGAGGCGAGCCACAGAGGAGGAGGAAGATGGGAAACGCGATCGGTTTAGTGATGACAGGCGGGGGTGCTCGCGGCGCTTATCAAGCCGGTGTTCTCAAACGCATAGGCGAGATAAAACGGGTTCAAACGCAGGGCAATCCCTTTCCCATCATAGAAGGCGCTTCCGCCGGAGCGATTAATGGTGCTGCCCTGGCCGCGGGTAGCGATGATTTCGCTTTGGTGACCAAAGTCACCGCCCGGCTTTGGTCGGAACTTAGACCTTCCGACATCTTTCGCTGTGATGTTTTCTCGCAGGCCCGTAATTCCCTTACCTGGATGCTGGATCTCTCGTTTGGAGCAGTTCTTGGAGGAGGTAACGCCCACTCCTTATTGGATGCAACTCCTCTGAGGCACTTTCTCAGCACACACCTCAATTGCGACCGAATTCAGGAGAATATCAAGCGTGGGCATCTTTACGCACTGGCCATTTCCGCGACGAACTATAACTCGGGCAAGAGTTACCTCTTCATTCAAGGGGTGAAGGGCCACCCTATGTGGAACCGGAGCCGCCGTGTGACCCTTGCAACCAGGATTACCGTCGACCACATCTGCGCGTCGGCTGCTATTCCATTGGTCTTTCAGCCTGTAAGACTTAAAACCGCGCGAGGAACGGCCTTCTTCGGCGATGGTTGTATCCGACTTCAACAGCCTCTCAGCCCGATCATACGGCTGGGAGCAAGAAAGATTTTCGCGATCAGTGCCCGCGGCCACAATCTGGAACACCAAGAGGAAGCGGCGGATAATAGAGATCCTTCGCTATCGCAGGTCATGGGAGTTCTTTTTAATGTTATGTTTTTGGACCACCTGGCCACTGACATCGAGCATCTTGAACGATTGAATCAACTGCTGGGCAGTGGCCAGATCAGCCAGCCTGGGATTGAAGGATGTGAAAGGATGCGGCCGTTGACGACATGTCTCATTACGCCTTCGGTCAACTTGTCACAGTTGGCGGAGCAACACCAGCGAGACATGCCTTATCTTATCCAGTACTTTGTCAGCAGTTTGGGGCGAGATGCGGCTTCCTGTGCGGATCTGATGAGTTATTTGCTATTCACCTCAAAGTACACGAGCGATCTCATTGAGATTGGGTACCACGACGCGAGCGAACGAATCGATGAGATCGAAAGTTTTCTCTATTCTTCTGATGGGGACATCGAAGAAACCCCGGTCAGCGCTGTAGGAACAGGTAGACCGAAACAGGCGGGCTCGTTGGTGAAATGGACCTCTAACTTGGGCAGGTCCCGCGCGGGTAATCCTTGAGACTTGATTTTTTGCTCCCTGTGGCTCGTCAAAACTAAACGCCGCTCCCTCAAGGGTGGTTTCACGAAATGCGGTTAGAGACTGCCGTATTTCTTTCTCCAAATCAGGACGATTTGCCCTAGAGCCTGATACAGGTTATTAAAGACACGGAGAAATTCGTGATCGAGGGTCGCAGCCTGTTCGACCCACCTGTTACCGCGAAGACTTCTTCTGCAGGCGTCAATAACAAGAAACATGGCGTACGCCAGACGGACGCGTGCTGTTAATCATGGCGAAAGGCGTCCACACAGTGGCGGCGAGGTAGGGCCGGCAAGTCAGCGCCGGCCCTGATCAAGGTAGTGCCGCTCAGTTGCCGCAGTTGGCTGGACCGCCGAGCGGATTGTAGTCAAACAGATTGTGCGGCTCCATGTCGAAGCCGGCCCAGTGGATCAGGGTGATACCGGTGCGGCTGCCATTGCCTCGCTGGTTGTCAGCATCGGTGGGCTCGTGGTGCACCGAGGAGATGTACCACAGCACCACGCCGTCGCCGGTCCCGCCAATAGGTTCGTTGTTGAGGTAGTTCAGCAGATAATCGTCAGGCGAGTACCACGTGTAACGCCAGTTGTTGTGGCCGGAGCCGCTGCCGTCTTCGCCCGGGTTATCGTTGGTCAGATATTCGTCGTGCAGCGTCCACATCTCCTTGTCCTGAGTACGCTGCGAAAACCTGCCCGTCCCGGTGCGATCGCCGGGGAGGAACTCGTAGCCCATCAGATGTCCGTAAGTGTTGGTCTGGGTTGCACTCTGGATCATAACGTTGCTGAACTTCAGCGGATCCCAGTCTATGCTTTGCTCGGTGGGAATCGGCAGCTCGGAATCGGTGGCGATCCTACCGTTGGAATCCTCGACGTGAACGAACTCCAACGCCTGGTTATCCGTCCGATTAAAGAGCTTGGTGCTCACCCGCCAGAATGGGTTGTGAACGTGAGGCTTGGATGTATTGCCGGGAAGGTTGTAGCCGGTTGCGCCATCACGGAAGCTGATGCCGCCGTCCTCGTGGAAGGTGTATTGGATGATGTAGTCGTAGTTGAAAGCGTCGTAAACGGCCCAGACCACAACATCGTGGATGCGCCTGCGCACGTGGTTACCCGGCTCCTTGCACATCCATCCCAGTCCCACTTCGCGGCATTCAACCGCGACCTTGGGTACGGTATCGCGCACGTAGCGAGTGCCCATCTGTTTCCGCAGATAAACGAGCGCGGCATTCTGCGATGGCAGATCGGCGGCATCGATTTGGTCCATGCGGTCGTTGCCGAACGACATGTCATAATACGTATGGCTGCGATCGTCGTAGGGAACAAACATGTCCGCCAGCCCTGCGTGCTTGATGATGTACTGTTTCGAGGTGAACTGGGCCGCCTGCACCCCAACATCGACCAGGCTGAGGCCCTTCATACCGTCGTTGCGCAGCCCGAACCGCCAATGGGAATCGGGGAAGTCGATGCGCAGATACAGATTGCTCTGCAGGAAAATGCCAACTGAGTCCTCCTCGGTCACCTGGCAACCATCGCCGTTGATGATCACCCGGTCCGTTGCCTGCGCGGTCGAGAGCGCCAGAAAAAAGACCACTAACGTTACACTGCCGGCCACGACAACAGGCGCATGCCGTTTCCACAGCTGTTGAACGGCCAGCAACATCGCGGTCAGCGATAGGCCGGAAATCGTCAAGAAAAAGAGGATGGACAGCATGGGAGCTAGGGAGATAGATGCAAGGCTCATGTTCTTATCGCCTCGTAGGGTTGTTGGAAGTGAAGGCAAGCGGCGAACCCTGAGGTGCGCCGAGCTAGACCGGACTCCAAATTCCGGTGATAAGGGATAGTAATACGGTTTTTTAATTTGGCAAGCTAATTCGTACGGAATAAGGAAGAAGTTTCAGCCGGTGGGAAAAAAGGCGCGTGTCCCGTGTCGTCGAAGCGGATAAGTGGCTCGCCGGCGATTGCCTTCAGCCGCAGCGAAATTTCGGCCGCCATCAACGAGAATCCTGACTCTGCCGGCAGCTGTTCGCGGCTAATGGCTGAAGCTAAAACGTAGTCAATGCCGTGCCCGGCTCGCGGCAAGTGTACGAGCTGAGCATCTTCAGGTAATTGCCGCACAGAAACGCCGCCGGATCCTCGATGTTGACCAGGCTCATGCTGCCGCGCATCTGCCGGATGGAGACGTACTCGTGCTCTTCCATCCAGCCTTCCATACCGGTCAGTACCACGCCGATGTGCTCGATACCATACTTCAGCAGCGCCGAAGTCATCATGGCCACATGCGCGCCCGCCATTATGCACTTCAGCACGTCAGTGGAGTCGTGACCTGCATCCACACCAAAGTGGCTGTTGCAGGATGTCGTCGATCATTAGATTTTTATTTTGGCAGTTGCATTGGTGCCCAGACGAGGACTATCCTCACTCAAAACAGCGATGGTAATCCGGTCGCCAGTTCGTTCGTAGCCGGCAGAAAAGCCTCAAGCTGTGTTTGCACAGGCGTTGACTTGCCCAACCAGAGGGCGGCACGCGAGGCGACCATCGTTCGCATAACTCCGAAACTTTTCGGGGGCGGTAATTGGGAGCTATATGGTGCTGACCCAAAGCAGAACGATCCCCACTGTCTTCCTTGCGTTTCTTTTGGCCTGCTTTCTGCACACCGGAATATCAGCGCAGGGACAGGCGGCGAACCCGAATCCACAGACATCCTTCGCGCCAACCGCCGGCCCCCAGTACGTCGGGTCCGACACGTGCAAGACCTGCCACGAAGATCAGTACAAGCAGATTGAAGCCACTCAACATTGGAACACGAATCTGGCCAATCTCAAGAAGGGCACGGGGCAAGAATGGCATGGCTGTGAATCGTGTCATGGTCCTGGTTCCGCCCACGTGGAAGGTGGCGGCGACAAGTCGAAAATCTTCTCCTTCAAGGGAGCGACCGCACAGCAGGTCGGCGCACGCTGTCTGGCCTGCCATGGCAGCACTCGTCCCAACTTTCAGCGTTCAGTGCACTACCAAGCCGACGTGAGTTGCATCACGTGCCACTCGCCGCATCAAGCGAAAGAGCAAGTAGCGCTACTGAAGGCGAAGACTCCGACCTTGTGCTACGGCTGCCATACCGACGCGATTGCCGATTTTAACCGCCCCTTCCATCATCGGGTGAACGAAGGACTGGTGCAGTGCCAGGACTGTCACAACGTGCACGGCAGCCTGCCGAAAGCCGCGAAGATCAGCACGGCGCAGGACCAGATCTGCCTTAAATGCCATACGGAGAAGCGCGGGCCGTTCGTCTTCAACCATCTGCCCGTGAAGACCGAAGGCTGCACGGCATGCCATGTGCCGCATGGCTCGAACAATCCGCGGCTCCTGACCCGCAACAACGTTAACAATCTGTGCATTGAGTGCCACGGGCTCTCGACGTTCCTGACGCTGCACAACCAGTCCAATAAATATCAAGCGTGCACTATGTGCCATGTGGCCATCCACGGCTCGAACGCTAGTGACGTCTTCTTCAAGTAAAGGGGGCGACGGTGAAAGCAAATTCAAATCGGCTTTATTCATCTCCTCCTCGTTGCCTTGAAGCGACGAGGAAGGAAAGCGGCTGGAAAGCGCTTTGTCGCGTGGTGAGACTGGCAATAGCTGGTGCGGCGTTGTGGCTACCGGCGAGTCTGCCGGCGCAACAGCTCGGGGTGGACGTCACCAGCGCGCAGCAGGAGAGCGGCACCGACTTGGGCAATTACCACACAAATTTCGATATCGAGGCGGGCTACCGGTTTGTGGGCACCGAAGGCAACGTCTCAATGTACTCGACGTGGGTGAACCTGCAGCAGGGGCCGCGCATTCTGTCGTCGGACCTGAGCATGCGTTCGCTCAACCATGACGGATTTCTCTTCGACCGCCTCAATATGTCGAGCTTCGGCTATGGCGGCGATCCCGAAACGGCGATGCGCCTGAACGTGTCGAAGGACAAGTGGTACGACTTCAGCTTCACCTATCGCCACGACCTGAACTACTGGGATTACAACGTGCTGGCCAATCCGCTTAATCCGGTGAATCCGTACGTGGTGGTCAACCAGTCGCCGCACCTGATGCAGCCGTCGCGCAACTTCCAAAACTACGATCTGACTATCATGCCGGAATCGCGCCTGCGCTTTCGAGCGGGCTACAACTACAACGGCAGCCAGGGTCAAACCGACACCACGTTTCACGAGGGCACGGACGTTCTGCTGGTCCAACCGTGGCGCGTGACGGGACAGACCTACCGCTTTGGGGCAGATTACCGCATATTCAGCCAGACGACGATCAGCTACGACCAGAACTTCGACACCTTCAAGAACGATACCTTCCGGGTGGACCAGAACCAGATCTTCTCGCTGCAAAATGGAACTCCGGTGGATATCGGCCTGCCGTTTAACCCGCAGGCGGGCCTGCCCTGCTCCACGCCATTCATCAACGGCTTCTATAACCCGAGGTGCAATGGCTATTTCAGCTATGTACGAACCGGGCCGGTGCGAAGCTTTCTGCCGACCGAGCAGATCTCGCTGCGTTCCAGCTTCCTCAAACGGATTGACCTCACCGCACGGTACGCTTACAGCAGCGGCTACAGTCAGGTCACCAACTACCTGGAGCAGTTCAACGGATTAGTGACCCGCACCAACGAGCGGGAGTTTGCCTTTACCGGCCCGGCTTACACGAAGCGTGTCCTCGGCGATGGGGATGTCGAAGGGACCTGGCACATCACCGATAAACTTGCATTCTCCGATGCATTCCGCTTTTACAATTCGCGATCGCCGGGAACCTGGAACAGCCTGGGCACGTCGTGCTTTCCGAACGATGGCACGTCGCTGCTCTCAGGGATTGGCGTGTTCAACTCTGCGGGAGTCGTGCCGCAGATCTGCCTGAGCGGATCGGGCACCCCTGTCCACACCAGCGGCAGTCCAGCCGATGTGGATTTCGTGAATTACTATCGATATCTGAACCTGAACTTCAAGTACAACACGGCCGACCTGGAATACACGCTGAATCGCCGCGTCGGCGGTCACATCGGTTATCGCTACGCCGACAAGCAAGCCCACTCTAACAACAACCTCAGCAATACGGACGCAGGGACGGCGTACTTCTATCCCAACAACGCGCAACGCGGAGCGCCTTGCACGCAAACCCTGGCCGACGGAACCTGCGTGGTAATCACTCCATTTACCAACGCCGAAGACTATTACGCGATCACCGAGAACTGGGGAATTTTGGGAGTGTGGGTGCGGCCCATGGATTCCTTGCGCCTCAATGGCGACGTCGAAATCATGGCGGCGAGCGGTGCGGGCAGTTTCCTGTTTACCCGCATCGAGCCGCGCAACTTGCAGCACTACAAATTGCGCGGCCGCTACACGCCGAAAAAATGGCTGGTGGT